>NZ_CAAHFG010000003.1:320169-640338 GCF_900890425.1 Pontiella desulfatans | reverse complement strand
ACACCGTTCCGGCTTCCAATATGCCAGGCGCCAGGCCGGGAGCGCCCCGCCGCTGTGACCGATCGTCAGGAACGGAGCCGTTGCGATCTCCGCATAGCCACTGACCTCAGCCAGCTCGGAGACGATTCGAAGATAGGTCGCCTCCCCCCGACCATCCGGCCCGAAATCATCATAGGCAATCGCACCGGGCACGATAAAAAGGATTGCCAGATCCTGCTGCGCCGCGACCGCCCGGATCTGCGGATCCTCAAATACGGCCTTTTCCAGGATGACCTGTTGACCGACAATCAGTCCACGGACCTGCCTGCACTCTGGAGGAACCCAGAGAAAAGCCTTTCCATGTTTCTTTACGCCGGTATCAACGGCCCACTGCCAGACCACCGCACGGGTGGTCGTGCATAAACCGATGATCGCGATCAATAATGTGGCATATCTATTAAGCCGTCGTTTCATTCGTCAATCGCTGCTCCCGATCATGCTGCCGCCTCGATGAATGGTGAATACGCGTCTCCCGGAACGATCCGGCTGAAATACAACCACATCCTTCTGCGAACCCCATTCAATGGTGAGTTCGGTCTGATCCGGATTCCACGACGTCGTGGGTGCCTCATCCGGTGCATCCACTGCGGCAATGAGGGTGATGAAATTGGGGGCAGTGGCCCTGGCAGTAAAGGTCAGTTTAGGGATGATCGTATTTTTTTGCGGTGGGTTTTTAGAGACCACATCCAAAATGGCCGGATCGCCTTGTAATCCATCGGCACGCAGCATGCGCACCAGAAGGAAACGGCTCTCTTCCACGGATCGCTCTTTCTCCTTCAAAACGGCATCGGCATGGAATGCTATACGGGAGGACCCGGAACGGGTTTGATGGATTTCGACATCTTCTGCCACCGTCATGCCCCATTGATATTCACGTTCCGTGTCGTCTTTCTGAATGTCGTCGACGATCAGAATGTAGGAATGGGTTCCACGTACCAGTCCGGTGGTCCGGAAAGCCTTTTTCATCGGGACAGAGCGTTGAGTCCAATACGATGTGGGTCCCGGGCGCGCCCCGATGGGTTTCGGTTTGCGGCTGGTATACCAGTCGGGCCGTTGCTCAATGGGCATGCTCCAGGTGGGGCGGTCCGACGGCGTGAGTCGGAAGTCATTATAACTGTAAGGGAGCGCCACGATGCTGTCGCGATCGGTGCTGGGGAAGAGATAGTTGCTGCTGTAGTCGTACGTAATCTTATAGTCACCAGCGGCAAACGTCGCCAGGGGCTGATCATTAAAGCGGATCGATTTACCGGGCGCGATGGAGGGGCCGAGGCCATCAACCAGCACCACGCTGCGGTTCATCGGCCAGTAGGCTTCACGGACCTGGCGCATCTTTTGATAGATACCCCAGTGGCGTCCATCGGCGTACACATTGAAGTGGCCGCGGTCCGCGTAGCGATGACCTCCGGTGATATTCCGGTTCAGCGAATACAGATAGAGGGCGTCATTGTCCCACCCGGAACGTGTGATCATGGTGCCGGTATCGGATCCATAGTAGGAGAGAGGCGCATCCAGGGTGATATTGTCCCTCGCTTGATCCCAGGTTTTGGATTCGTCAAAGGTGGCCGCAAAGATGGCCATGCAGAAGCCGGTGTAGGTGGAGAAGTGGTGCCGCAGGTTTACCCGGTCATCGAATTTTTTGTAATCCTCCCCGACCGCATTGCGGTAAATGAAGTCAATGTAAGGATCCTCGGGATAAAGTTTTTTATAAACGAGCACGTCAGACATACTCTGGATATTATTATCGGTGCCGCCCTGGGAATCGTAAAAGGTGAAGGGACCTCCATAATGATCCTCGTTCCCGCTGCGTCCCCAGGGATTGAGGGCGTGGAGCCAGAACTGGCGGAAGGTGCTTTGTTTGACGTTTTGCAGCGCGAGAATCGGTTCGCCGCGACGGGCCATGATGTAGCCCAGCTCCGCCATCAGGAATTGTTTCCCCCAGCCCTCCATACTTTCCCCTTCCGGAAGCACGCTCAGGGCAAAGAACCACTTCAAGGCATTCACGGAATGATCATAGGAGGTCGCATCATAACCGGGTTCGCCCTCAATGGCGGCGCATAGCGTCACGAGACGGGCCGTCCAGGAAATCCAGTTACTGCCGCTGGTACGCGGGGTGCGGAGGGTCTGCGCACCCTGTAGGGTCATGTTGGAGGACGCCAGCGCAATCGCTTCGCGGACCGTTTGACGTTGCTGGTCATCCATCCACCCATAGGCCCAGTCATACATGAGACCCAGGATTCCATTGTGGGAACTGTGTTTGGTGGTGAGGCGAAAATCAATGCGTTCGGCATCGGGATTTTTCGCCTTAAACTCCGCGATCGATTCTTCGAAAACAGCCTGGTCGATACGTGCGATCGTGGTGATGGCTTTGGCAACCTCTCTGCCGGCGATTTCATCGTCCTCAACCAGACAGCGGAAAGCTTCATAGGCCGCGGCGTAGGCGATGGTGATGTTCTTATGGATCGGCACGTCGGTCTTGCCGGCGATGAGATCCTGATACCCTTGCGTCGTGTCCGACCCTTCCTTACGGATATTACTGTCCAGTTCTTTCTTTATAGCAGCCATGGCCTTCTGGCCGGGGACCGTGTTTTTCAATTTTTCACGCAGGGCAGGCAGTTCGTCTGGACCGAAGAGGACCCGGGGATGAACCCCCGGCCGGGGCGGGGCCTGAACGCTTTGAGGATCAAAGCCGCGAAAATCATAGTTTAAGGTGATGGTGTGATGGAACTGCTCAGCAAGTTCCTCCGGAGTGTAGCCGAAGAAATCATTCCGTTCGATCATATCCAGGTCGGGTCCTTCCTGGACGGTGATGACACCATCCAGAGCTTCCCGCGGGTCGAAGCCAAAGAAACGATAGAACGAATCCAGAGGGGGGGAGTCCGGCAGGACCTCCGGGATGGACAAAGCGGGGGAAGATAGAGGGGGAGCAGCAGATTCTGGAGTCTCCATATCCGGAATGTCCGGTTGGCAGCCGGCAATGGCCAGGATCAGGAAACAGCCGGTGAACATATGGGGCCGATTTTTCATTTTCTTCTTATCCTTTTTGGTTGTCGTCCGAGGGGTAAATTCTATTTGATTTCGTTCGTATTGAAACATGTGAAACGCTCCGTCGGGTTATTCGATGATAATACGGTAAAACGCAGCCGGTGCATTCGTCATGGTAACCCCGAAAATATTCGTTGGCGGGGTGGCCACGATAGTGGTCCGTAGCACATCCCAGGATCCCTCAAGATCACTGACCGTCTCGACAACGTAGGTGCGCCCCGTCGCCGACGGCCAGGAAATGTCCATTACGTTTAGGGGAATGTCCATGCCGGTCACATTGAGGCCGAAGAAGGACATCGCATTCGTCGGGTTGGTTCCGGCCCTGAATTCCGTATAATCCGAGTTGCCATCCTCGTCCCTGTCCGAAGTGGCCGTGGCGTTGGTCAGGCTGTTGAAGTACGTCATTTCCCAGTCATCATCGATGCCGTCGTCGTCAGTATCCGGGAATGTCGTGACCCCGGTTCCCTGAACAGTAAAGATGAAGGGGGTTTCTTCGCCATCGGTACTCGCAATGCTGACGGTCGCCGTGCGCAATCCATCCGCTGAAGGATCAAAGGTAACGGTGAAGGTGGTTTCATTGTCAGCGGCCAGGGTGCCGGCGGGATGGGCCGTCACGATAAAGTCATTCGAGTGAGCACCCGTGAGGTTTACGGCGCTGATGGTTAAATCAGCCGTGCCGAAGTTTTTGATGCTGAAGGTACGGGCTACTGTACCGCTCAAGCTTTCGGCGGTGCCGAAGTCGGTATGATCTGCGGTGCGGGGTTCGCTGTCTCCGGAGGTCAGTTCGAGACTGTTGCCTCTGACGAGGATTTCCGGTTCCGGAGATGCAACGACGTTACCCACTGCAGCATTCAGTTCAGCCAGGGTGTCCATCTCAGCAAAGGCAGCCGCCTGCCCACTGGGATGATTTGCGGAGAGGGCGTATTTGATGAGGATCGTGTCGTTTCCACTGTCCTCCAGGAGTCCGTCCCCATCATCAACCCATACCAGCCCGATGGCAATGGCTGCAGCATTTCCGGGAGACGTATCATTACTGAAAATCATCCAGTTGATTTCCTCGGCGCCCACCCCGTCATCGGCCGTAAAGCCATTAACCGGGCTGGCGGTTCCCGTGCCGCCCGTATTCCAGTCTCCACTGCCCATGTTCTGGTTCACTGAACCGGTCACATTTTGCCAGCTTTGCGGAGAATATGTCACCGTTTCCGAGGCAGTAGAGAGATAGACTTCCGCGGCATAAAACGTGCCTGCGGTACGCATGTCGATATAGAAGCGGCGGTAGCGGGTGCCGCCAGAGGCCGCACTCCAGAAGTTGAATTTAATATTGCCATTATTGCCTACAGCAAGACCCGGCCCCCAACTGCTGCCATTCCAGAGGGGCGTGCGGGTGCCGCTTGCCTGACTCTCCAGCACCACATACTCGATTTTCTTGATATAGGTAGAGGCGGCTGCCGTAGCGCCAACCCCTTGAATCGCGAAGGAAAACATGCCCTCATCAGGGTCATCATTCTGGAGGGTAACGGTGGCATTACGCTCGCCGGCGGCGCAAGGATTAAAGGTGATCTGCAGGGAGGTCTGGGTCTTGTTCCTGATGGTTCCTGACGGATACTCCGTGATGACAAAGTCATCGGCATGGTCACCGGAAATACTCACATCGCTGAGCGTCAAGGGAGCGCCGCCCGTGTTTTCAACGGTGAAGGTATGCACCACCGTTTCGCCCTCCACCTTGGCGGTGCCGAAAAGGGTATGATCGCTACCACTGGTTACAGTGCTGCCATCCAAAATTTCGGTTTCATTCGCATACACCAGAATCTCCGGAACGGCGACATTGCCCACGGCGGCATTGAGCTCAGCGGTGGTATCGATGTAGGGGAAGGCCTTGCGATACCCCTCATAGTGATGCGCGGAAAGGGCGTATTTGACGATATAGGCATCATCCCCGCTGTCCTCGAGGAGTCCGTCCCCGTCATCATTCCAAATCATGCCGATCGCCATCGCCCTTGAGTTCCCGGCAAAGAGTTCCCAGGGTTCCCACGAATAGGATTCCTGCGGAATCAGGATCCAGTTGATTTCTTCCAGGCCGACGCCATCATTGGGGGTAAAGCCGTTGATTGGATTGGCCAAGCCGCTGCCGCCTTGCCCCCAATCCGCATCACCCATTGAGAAGGACGACACATCTGGCTCATCGTTCCAGCCGAAGGGCGAGAAAAGATCGGTCTCGCCATCGACTGGAGCTTTGCTGCTGACTTGGAAAATGCCGCCGTTGTTTCTCAGATCCAGATAGAAGCGATGGGCCCGTAAGGTCTCCGAATAATTGGGATCCCCCGGAAGCGGATGGTCCTGAAAATCCAGTTGGTTGTTGCTGTCCACCACGAGAGTTCTTCCGCCGGTCCAGCGAAAACCATTCCAGATGACGTTATCACCAATTTTCGCAATCGGGTTGTAAGCGGCCTGGCCCAAAAGATCCGGATTCAGTGTAACGGTAGCATTGCCGGAGGTATCGGTGCCATCGGTGACATTGTAGGTGAAAGTCACCTCTCCCACATCGCCGGGTTGAGGAGTATAGGTCATCAGTCGTCCGTCAAATGAAATCGAACCCACACTGGGCGAAGTGACCAGATTCATAGTCAGCGTCTTGTTGAACGCGCCGAAGGCATGCGGAAAAAAGGGCTGTGGCTCGCCGTCGTTCTCGAAGCGAACGGTCTGATCAAAGGCCTGTGGAGCGATGGGGGTATCCAGGCTGCGCAAGCCCGACAGCATATAGGCCAGTTCGTAGGCTGCATTCAGGGTATAGCGTTCGTCAAAGGAGAGCACCGACCCATACATCTCGTCATCCAACGCAGCGACGGGGGGATCCGGTAGCAACGCCGGATTCTCCCCGGTGGCCAGGGTGTAAGGGATGGCCGTGTTGATGGCCGACCCCACAGCACTTAAGTGGGTATAGTCCTGATGCATGTTGATATCCGGACGCCTGAGACCCAACCAACTGAACCCAATGTAATTGGGGATGGCCTGTACGTTGGGATGTCCTGTGGATGCATCAAAGTTTTCGATGGTATGGCTTCGTGCTTTACGGCCATGCGCAAAGGGTTCTTCCGTCTCCGCCTTGACCTGGTAATCCGAAATATAGTGAATCAAATCAGCATCCGGATCATGAAGGAGAACCTCCGTCATCCAGACTTCATACCAGTAGGCACTGGACAAGCGGCGCCCAACCGTAAAGACAAAATCGTTGGCCGCTACCCCCGCCTGCACATCAGGGTCGCTATAATTACTGGGAAAATGGCCGTTGTAGGGCGCACTGCTTCCATCCCAGCGAACCGCGGAATCGGGATATCCGGCGGCGGTAAAGAGCTTGTCCAGCATGATGTAGTTTCGTCGTTCGGTGCTGGTGCCGTTGGTCATGACCTTGCGGCTCTTGTTCATGGGAGTCGCCCACATGGTCATGTAGGGCGACGTATAGTCACCGGTGTAATGGGTGGCCGTGAGGGCATCGCTCCATGCTGTGTGAGTGTGACTGCGAATCGCGCTTTGCGCAGCCCCGTCTATTCCCGTAGGGCTGTAGGTGCTACCGTTGGCGTTTTGTTCAAAGAGGTGACTGTACAGGGTGGTCGCCAGTGTATATTGGGCTTCAGCCGAGGGCGTCGCGGTCAAGCTGCTCTCAGCAACGGTAAGACCTCCATCATTGATGATATCATGCCAGGCTAACCCGGCCGGAACGGCCTCGATGCCCAGCGCATCCGCAATCCGATAGGTGTATTCCCGGAAGGTTGTCGTCTGGGAAGCCGCACTGGTGGCATTCCAGAGCATCGGCAGCAGGATTTGGGAACTCAGGCCCTCGGTCCTGCAGTAGGCCTGCAAGAACAGCAGCGTGGCCATGGTCAGCTCGGGTTTGTCCTGTAGATAGGCGGGTTCACCGAGGTAGATGATATAATCGAAGTTTTCATCCAGTTTGTCTGTCAGCGCATTCACATAGTCCGCGTGCTTGGGCGCATCCAGATAGTCATTGATAAACTTCGGGTAGGTGCGGTCCGTGAAAAGCGCATCCATCACATAATCCACGTCAAAGCTGTCGAAGGTCAGGTTCAAGGTGTTTACGGAGGGATCGGCAGTATAAAGTGCCTCGAGCGCATCTTTGTGCGTCGTCGCTTCCTTGCCGAGGAACAGCACCCTGCTGTTTGAAGCGATCGGGGCGGCGGCATCCACTGCAGCCGGCTGGATGCAGAAGCAGAGGCAAATACCGCTCCATAACAGGGTTTTAAGTTTATGAGGTAATATCATAGCGTATCTTTTTGTGTGCATTATGTACAAGAAATCAGAGTTCGCCTGGCTCACGTCCATTGCGGAAAACGGAAACCGTCGTGCGCCCCGTTTCATCAGGTTTAAAGCTGACCACATCAAGCTGCTCCGGGAACTGGATCGAAACCGTATCGTGCGCTTCATTCCAGCGGGTCTCGGGGAGCCGGTCTCCCTCACGATGCGGATAGAGCAGCACCTTGAAAGCGGGCGCCACGGCCCGGGCGGCAAAATGGACCTGCGCGGCCGGCTGTCCGCTCCGCGATCCGGGAATGCCGCCGAGTTTCAGCTCGCGCAGTTTCGGTCCGCTCACCGGGCCGTCGGCCTGAAGCACCCGCACCAGCAGGCGGTTGCCGAGATCGTCGTTCCCGGTCTTCTTCAGAATGAGGTCGGTGCCGTCCTGCGAAACCGTTTCAACGGTGCCGGGTTCCAGATTGCCGATCCACTCGTACAGGCGGGTGGCATCATCCTTCTGATAGTCGTCAACCACCAGCACAAAGGGATGCTCCCCTTTAACCAGTGCGGCGGTACGGAAAGCCCGCTCTACCGGATTGTACCGGTACAGATTTTCATTGTAGCGCACCGGCTCCATGCGCCAGGCCGGCAGCCCGGCGGCATCGGCCCGGGTTTTACCATACATGAAATCCGCCCACAGCAGGCCGTGTTCACCGGGCGATACCGGCTCCAGCTTTTCTCCGTCGGGGCTATCACGCAGCTCGCCGTGAACATAGTCATAAAACGACTTCGCATCGCCCGTTCCGATCACCATGCCCTCGGTTTCACGATACTCCACAAACCGCCCGGGCAGACTCGGCCAGGCAAAAGCGCCGCTGCTGCCCCCGCCGCCACGCCCGTCCATCAGGATCGTCTGGTGGAAATCGTTCTGGATCGGATATTTCCCCGGATCCCAGAACCAAGTGGTTCCATTGGCATAGAGTTCAAATGAATTGACATCCGGATGCATGTGGCCTAACGCATACTTATCCATGCGACTGCGGAAAACCAGGTTCACAGCTGAGTCCTCCCAGCCCGTCCGCGCATTCATGTAGCCTTTATCGGGACAGAATATGGAGGCCGGCATTGCAGCCGCTTCGGCCGCCTCCTTTTGTGTATAATCCTGCTGCGGCCCGACCGCGAAGATCAGCGCCATGAGATTAAGGGCCTGGTTCTGTTCTTTCGACGAGCATGACCCGGCAACCAACCGGTCGAGCCGCGGTTTGATCAGATAAGCGGCAACCGGATCATCAGGCCACATGTAACGGATGGTCCAGTCCAGCGGTGCCATGCCGCTGATCTCCGGGGACGCATCCCCGAAGCCGGTCACCCAACAGGCCTGCGGCGGCATAGAGCGGAACATCATCTGGACACTTCGATACAAGCTGGTGGTTTCATAGAGGTTTTCACCGCGCCGGCTGAGGGCCAGCGCCGAAAGCGCCGCAGATTCCATGCCCATGCGGTAGTAGGTATAGCCCTCATGCGCATACCCGGAAGGAAACACCCCGTACTGACTCAGGAATGAACGCAGCTTGTAGACCGCCTGTTCAACCAGCCCTGCATCGTATCCCTCTTCGCCTTCAATCGCCAGGGCCGCCAAAACAATCTGATCGTGATGGGTTTTCCAGTTGGACGAGTTATGCAGATCATCGGTCAGTTCAGAACCGAAGCTCTGCCTCCACTTCGTCATCTTTGACAGCAGGGCACGCACCGGAATGCGCTGTTCTGCATCCATGCTGTTGTGCAGCAGGTCATACGCAAGCGCAAGCCCTCCATCCGCATCATGCGTCAGCTTGTTGGGATAGTTCGGTCGGTAGATTTTCAGGTAGGCCGCTGCGGCGCGCGACAGCACCATGGCCAGCTCCGTGCATGCGGCCTCATCCTCTTCCAGCACCGCAAGCATGGCGGCGGTGGCCATCGAGCCGTAGAAATTGCCCCGCCCCTGCCAGTATCCGCGGGTGTTGTCTTTGCTCACCAATTTGACATCGACATCCGGTTTTCCTGCCTGAAGCAGGGAATAGACCAGGCCTTCCTGCGCCTGAGGGTTAAAGAGTCCCTTTTCAAGCTCGGACCGCAGGATCTCCGCCGCCCGCTGCGCCGCGGCATCGCTCTTGAACCGCTCCCGCATCTCTGGAAGATCCTCCGGACTGAACAGGATGCGCGGATGAACCCCGGCCGGGGGATTTTCGGAGAAGACCCGGGATTTCGGAGCATACGGGCGATGAAAAACCACGGCCACCTCATCCCGGTCGGAACGCGCAAACGCCCCGGTTCCAGCCGATGCCGTCAGCCGGAAAATATAGTGGCGGTAATCCCGGTTATGCAACTCCGGTCCCGGCTCTTCAAAGCGTACCTCGGTCACCGGGCTGTCCGGTGAAGAGAAGGTCACCTCTCCCGGGCCGCGCAGCTGCTCCCAGCGATACGACAACCCCTCCCCTTCAAGTGCGCGTCCCTGCAGCTTAACGGAACGAACCGGCAACGTTTCAAGCCGGTCTTTTCCGGCATCGATGACCGGCGGGGGCAGCTGCAGCTGCGTCAGTTGCTGCGAAGACGGGCCGTTGTAAAGATAGCCAACCTGGCTACTGTCGAGCGGATAGTCAAAGACCGCGATATCATCCAGCTCTCCGTTGAACGGATACCCGCCTCCATTGCTGCGACAGCCCCAATAATGCGTATGATCCGTTCGGCGGCTCCCGAAACAGGTTGTAAATGCATGACCGGTTGAGGCCCGTTGCACGCCATCGATATAAAGTCGCACATTGTTTTCACTGCTCCGAAAATCGGCCACAACCGCCAAATGGTGCCACTGATTATCCAGCACCCCGTTCGCGGTCACGTATACCCCGTCGATGCAGACGGAAACCGTATTCTTTCCACAGTCGATCGAAACCCCCGACTGACCGCCGATGCGACCGACCTTTGCGCCATGCTGCTGAAAATCGCCTTTGAACCAGAGGCTGTGTGTTATCCCGGTGGTCAGTTCGGGATCGCACAGACGGGCGAGAGTAAAACGGTTGTGTACCTTGACGGCGGATGGGATGCCGGCAAAATCCCACCCGGTCCCGGTGAACGCACGCGCCCCTTCCACCAGCTGCGGCAGGCCGGATTCCATCCTGAAGAGTTCTGCACAGGTCCCCCCGGCGGACTCCATGACGCCGGCTGATTCGCGGTTGGCCGGCGTATCCAGTGAAACCAGGTAGAGCGGATTCAGCAGGAGCGCATAGTGCGGCGAGGACGGCCCGCCGACCTGCACACTGACGACGGCACGGCTGGTCAGTTCCCCCACCCCGGCGGTAAGCTGCAACTGGTAGAGTCCGTCACTGCTGAAACGCACCGCGGTTTCCGGCGAGGATTCATCCGCAAACGCCACACGCCCCGGACCGCTCAGTTTGCTCCACCGCAGTTCAACGCCGTCCAGATCGCCGTCGGATCGTCCCGGAACCTCGACACCGACACGCACATTGGCCGTATCGGCACTACCGGCAATCTGAACCGGATCCCCGGCCCGCAGTTGCGGCGGCGATGGCGGCCGCACGGTGATGTTGAGCCGGCTGACTTCGCGGTGCCCCTGGACATGCAGTCCCAGAACATATTCACCCGGCTGACTGAACCGCACCTTGGTATTCGTCCGGCCCGCATTGGAAAACATGACCTGCCCCGGCCCGGACAGCTTTTTCCAGAGAATACGCCCCCCCTCCGGTGCGGCTCCCTTCAATTGGATGGCCGCAGGCAGGTAGACCTTGCGGTCAGCCCCGGCATAGACCGGTCCGGCCAGGATACCCTGGATCTGTTCCGGTGTCAGCGGATAATCAAACAGGGCGACATCATCCAATGCCCCCGAAAACGAACTGCCGCCGTTCCTGCGCGCCCCGATATAGAACAGTCCTTGGCCGCCGGAGCTGTTAAACGATTTATTCGCCGCGCCATCGGCACGCCCGACCTCTTTTCCATCCAGATAGATGATGACATTGTTTCGCCGGCTGCTGAAATCGACCGTTGCGGCAACATGGTGCCACTGCCCATCAAAGGCCTCATATCCCGCCGCGCGGGAGAGGACCACAGTATAGGCGGGCCCGAAGCTGATATTCAATCCGCCATATCCGGCCTTCATCATGGTGGCTTCCACCGCCGGATGACCAAACAACCGATGATTGCTCTTCTGGTCAGCCAGCGGAATCTTCATCCAGAACGAAACCGAAAGTCCCCGTGTGGTCTCGATATCGCCGAGGGTTTCAAAGGCACCGTCAGCCTTGATCTTCAGCGAACTCTCTACCTCACGGAAATTCCAGGCGCGCCCGGTAAAATCACGTGCCCCCTGCTCCAGCTTCGGCAGCCCCGACTCGGCTTTGTGAATCGCGGCGCCGGACGGAGCGCTACCCACGGCGCCGGGATCCTGATCCAAAGAAAAGACCGCCACCGGATTATATCGGTCCACATAATGTGCTTCAGCGCACATCATCCCTGCACCGGAAATCAACCCGATCCCCAACCACGCGACTTGCCTCATCTTAGTTCTCATTTGTATCCTTATTTCCTTACTCGGCTCTATTGCTAATTTGAGCTTAGCGGGTTTACCGGTTCGCCTCATAAAGAGCCCGGATCTCTTCGGAACTCAGCGCACGGTCATAGATCCGGTATTCGTCGATGGCGGTAGGTTTATTGTCACATGACACGGCCTGGTGGTCGGCAAAGAAACCGTTGCCGCGGCGCTTGCCCCAGTGTAGGGATTGAGCGGAACTCACCTTCTCGCCATTGAAGTAAAGCGCGTTCTCCTTGCCGTAGGTGGCGGCAATATGGAACCAGATGCCGCCAGCGACGGCCTCCTTGGGCGCATGCCACTCCGTTTGTCCGATCCCCCGCGACCAGTCACACATCAGACGGTTGCCCCGCAGCCGGAAGTTGAGCGAACCATAGGCCTGGCCAAACAGCATGATGTCTTCCGGGCCATCTTTGAAACGCACCCACGTGGCAATGGAGAAGGCGTCCTCGCGTTGCTTGAGGCCACGGAGTTCGATGCCCGCGACGTCGCCGTAGAGCCCCAGGGCCTTGCCTACGACCCCGTCCGGAATGATCTCGCCGCCCTGTACAAGAGCCGTGGCACCGTCGCCACCTGTGACCGGTGTGGTTTCGCCGTTGAGCTCTTCGCCGCTAATCACGCCAATGAGGCCGGGGATCTCGCCATCGGTTCCCCCCGCCACGGCGGGTGACTGATCGTTCGCATCGCGGGCGAAGGCTGCCGGGGTGAGGACCTGGAAGGAATCATCTGCCTCATGCTTGAAGGATACAACGGCCCGGCCCATGGCGACCTGGAGCTTGAAGGGGTGCAGACCGGCGGCCAGAGCAATGACCCCATCGGTTTTGGGCGCATCCACTTGACGACGCACCACGACTTGATCGTCGATCAGCAGGCAGGCGGCATCGCTGCGGCTTTCACGCAGGCTGAAGGTATAGACCCCATCGCGGCCGATACGGAGGTATCCCTCGTATTCCACCAGCTTGCGGGGCGTATCGTTGCGCTCGGCAATATCTACAAAGCGCGACGCATACGGTTCGACCTCGGCCAGATCGTAGTAGGCAGGGTTTAAGCCACTTGTGGGAATAAACGCTTCCTGATTGAGGAAGTTCGGCACAGTTTGGTAGTCGGCCAGGAGGAACTCCAGTCGGTCATAGCGGTGTTCGACCAGACCGGGAACGACCTCGACTCCCTGTGTCGCGGGCAACAGTGCCGGAGCTGCGTTGTCGGCATTTGCCACCTGTAGCGAGTCCGCATCGCGTAGAAAGTGCTCTGCCGGAATCGTTTCGTAATCGGTACCGCCGGGAGCGAGAGCCTTCAGGTGAATCTTATACTGTTCCTCGGCATCTCCCTTCCAGAAGACAGGATCGCAGACCACCAGACGCAGTGGATGCAGGCCCTTCTCAAGCACCACTTCGCCGTAGCGCGGTTTGTAGCTTAAACCGTATTGCTGATCGATCAGGATGATCTGTTGTCCTCCAATTTGGAGATCGATTGGGCCACAGGACGTCAGTTCAAAAGAGTAGCCCCCCGTTTCGGGCACTTCGACATAGCCATCAAAAGCATAGAAGGCCTTCATCATGCGGGTGCCGTCTTCCTGACCGTCCATCACCGGGATCGTCAGGTCGGACATCGCTGTGGTCATCAATGGGGTGAAACGAGTTACGTCAGGCAGGGAGGACTTGCTGCCTTGGAAGAATCCTTTCTGATCAAATTCAGTGGTCTTGATTTCGTAGCCGGAAACCTTCAGCCCACTGAGCTTGTTGACTGTGACTACGGCTTTGATCGGTTGCTGCAGTTCGAAGGCGAACTCCACGGTGTCGCTCCAGTTGCCCTCGCCAAAGCGCCAGTCAGCGCGGTAGCTGCGGGCCTTGAGAACGCAACTCCGATCAATCGTGATGGGGCCACTGGCTATGGGAGCATTGGGCCCCGGATCAGAACCATCGAGGGTGTAGCGAATCTCTGCTCCTGGCTTGGCGGCGGCAAAGAGAACGTCGGTCGGCCCACTGATGACGCGCGGAGCCCTCCACTCCGGCTTATTCTGATCTTCGGTAAAACGAGTGGTTTCCACCAATCGGGGCTTCGGCGGCTTGGCTCCGGAATCGGTTACCTTCCGGCCATTACGGGTCATGCTGAAGACCGTGCGCTCGCAATCGGTCTGATCGAGATCATAGACGTCAACATGTCCTCCCACCTTGATCGTCAGGCGGCTGCGATCATCCGACCACTCCGTCGTCGGCAGCTTGTCGCCATAGCGAAACGGGAAGACCATGATGCGGTATTCGGGACTCTTGCCAAAGGCCGGCACCGAGACCATGTTGTATTCTCCGCTGCGCTGCAGATTGGGCACCGGGAAGGGGAAGTTGGTGTTGTGCCATAGCACGCGCACCAAAAGCATCGGATCACCCTTTTTCGGCGTTGGCTTGAGGGTGACGTATTTTGCACCCCAGGCATCACCCCCGGCCCGCTGGTAGCTGTCGTCTTTGAGGGTGAAAATCAAATCCGTACCGATTTTACCCTCGGTGTTCAGATCGAGGTGTCGTTTGCCGGCGGCGGTATTGACCTCGTAGAACACTGCGTCGGCCGTCATCAGCATACGCCAGTCAAACTGATGGTTTTCATCATCGGCCTTACGCAGGTCGTCGAAGATGAGGAGGTAAGGAGCCCTGCCCCGAGCGAAGTGCAGGGTCCGGAATACGTGATCCATGGGTTCATTCCACTTGATATAGTATTCCGGGCCGCGGGTTTCGCCGTGCCAGGGGCCGTAGTCGAGATGCGCATAGCCATCGTAATGCTCACGGATACGCGGCAGGTAGGCTAATTCGCTGAAGCGGTTGAGCTGGTAGGCAGCCCTCAGGTAATGTTCGGTCATCTGGTAGGGGGCTTGTTCGATGCCCGGGTGGTCCAGGTAACGTATTCCATTTATGCTTTTACGCCACTGATAAGCGCTGGTCATTTCCGAAACCGAGGTGGCGCTAAGGTCTGTCGCGGAAGCTGTCATCCAATCTCCGGAGATGGGTGCATAGACCCCCGCCAGCCCATCGACGGTGACCATATTGCGGAACGTGGTGTCGAGATAAGCACCGGCATTCGGAACCCAGGGGATGCCATCGGCCCAGACCTGGAAATCACCGTGTTGCGGGCTTTCATGCCCCATGTAATATTGATCAATGCGGTTTTCTTTGTGAATCAGCATGGAGTCAGCGGACCAGTCATTACGGGCCGACATAATGCCACGCTCGTCATCGAACCAGAATTTATCGGCCTCGTCAAACTGCGCAAGTTCATCCAGCTTGTTGTAGTCCGTCATGCGGGTGGCCGTCAGCAGGTTAATCGCCTTGAGACTAAACCAGTTGTGGTGGATTTTGCCGCTCCAGTTGTCCTCCGGTGTGCCTTCATAGTACGCCAGGCTGCCCGGCAGCTTGCAGTTCCAGACAAAGTCGATCATGTCATTCTCAGGGTAGAAATGCTTCATCACGGACCAGAACTCGAGATGGCCGCCCGAGCCCGATCCACCTGATGCGCGCCAGTAGCGCGGTTCGTCCTGTCCGGTGATGATCTTATCGAGATTTTTATCGTCAGGCCGGCGGCGGGACTCGCCGAAATAGCGGTAATAAATTTTCCGGGCGTGTTGGACATTGGAGTTGGCGCGGGACAGAAGGTGGCTGTGCTTCAGCAGGTTTTCCGGATGATCCGGGCCCTGCCGTTTGGCGATGGCCAGCACCGGCAGCATGGGAATGAAGCCCTTGGTGTTCTCGTAGGTGATGCCATCGGAGGACAGGTCGTAGCTGAGCTTGTTCTTCAGCGACCACTCCGCCATTTCTGCAATGCGCGGGTCATAGCCCTCCTCGCCTTCAATGGCCAACGCCAGATAGGTGTTGTTCGCACCGCCGGACATGTGGTTGTTGATATACATCTGGCCGGGCAGAGCCATACCCGTGGTGTATTTGCCGTAGGTGCATTTGGAAATCACCTGGCGGACGATGGCGCGCTCCTCTTCAGTCATGAAGGGATGAGCATAGTCATACTCAAAAGCCAGACTCAGGTAGGCACCGCTGTGATCGCCGGTGTGCGTGATAGTCGCACCGTGCTCACGCATGAGCTCAGCGACCCGCTCTTTGCCACCCTGGTAGTAGGCGCTGTGGTAGTCGATCTGGCCGAACTTTACCCCTATACGCACGAAGTCGTAGGCGACGTCCTTGATCGCCTCGGCATCCGGATGGCTGTTCAGGATATCGGCGCGTCCTTCCAGATAAAGCGCATGTTCTACAGTAGCCTCCGCGGCCTTGCGGCCCAGCTCCTGATCCTCGGTAATCAGCGCGTAGAGCGCCCAGCCGGCGATTTTACTGTCTTCGCCCCAAGGGCTGGTACGGTAATTGAAGTTTGCCGGCACCGTCCAGTTCTCGGCATCCCGGCGCATCTGCTCCACTTGCAGGCGGAAGATGCGCGGGGCCTTGTCTCCCGCGGCATGCAGCTCTTTGAAGTGTTCGATATCATCAGGACCGATGATAATCCGTGGGTGCTCGCCGGGATCAGGGACGGGGCTGAGTCTGAAAGCGTCAAAACCGGGCGCTTCGTAATGAACAGGCACTTCGATTGGATCAGGCAGGTCCTTGATCAAGCCTCCGCTCAGGATATAATCCCCATCCGGTGCATAGCTTCCCTTGTAACAGTCCGCTTCATCACTTCCCCGGGCCGCACCGCAAGCCAGCGCCAGCGCCGCCATCATCCATGAACTTCTTCTCATAATAATTTCCTCAATATAGATTTAAAGACGGGCGCAGTCCCTCTAGTGCTTTACCGGGCGTTTACCCCAGTGTTTTTTTGCAGTCGGACTTGCGGCAACCAATGATGCAGCTAATTCCGCGACCTTATCGGGCATTTTATCTGCAAGATTATTGGTTTCTCCGATATCGTCGGCCAGATTGTAAAGCTCGACCGAATGACCCTTCAGAATCAGTTTCCAGTCCCCCACGCGCACGGCATGTCCACGCCAGCTATAGTAGATGCAGGGTTTCTTTTTTTGTTTTTCCGGTTTTCCCAAAAGGGTTGGCAGGTAACTGACACTATCAATATGGCTCGGAGCTTCGACCCCGGCCAGTTCACAGGCGGTCGCCATGAAATCACAAAAATTACTCATGTGATCTGTGACTTGTCCGGGTTGAATGGCTCCAGTCCAACGGACAATAAAGGGAGTACGTGTCCCTCCTTCATAGATGCTGCGTTTACCGTCCCGCAAGGCTCCGGAGCTTTTGAGGAACTCCATACTTTGTCCGCCTTCATCAGAAGCTCCATTATCACTGCCGAATACCACCAGGGTGTTCTCACTGAGATCCAGTGTATCCAATAGATCCAGAATGCGCCCAATGTCGCGATCCATTCGTGTCACCATAGCCGCATACGTCGCATTGGGGTTTTTGACACCACAATAGCCTTTAATGTACTGGCTGCCGTAACCTGGATTTCGAGACCCGCCCCCTCCTACTTCTTTCGCGGTTTCCGGCCATCCCAGTTGAGCATACTCCTGAAGCGAGTCCTCGGGTACGGTCAACTCGGCATGCGGAATGGTATAGGGCAAATAAAGGAAAAAAGGCCTGTCCTTATTTTCTGTGATAAACCCGAGCGCTTCTTTGGTAAATTCATCATGACTGTACACGCCCTTATGATCATCTTTGATAAACCACTCTTTATCGAAGAGGTTTTTATTCATGGGGTAATGAACCTTTTCCAGATTTCGCCAAAGAAATTCAATATAGTAAAAATGAGCCTGCCCCTGATCGTGATAGGTAAAAACATGATCAAAGCCGTTCACATGGGGACTGTCCGGGTGGCCGGGATGCCCAGTCATGCCCCACTTCCCTATCATAGCCGTGCGGTATCCAGCTCTTTGCAGCATGTGCCCCACGGTGAGACCGGGAATGGTAGTGCCATGCGGAAGATGACCCACATGGCGCCCGGTCATCAGCGCCTTACGCGACATCGTACAGGTGGCATAGCCCGAATAGTGATCCGTAAACCGCAGCCCCTCGGCTGCCATTCGATCAAGACCCGCGGTCTTGATCTTCTCCTGGCCATAACAACCAACTTCGCCATAGCCGAGATCGTCTGCCAGAATAAAGATGATATTGGGTTTATCTGCACCCGGCTCAGAAACGGCCTCTTCCGCAAACAGACCGCCCGGGCAACCCATGCCGAGGGTTATTAAAAGCGCCCATGTTGTTTTCACAAGGTTTCCTTTACCGGAATCCGATAATCAAAACAGTCAAATTCCGCCCAGATGCCGTCGCCGGTCATATCCTGGCAGCACAATCCCCAGAAGGTTCCGGCAAATCCGCTGATGGCCGAGCTCCAGTCCCCCATGTTGGTGCTGTCGAACGTCTGTTCAATCCAATTCCACTCTTCTCCATTCAGGCTCCAGGCAAAGCGCAGGTCGGCATGCTCATTCATCATCTTCAGGTATATCTTTGCACCCGGCTTCAGGTCGCACACATTTTGCACCGTAATCAGCGGGCGCTCCATCCCCGGACTGAAGTCTGAGGAGACCACCCCGACTCGACAGCCGCCTTTACCATCGCCGGCCATCCGCAGATAGTGATAGTTATTGCGGTCATAGTACGCGATCAGACCGGCCTCCTGCTTCGGTGACGTCGGCGAAAAAACCAGGCCCGTTTCCGCCTCGGCACGGAAGTGCTGCAGACGGCGGGCGACCAGCGATTGATCAAACCGGGAGAAGAGCGAGTTGCGGCCCTTCAGGCTGAGCGACCCCGGACAACGCGAGAGCGACAGCCAGCTTTCGTCGGCCGGTTCGCGCAGGGTCTGGAAATGGGGATTGAGGACCGGGCCGTTAAAGTCGTCGCGCAAGGCATCCTCCCACGGATACAGGGGCCCTTCCGGCGCAGGCACAATATCGGACGGGGCATTCCCTCCATCCGCCAGGCGCGGGAATTCACCGTCGGGCCACGCCACACGCTGAATACCGGTTTCGCGCCCGAGGATCGCCACTTTATCCTGATCCCAGGCGGTCTCCGGAACGCCGCGCTTCTGCAACGGACGGTGGCAGAGGTGTACGGTAAACCAGCTGCCGTCCGGGGACTGGAACAGATCGCCGTGTCCCGCCGACTTCAGGTTCAGGTCGGGACGATTGGCCGAGGTCAGCATCGGCCCGTCGGGATCCGCTTCATAGGGACCGGTCAGATTGCGTGAGCGCGCTACACTGACCGCATGGTTGAAAGCGGTGCCGCCCTCTGCCGTCAGCAGGTAATACCATCCGTCCTTCCGGTAGATATGCGGACCTTCGGTGACGCCCAGCTCCGTTCCTTCCCAGATTTTTATCCGCTCACCCACAAGCTTTTTTCTGTCATGGCAATATTCCTGAATCGTGATGCCGTCAAAGCGCTCCTCCACACCAACGGCTCCGACCGACCCCATCTGCATGTTCACCAGATATTTTTTCCCGCCCTTATCGTGAAACAGCGAGGGATCAAACCCGTTGGCGCCCAGCACTACCGGCTCCGACCAGGGGCCTTCAATATCCGGCGCCGTCACCAGAAAATGCGGTGAATCGGTAACCGGACCGCCGTGGCTGCGGACATTGGTGTAAACCAGCCAGAACTGATCGTCCGCATAGGTCAGGCACGGGGCCCATACCCCGCCGGAATGCTGACACCCGCGCAGGTCCAGCTGGCTTACCCGATCCAGCACGCGGGTCAACAGCCGCCAGTGAACCAGGTCTTTTGAATGGTGAATCTGTACACCGGGAAACCATTCAAAGGTGGAGGTGGCAATATAGTAGTCCTCCCCCACCGCAACAATCGACGGATCGGGATTAAAACCGGTCAGGACCGGATTGATAAGTTCAGGCATCATGTTTCCTCGAAAGATAGGGCTTCAGTAATTCCGCCAGGTTTTCACCCATGCGGATATGGCCTTCATCGGCCGGATGCAGCAGGTCGGCGGACATTCCGTCGAAATCGGAAAGCACCTGGCGACCATCGATAAAGTGCAGGTTGGGACGGGCGAGCGCCTTTACGACCTGCGGAACAATACGATTAAACTCGGGAGTGCGGACCGTCTCGGTATCGGATCGATCCAGGAACACATCGTACCGGTTGGGATAGATGTTCAGGGCGGCCACCGGCCGCTCCGGATCACGATCCGCCAACGTGGTCAGCAGGTTTCGAACGCGTTCTTCAAATTCTTCCGGCCCGAACCAGGCCGCCATATTCACGCCCAGTTCACAGGTGATCAGATCCGCATCGTCCCGTCCGGCCAGGTAGTCGATCATGACCGGCTCCACAAGACACGATCCCGGCAGGCCCAGGTTCAGCACATCGACACCCAGCCGGCGGGCCGCCTGCTGGACATAGGCATTGGTTGCATGCAGCGCATCGGCCCCGTAGGTGATCGATGATCCATACGCGAGCCAGCGCAGCGCCGGAACCTCATCCCGTTGCGGAGGACGAATAGAAGCACCGAAGGTTTCGCATCCCAGAAAAGCGGCCTGCGCATCCTGATGAAACAGCACGCGCCAGACCTGCGGCGCAAAGCGCCCGCACCTGAGGCTTTCCGGCTCGACGGCGGCAAAAAACGGCGGATCCTCGAGTTGCAGTGTAGTAGCCACCCCCGCTTTCAGTTCGTGGCGGGCAACCGCATAGTCGCCGCGGTAGACGAGCACATGCGTATCTTCATCCAAAGCCATGAGCGTGAGGCTGACAAAGGGATTGTCCACCACAAAACGCAGTTCCGCGCCGGACAGGCGCCGGGCCAGCCGGCGACCGCGACGATAGGCCGGAATGCCCAGCCCGTTGTGCACCTCGGCAGGCAGCCGCTGCAGGCGGTATCCCCCGGACGCCATCGGCTCCAGCTCCGAAATATTATAAAATTCAATCTGCTCAAAAACCGCCATATTGGTCTCCGGTTTGAAAAAATTACGCTTTAGCCCGTAACACCCAGCGGGTGGGATTCAGTTCCGACTCCAGCGAAAACGGAACCCGGTCTTCATCATGGGCAATCTCTTCGAGGAACAGCTCCAGCATGTCCCGGCCCGGCGCGGAAAAATCGAGCACCTGCGGCTCCTGCCCGTTTACGGCCAGCGTGCCGATACGGCCGCCATCGATGCTTTCCACAAATCCTTTTTCCCCGAAGATGCGCAGGGTTTCATAGCCCCATCGGCTCCAGCCGGGCGGCTCCGGACAGCAATAGTTGGCTACCGCACTGCCGACCGCACCATTTTCAAACGTCATCTGCATCGACACCGCCCGGCGGCAGTCGCTCTCCGGCTGATCATTGCCGAGCGTCGTTTCACGGATGTCCAGGGATTCGATTTTCAGTCCCGCCACATGCTCGGCAAAGCGGGTGTGGTATACCCCCACCTGGCGGGCGAGCCCGCCATCGATGCGCTCATCCTTCGGTCGCCAGGCGGCCCACGGATAAGATTTCTGACCGTAGAGCTGAATCACCTCCCCGATAGCCCCGGATTGCACGACGTCGCGCAGGGTGCAGTAGGGCTGAGCCAGTGAAACCGAATCCATTTCATGAAAGCGCCGGCCGGTGCGCCGGACCGTTTCAATGATCCGGTCAAGTACCGCTTCGGACAGGCAGCAGGGCTTTTCGGCATACACATGCTTCCCCGCCTCCAGGGCCCGTATAATCTGTTCTCCCTGTTCATCCTTGAATGGGGAACAGAAGGAGATGAGCTGAATAGCGGCATCGTCCAGCAGCTCATCGAGCGACTCAACCCTGGAGACATCGTTCAGATGCTCCGGCACCTGTTCGGGTGCAAAGCCGCACAGCGCCCGGATCTCCGCCAACGGATGGTTGTTCAGATCATGCTGGATCTGATGCCCGGCGGTTCCGAAAAGGCCGACTCCGAATTTTACTTCTACCTCGGTCATGGGTTTACTCCTCAAGTCCTTTCCGCATATCGAAAACCGTCAATCCGGCCAGCGCTTTACGATGTCCGCCCGTGACGACACTGACCAGATAACCGACACTCATGCAGCTGATAACGGCAACGGGCATATAAAACATATAATGGAGCGGGGAAAACATTTTAACCAGCAGCGTCACGACAATACTGACCAGGGCACCGCTCACCGCACCTATCGCATTGGTTCGCTTGGTAAACATGCCCAGAATATAGATGCCGATGAATCCCCCCCCCACAAGACCGATAAGCACATTCCAGGTTTCAAACATGGAACTGAGATTCATGGAGGCCATGTAGGCGGCGGCTCCCGTACCGAGTGCCCCGACCACCAGCGACGAGATTTTCATGAAACGTAAGCGTGATTTATCGTCGGCACCCTTGAAGAATTTTCGGTAAAAATCCTCGCAGGTCACGGTGGCAACGCTGTTCATACTGCTCGAAAGCGTCGACATGGAGGCGGCAAAAAGCGCGGCGATAATCAGCCCGGCCAACCCGGTCGGAAGACGCTGCACAACGTAAAGCGGAACAATCTGGTCATTACTCATACCGGCATCGAGCAGTTGCGGATGGGTGTGAAAGTAGGCAAAAATCGCAAGCCCGGAAAAACAGGCCAGAACGGAGATCGCGATCGCGCAAAAGGCGAACATGCCGGCCAGCTTGCGCATATCCTTCAGGGGGGTGGCATAGACGCGCTGCACAACCGGCTGGTCAGAGGCACACGCCAGGTTCTGCAACACCAGCTGCAGGCCGAAAACCCAGAAAACCGGCATGGTTAAATCTGAGTTCCAGATGATGTAATCAAATTTATTATAGGTTTTCCCGACCTCAATAAATTCCGCCATTCCACCCGGCAACCCGTTAATGGCGAGCAGGATCATCAGCGCTCCGCCCACCAACATGAGAACCCCTTGTGAAAAGTCGGTCCAGATCACGGCCTCAAAACCACCAAAGGCGGTATAAATGGTGGTCAGTACGCCCATCACCAGCACGCTGGTCAGCACAGGCAGCCCGGTAACCGCCGAAATGGCCAGCGACGGCAGCAACATCACCACACTCATGCGCCCGATCAACTGAAAGATAATCATCTGCGCACTGGCCACATAGCGGAGCGAAGGGTGGAAGCGATGCTCAAGATACTCATACGTTGAGGTCAGGTTGAGACGGCGCAGCAGGGGATAAATGATATAGGCCTGCAGAAGCGTGAGTGGAATAATGAATATAACCGGGGTAAACCACACCAGGTTCGAGCGGAAGACCTGCGCCGGAATGGCCATGAAACTGATGGAGCTGGCACCGGTGGCAAACATGCTGACCCCGGCAGCCCACCATTTTACATTGCGGTTGCCCAGGGCAAACTCATCGCTGTTATTCTGCTTGCGCGCAAAGTAGATACCGATCCCGGCCATGAATGCGAAGTAAATGCCCATGGTCGCATAGTCCATGAATCCGAGCGTTTTGACCGTACGACTCAATGTAAGCTCCATGGCGGAACCATCCGGGCCGATCAGCAGGGGCTGCGTATCCTGCCCGACCATCAGGCCGCCGCCGACCGCTTGCGGCAGCACGCCGTCCAATACCCACGTGTCGGTCACGGTGTTGTAGAGCAGGACCCGGTCCGACGCGATATCCGGTGCACTGAAACCGCCGGCCAGCGCAACATGGATCTGACCCGACTGAAATACGGCGGATTGAGCCAGTGCGTCCGGCATGGGAGCCAGAGCCTGCCATCCCCGATGAGTGGTGCCGTCGACCGGTTTGAGGCGATAGCCCCAGTTGTCATTCAGTACCCTTTGGCCCGGTCCATCCGCCGTCCAGCCGCCGAAGACATGCAACCGACCGTCAGACGCAATCAAGGTCGGTGAAATCCGTGCCGCACCGGGCAGGTCCGGATGTGGCTGCCATCCCTCGGACGGATTGGAGAGGTTGAGGGAATACATTGCTTTCGAAACCGCCATGCTCTCCAGGTTTTCAACACCGCCAACAACAAAGAGCCGGCCGTCAAACAACGCGGCACCGGCCTCGCTGATCCCGTGCGGGAAAGCAGGGAGCTCAGTGGTCCCGTCATCCTGCACCAATACGGCTCGATCCTGCAGCCGCCCGTTATCGATCCCGCCGACCAACGCCACGCCATCCGGCATCAGAACCGCAGCGGCCGTCGGGTTCTCCAGCACGATCCCGGCCCGCTCCACCGCCGCCCCTTCCGGAACCGCGTCGAGCATCTTTACCTTGATTTCCGCTGAGACCGGCCCGGCCAGAGCCAGCACACCCAGCGCGCACACATAGTTTAAAAATCGCTTACTCATCAAAATTCCTTTTATACCTTGATCAAAACAGAGATCGCACCGGAAGTTTCATCTTCCGGCAGGCCGCCGCCCACACTGATTTCAAATGCACCGGCTTCCACAAACGGCTTCCCTTCGTCATCATACACCTCGAAAGCAGAAGACGTCAGCTCGAACGATACGGTTTGGGTCTCCCCCGCTTCCAGATGAATCCGGCGGAAGGCTTTTAACTGGCGCAGCGCCACCGGCACCGACGCCTCGACATCCTTGACGTACAGCTGAATCACTTCATCACCGTCGCGCTCGCCGATATTGGTAACGTCCACCGAAACCGACACCGGATCAAATCCGCCGGCCCTGAGGTTCTCATACGTAAACCGGGTATAGCTCAGGCCATAGCCGAAACGGTACAGCGGCTCCTGCTCCATGAAACGATAGGTGCGTCCCTTCATAGCATAGTCCCGGAAGTCCGGCAGCTGCTCGAGCGACTTCACCACCGTCACCGGCAGGCGCCCGGCCGGATTATAGTCGCCGAACAGCACATCGGCTGCAGCACGCCCGCCCTGCTCGCCGGGATACCAGCCATACAGGACCGCATCGCAATGTTCCTGTGCCCAGGTCAGGTCCACCGCACTGCCGCTCAGCACCACAAGGATCAGCGGGGTTTCCGGCGCAACGCTTTTGAGATGCTTGAGCAGATCCAGCTGACGGCCCGGGAGATCAATCGTGGTCCGGTCGCCACCGCCGTCGGAGGCCGCTACATCGGGCTCTTCGCCTTCGGTTTCGGACGTATTTCCGAGAACCGCCACCACCACATCGTTCGGCTCCAGGTAGCCCCACTCGAGTTCGGCAGCCGCCACGGGGGCATCGCTGCACAGGTCGCAGCCATTTGCCACAAAGACCTGGGTGCCGGCCGAAACCGCATCCATCATCCCCTCGACCACCGTAACCATGTTCGGCGCATACCCGGTATAGTTGCCCAGCAGCGCATCAATGCTCATGGCATTCGGGCCGACCAGCGCCATTTTCGGCAGATCCTTGCGCAGCGGCAGGATCCCGTTGTTTTTCAGCAGCACCATCGATTCGCGCGCCGCCTGCAGACTCAGTTCAACATGTTCGCGGGAATGCACCACCTCCGGCGGAATGGCGGCATACGGCACCGCCTGTTCCGGATCAAACATGCCGAGTTTAAAGCGGGCCTTAAAGAGCCGTTTAACAGCCGCGTCAATCTCTTCTTCCGTAATCAGCCCCTCATCCAGCGCCTGCATCAGGTTGGAGCGCTCCTCGCCTACGTTGAGGTCGCAGCCGTTGCGGATGGCCAGTGCATCCGACTCGGCATGCGAGCCGGAGACGCCGTGAGTCTGATGAAAATCGCGGATGGCCCAGCAGTCGGAAACCACAAAGCCGTCGAAGCCCCATTCATCGCGCAGAATATCCTGCAGCAGGGTCTTGCTGCCGCAGCACGGTTCCCCATCAACCCGGTTGTATGCGCCCATCACGGAATACGCGCCGGCCTCCTGAACGCAGGCCTTGAACGCAGCCAGATAGGTTTCGCGCAGGTCGCGCGGGCTCACCTCCGCATTGAACACATGGCGCTCTGATTCAGGGCCGCTGTGCACCGCATAGTGTTTCGGGGTGGCCACCAGTTTCAGATAATCAGGATCATCGCCCTGCAGCCCCTTGCAGAAGGCCACCCCCATCCGCGATGTCAGAAATGGACATTCACCATAGGTTTCCTGTCCGCGACCCCAGCGCGGATCACGGAAAATATTGATATTCGGCGTCCAGTAGGTCAGCCCGAAATATTGACCGTGGTTTCCAAGCTTCAGCGCCTGATGGTGCTTCGCCCTCGCCTCGTCGGAAATGGCCACGGCAATGCGGTGCACCAGTTCGTCATGAAAGGTGGCGGCCAGGCCGATGGCCTGCGGAAAGACGGTGGCCCGCCCGGCGCGCGCCACACCATGCAGGCACTCGTTCCACCAGTTGTATGCCGGAATGCCCAGCCGGGGTACGGCCGGCGCCGCATGCAGGGTCTGGTCGATCTTTTCATTCAGTGTCATCCCGGATACAAGGGATTCCACCCGCTCGTCGATCGACTTCGAACGGTCTTCAAAACGTTGGTCATTCAAAGGATTACCCTCCTGATACCGTTAAGCCAAAACCGGTTCGGCGGGGTTGATCCTTCCGGTGCGCTTCACGGCATGGGAGAGCTTTACCAGGCAGCCGGTTTCCGCGGCCTCCTGCATGGCCGCCATGACCCGCAGCGAATTGACAATTACCGAATCCGGTGTCTCGCCCTCCGGCCGTTGCCGCGTGGTCACTGCGTTATACAGCACCTCCCACTGGTAAGCCTGACTCAGTTCCGTATTGGGAACCGCTACCTTCTCGATCGGCATTCCGTCGGTATCATCGCCTTTGCTGAGGCAGAGCCAGGTGTGGTCCAGCAGGTTGGCGCGCACCGGATCGCACGGCATCATGGTCGGGTTGCGGTAAATCGTGCCCCGCTCAAAATAGAGAATCATCGAGGTCGACTGGCGTTCCGGTGATGCCACCCATCCATCGAGAGTATCCACCATGGCGCCATTCTTGAACTTGATGCACATGCGGGCATAATCGGGCGTCGGGCGTCCCGTAAAGAGGCGCGTCTGCATGGCCTGGATCTCCTCAGGCTCACCGAAGATCCGCAGCATGTCATTCACGCCGTAAATCCCCAACCGAAGCACCGGGGCGACCGGGCATTGCGCCGGATCGTCATACCAACTGCCATCGGCCTCTTCAACCACCTTATACCAGCATTCATGATGACCGCCGACCGGACGGCCCAGGTCATACTTTGCGCGCCACTCATTAATAATCCGGAAATCCTCTGAATCAGCGGCACAGGGCGAGTTCAGATAGATAAAGCGTCCCAACCGGCGCGCCTCGGCCAGCACGTCGGCAGCTTCGTCGGGATCGATTTCAAACGGCTTGGTGGTCATGCAATCCTTGCCGGCACGGATAATTTTCCGCAGCTGGTCGGCCCGGCCGTTGGGACCGGTCATCAGAATGATGACACCGATTTCATCGTCCGTCAGCATGTCGTCCAGCGAGGAACAGGCTTTCACACCATATTCCGCAGCCACCGCATCACACGCCTCGGGATTGCGCTGGCAGACCGCCGTTAGCTCAAAGAAGGAGCTCCCGGCCCCGGTAAGAATCTGATGATCAATGATCTGCCGTCCATAATGCAGCCCCACCACGCCTACTTTAATTTTTTTCATAGTCTTTCCCTGCCCGGTTCCCATAGGAATTTCCGGTTAAAATCTATTCTTCCACATTGTTCTTTATATAGCTCTCAATCGCATCCAGCCCGCCCATCATACGGTAGGTTCCGTTATTCTTCTTGGCCAGTTCCCTGAAATGGCTGCATCCCGGACCGTCTTTGTTCTCCTTGGAAGTAAACTGGATAACATTGAGCGAAAATTTATTTTTATTTTTATTTTTCGAACGGCTCAGCCCGCTTTTCACCGGCACCGCATTCTGTGCCCATTGGCGCTGGCCCGTCTGCAGCACTTTGGTGAGGTCATCCGGAGTGTAGGTATAGCGCTCCCCGACCGGCGGCCCCTTGACATTCGGGAAATATTCCTTCACCAGACCGGTTCCGCCCAGGACGCGGGGGGCTTCACCCCGCTTGCGGCGTTCTTCGTTCTCTTTCTTCAGCAGTTCCGTTGCTTTGACCATGGCTTCGTTATACTTGCGTCGCTCCGACTCCTTCCACTGCGCCGCTTCAAGCTGCTTGTAAATCCGGCCATGCATGCAGGTCAGCACATAGACGGTATCCGCCTGCTGGTGAATCCCGCAGAGAACGGACCCCAGCCAGCCCCCTGCTTTTTCCAGCGGCTCAACCACAAATTCCATGTCGCTTAGGCGATGCATATCCCCGGGTTCACCGAGCGTCTTCGTGCCGTACTGCTTGTCGCCCATCCCCTGGCTGACCGTATTGAGCGGCTCCAGCCAGGTCCGGCAAGCCTGAATATTATCGGGAGTGGCGGGTGCCAGCGAGGGAAACAGCGGAACCACCCCCCCGTCAAAAACCGCAACATTGAACAGCGCCACCGAGGGCAGCTGGCTGACAATTTTTGTAATCTCATCCTTGATCAGCGTGTAGGCCGGTATGCCGCCGAGTTCGTCAGCCATGATATAAGAAGTCGTATCCAGAATGATGAACACCTTTTCACCCCGGCTTTTGGCACCGAACAGGTTCAGCTCCGGCATGGTGAATCCGATTCCGCCGGCCCCCTGCAGCCCCATTCCGCCGGCCGATCCAATACCGCCCTTAACTCCGGTAATCTCCGGCATCTTGATATCGGGCATGGTTTGATTCAGCTTCGGCTGGACCACGATCCGCTTGCGCAGCTTCGGCTTGGGTCGACTCTTCTTTATCTTGACCGGTACCTGCAGCCTTTTCAGTTGCATCCTCGGGCGTTTGACCTGCTTGGCCTCAAACTTGGTTTCGTCCTTCTGGATGACGGTAACCGCCACAAAAGAGAGGGCCACCACTATGAGCACCGCATGGATGCCTAAGCTGACCAGCGCAGCGCTCGACTTGGCATGGCGCGCCAAAAACTTTTTTTTTTTCCGTTTTTCAATTCAACACCTAGTGAATGGAGTTCAACCTGTTGTTTTTATGCAAATGCCCCGACGAGGCGGGGCATTTGCAACACTTCGTATTCGCCCTGCCTACTGGGAAATTTCCACCCAGAGGAAGCCTTTGTTTTCGGTGACTGTGTCGACACTGTTGGTGTAGGCGTTGTAACCCGTGCGTCCCGCACCGGAACCATCGAGCGTCACCGTGAGGGAACCACCGCCCACAACAAGATCCGTCTCGGTCTCTACCTGATGCAGTACCGTAGGATCATCCACGATTTCGTAGATATATTTCATACCGCCCGCATCGGTGAGAGCAGGCTGCACACCCACATCGCCGGTACCGCCGTCATTCGGATTCCCGCCAAAGGCATACTCGCCCAGGTTCTTCAGTCCATCACCATCCGGATCGGCATCCGCATCGAGATCGGTACCGCTCAGGCCGAATCCGGCAAGGTATGCTTCGAACGGTGTCGCGTCCAGGTTCAGGAGCGCAGTCATCTCGTCAGCCGTTTTACCGAAGACGGTTGCGTCACCCTGTGAGTAAACAATGCCCAGCACTTCCATCGTGTCACCGGCATCTGCGACATTGTTGCCGTTGAGGTCCTGCAGGATAACGGCAAAGGCCATGTCATTAAAGGCCGTATCATTTCCGCTCGAATCGGCTTGTTCTGCGGTGTAGGCATACCACAAAACCGTGTTGGTCGGCACATTGAACACATCGCCTGAAGCTCTGAAACTCACATTATTAACCGCTGTATCATTCGTGCTGAGCACATCGCTTCCGGTATAGCCCAGTCCACCCGAACCGGCATGGAGGTAATGCCCGTTATATCGTTTATTGCTTGCATCGAAGCGCAGGTAGTAGCGATCCATGCGGCCAGTGTTGTCCAGGGGATCCTGCAAATAGGTCTGCGTTGAAACTTCAATGCCGCCGAGCGTACTGAGCACGGGGATAGGCACACCAGATCCGTTATCACGCTGGGTGTTGATATCCAGCAGCACAAACTCTGAAGCCGTTGCCTGGCCCAGCCGTTCCGCACTGAAGCCTGTTTCACTTCCGCCATCCACTTCCGTCACCACATAATAGTAGGGGGTTCCGGCCACCGCAGAGCTGTCGGTATACTCACTCACGCCTACGGTTGCAATCTCCGTGTAGTTGGTGCCGCTCTCGGTGGATCGGTAAACCTTGTAGGATTCAAACGCCGGATTGGTGGTGTCGTCCCAGTCCAGAGCGACCGCACCTTCCTGCCCCGTTGCGGTAAAGCCGGTCGGCGGGAGGTTCACGGGCTTGGCGCCGGCCTCCGCACTGTACCCGGACTCGACGGAGTCGGTATCGGTGTAGGTCACCACATAATAATAGGTGGTGCCGATCGACACGGCTGTATCCTCATATACATTCGTGGTGATTGAGGTGGCAATTTCCGTGTAGTTGCTGCCGCTTTCTTCCGAACGGTAGACCGTATAAAAGTCCAGGGCCGGGTCGGTCATGGGCGTCCAGCCCAGGCTGACCTTCCACGTACTTCCAGCACCAAGCCCCAGCGGCACGTCCGACGGCAGGGCGGAAACTTCCGAACTGTAGCTCGATTCCACGCCGCCGGCCGTAACGGTCACCACATAATAATATTCGGAGCCGTTGCTCACGCTGGTATCGGTATAGGTATTCGCGGTCAGGCCCGTCGCAACCTGTGCATAATTGGTGCCGCTTTCTTCCGAACGATACACCGTATAAAAATCGGGTGTCGGATCCGAAGCGGCCCAGTTCAGTTCGACTTCTCCCGGCAGGGGGAGCGCCGTCACATCGAGCGGGGCCAACGGAGCGGTTGAGACAATAGCCGCTTCCAGCTCGGCCACCGTGTCTATTTCGGCAAACGTGTCGGCTCCGACCACATATTTCACAGAAACGATATCGCCGGGATCCATTGCGTCATTTGCATTCACGTCGGTCCAGATCAAGCCCCAGGCAATCACGCCGGCACTTCCCAGGTCTGTGCCACCCTCTTCGCCGGACATGCACCAGTTGATCTCCTCCGCACCGGTTCCATCATTGGCGGTCCATCCATTCCCTGGAGTGCCGGACGTTTTAGGACTTCCAGAGGAGCACATAGCGGCTGAAGATCCTTGAGTCTGGTTGGTCGAAAAGGTTCCGCTGCCTACCAGCCACTGATAGCCGCCGCCATCAATTTCGTTAAAGCTGTATCCCTGCCCAAACAGAGAACCCGAGTTGCGAAGGTCTATCCTGGCCCGCGTATACCGGCTGCCGTCCGCGGCCTGACTGATATTGAACTGCTCGTTCGCCCCGCCACTGGTGGCCACAACATCCAGCGTGTTGCCGGTCGGGGTTGTGCCATCCGACAACTGGACGGAAGGATCCCCTCCGGGGTCAGAGCCATAACTGGCCCATTCGGCCAAATAAGTGTCTGCCATTGCACCGGTGCTGCCAAACAATGCAAGTGCAACGATGAATCCGTATCTTTTCATTCTCCACATCACTCTCATCTTTCCTTTCCTCCTGCTGAGTTATTTAATCCCGATTTGAGACAACCCGGGAAATTCAATTAACTTCCGTCTTGGCCAAAAACGCCCCCGAAAGCAGGCATCCGACCACCCATCCAACCCTTCTTCCGGCTGAATATCTATACATATACGACACAGCTCCCCACCTATCAATCCTTAAAAATCATTTTTTTCATTTGTGTTTGCAATATTTTGCATTCCAACAAAAAACCTTCCGCGACTGGTCGCCTCGGCTGGACAGTTATGTTGCGCGAAACATAAGGATGCGTTGCGAAACTGAAACATTTCGGATCTCCGTTTTAAAAACCCGCTCTCAGACCCGGTTTTCGCTACAGTTTATACTCGCTCGGCCAGAGGATTCGTTTACGCACCCGTCAACACCTGCGCAAGTGTGCCGAAACCCGAAAAACGGCAATGAACTAACCGCGAATGAACGCCAATAGACGCGAATGATCCTTTGCGCACGCATATAAGGAGTATTGAAGGACAGGATAATTTTATTCCACTCATCCTACGCGTCGTTACAACGAATGTAGAAAAAAGGTGCGCGACGCGCTCTGGAGCAACAGTGCTTAACAGCAACCTAAATTTCAGCATTTTTCACGGCGGAGTTAGCAGCGATGAGCAACTTTCTCATGACCGCCGTAAGCGCGACCATTTTTGGGCGGTGGTTTTCATTTACCAGACGCTGGTAGAACTCGCGAAGAACTGGGTTGTATGTCCTGGCATTCATGGCAGCCATGTACAGGCAGGAACGCAACCTTCGGCGCCCGCCACAGACATGCCGCCTGCCGGACTTGCCCCCGCTGTCCCGGTTGAAGGGGGCGAGTCCCGCCAGCGACGCGATTTCCCTGCGCGAAAGCGTGCCGATCTCAGGGAGGTGGGCGAGCAGGGTCACCGCATTGACGATGCCCAGGCCTTTGATGGACTGGATACACTTGGCCTTCTGCGTCATGGTTGCGTCTTCGGCAAGGGTATCTTTGATTTTCGCTTCGATTTTCTCGAGCTGCTTTTCAAGCCACTTGAGATGCTGCTTGATCAGTCTGACCATCTCCGGCTCGTCGGCAGTTCCCAAGCGGTTCTTCTCGGCCGTATGCATGTCGCTCAGGTGCACCCTTCGATCAACGAGGGCGGTGAGCCTGCGCTGCGTCGCCGAAGGCTTCTCGGAGGGCTTGGGGTCGGTGTGCGACGCGAAGTCGCGGATCATCCGCGCGTCGATCGGATCGGTCTTGGCGATCTGCCCCATGCCCAGCGCGAAGTGCCGGACGCGCGACGGGTTCACGATGCTCGCGGTGCCGCTGGCGGCCATCACCATCCAGGCGGCCATGCGTTCGTAGCCGCCCGTGGACTCGAAGACATAGTGGGCGCTGCCCGCCCAGTTCATCAGCGCCGTGGCACCCTCGCAGGTGTTGTCGAAGCGACGCGCTGTTTTTCCGTTGAAGGCATCCAGATGCTTCTTGGAAACATCGACGCCACAGTATACTTTTTCCTTGTTCATATTTGCTCCTACTTGCTAATGCGAGCTCGCTCGTACGGCTCATGCAACAGTTCGAGTTCAATATGGCAACCATCCGGCGGATCCGGGCTCCAGAACGTTCGCCAAAGGCGAACCAGTGCGGCACGATCTCACCGGACGGGAACCTCTCCCGGCTGGCCGGCCGGGGGAGGCACTCCTCTACGAGGATTGCACAACCCCTTTCACGGGAAAAAGGATTTCTCCGACGTTATAGAAATTCATTCTCAAAATCCTTTTTCCCTACCTGTTTTGAGTTGGTTGGAGAAACATACAAGTGCGGCATCGTTGATGCCGCTTTTAAAGCGGAGACCCCGTCTCCGCACTCCGGAGCGGCTACGCCGCAGGCACAAGCCGATTTTCACGCCATTCGGGTCAGCCCTTGAATTCTGACATAAAACTTTCGATCGGGACAGGACTCTGGTCGGTCCGGCTGGATGGTTCTTTGGCCTTCCAGCATTGCGAGCGGTAGCGAACCGGCGGGACCTGATAATGATTTTTGAAGACCCGGGAAAAGTGGGCCGGATTGGCAAATCCGGTTTTATACGCGATTTCCGCAGCACTCAACCCAGTGCGTTCCAGTAAAGCCGCCGCCGCTTCGGAGCGAACCTTCCAGAGATATCGAACCGGAGTGGTTCCCCTGAACTCTTTAAACAGGCGGATTAAATGCGCCCCGCCCACTCCGCAGCCTGCAGCCACCTGCTCCAGATCCAATTCGGAGGAATAGTTCACCTCCATAAACGCAATAGCCTTGCGAACAGCCGGATGCTCCTGAACGTTCCCCTGTTCCCCGGGTTGATAGCCCGCGCAATAGAGGAATTCCTGAAAGATGCACTGCGCCAGAGATTGCTGCAGGTTGCACGACTGTGCCGCGCGGTCTTTATCCAGATCGATAAGCATTCCGTCCAGCATCCGCATCCGGTCACTCATCGCCACCCGGAACGGCAGGGCCTCAAGCGCATCGAACGCAGCTTCATCTAAATGCACGGCCCTCGCCTCACACCAGCCGTGGTGTGTTGGTTCCGTGGTTGAAAAGCTGAAAAATTCAGTCCTGCCCGGAAGCAGCAACGTCGCATATCCAGCCGGAAGATCGTTGATATGCCCATCTACGCTGATGCGGGCATGGCCCTTAAAAACATAGACCAGCTGCACCAATTCCTGCAAACGCGGCCCAAACTGCCCGAATTCTTTATAGACAACCTGACCCCACTTAAAATCCGATATTATATCGTAAATCTTCATTTAGGATAATCTAATGCCGTTTGCAGATATTGTAAAGCGCCGCATACCCGGATAAATTAACGTCCATCATTTTAAAGCGAGGTAACGATGAAAACAGATCCCTTATCCAGAGAAGAAGTAATAGCCGTCATTGAAGGAAAGGCCACGCAGACCCGTGTACCGAACCTGGTTCAGTTCTGGGTGCACCCGGAAGAATTCGGCGCCCAGCAGAATGAAGTACTCGACCTGCTGGACCGCTATCCCATGGATGCCCAGGCCATCCCCTTCAACATTCCGACCGTCTTTGATGCCCCGGCCGATGATCCGGAATACCGCTGGGTAAACTTTAAAAACCCACGCGAAGGCGAAACACACGGAATCGATGAAATTGTTGCCATTGAGGACTGGGATGCCCAGCTCGAAGGCGTTCTGACCAACTTCCCCAACCCCGACTATGAAAACCTGTTCCCCGAAAATCCGGAAAGTGACGGACGTTACCGACTGGGCTATTGGTGGTATTTTTTCTTTGAGCGGTTCTGGTCACTGCGCGGCATGACCAACTCCCTGATGGATTTTTATGAATATCCGGACGAAGTTCATGAACTGTTCGACAAACTCGCCGACTTTTACTGCCGTATGCTGGAGCGGGCCAAAAACGAACTCAACCTGGACGGGGTGTTTGTTTCCGATGATCTGGGAACCCAGGCCAACACCTTCTTCAACCCCGATTTATTCGATGAATTTTTTGCCCCCTATTACAAACGCGTCATCGGAAAAGCGCACGAACTCGGGATGCATTTCTGGCTGCACTCCTGCGGCAACATTGAAAAAATTATTCCCAAGCTGATTGAAGCCGGTGTGGATGTCCTGCATCCGATTCAGAAATACACCATGGAGGAAAAAAATATTGCGGATCAGTTTGGAAAAGACCTGTGCATCTGGGCCGGTTTCGATGTCCAGCAAACCATCCCGTGGGGCACCACGGAAGAAGTCCGGGAAGAAGTGCGCTTCCTGATCGATACATACGCCCGCCCCGAGGGCCGACTGATGATCACCGCCGGCAACGGAATCAATGCCGACTGCCCCATTCCAAGCCTGGAAGCCCTGCTCGATGAAACCGTAAAATATGGAAGCGCAACTTAGGAGGCCCGGCCCCATGACTGAGCAAACACGCATTAAATGGTATCGAACCGAGGTGGACAAGAGCGAGATGAAGGCGCTCATGAAACGAAGTGACCTGCCGGGTTTCCTGCAGGCCGGTTCCCAGCTGGCGATCGTATGCGCCACTGGATGGCTCTGCTTCCACTCGTTCCATCACTATCCCTGGTGGGCCACCCTGGCGGCCTTCTTCCTGCACGGTTCATTCATCTCGTTTCTTTCGCCGGGCGCCGCCATTCATGAACTCTCGCACGGGACCCCCTTTAAAACGAAAGCCTTCAACGAGTTTTTCTTTTATCTCTTCAGCTTTATAACCTGGACCAATCCGGTCTGGTTCAGACAAAGCCACATCCAGCATCACCAGCATACCCTGCACGATCAAGTGGATCAGGAAGTGGTCCTTCCGCAGCACTATTCATGGGTGGATGTTATTGCGGCGTTTACGCTCTCGCCCTCGGGTATATTCAGCAAACTGAAAGATACCCTCCTGCTGGCCGGCGGAAACCTGCATACCGATTGGTACAAACGCCTGTTTGACCAGTCAGCAACCAAACAAAAGCAACTGTTCAACTGGGCCCGCCTGATTCTGTTCGGGCATATTGCGCTGACGATTGCCTTTCTGATGCTCAACCAATGGATCCTGATTCCGATTGTAGTCCTGCCGTTTTACTGCGGATGGCTTACCTTCCTGTGCGGAGGCACCCAGCATGCCGGACTGCAGGATAATGTGGCCGATTTCAGGCGTTCATGCCGCACGGTAAAAATGAGTGCGTTCAACCGGTTCTGGTATTGGAATATGAACTACCACATCGAACATCACATGTATGCCGCCGTCCCGTTTCATGCTCTGCCGAAACTGCATAAACTGATCCGGCACGATCTCCCTGCTCCGAGCAGAAGCATAGCCGCCGCATGGAAAGAAATTTTCAAAACCACCCGAGTGCAGAAAGCAGACCTGACCTATTATTTCGATAATTTTACCAGAGAAAAATAATCGCCGGATCTGCAGCATAAACCTGTTGATTCCGACTTATCGCTGAACCTCATCCATCGCAATCGCGGCCCAGTCCGACAGCCGTTCAGGACGGTAACGCACGGTGGAAATATCTTTCATGATAAATTCCATCGGAGCCCCCTGCCCGATATCCAGCACGCGCCGGATTTCAGCCCGGGCCCGCTCCGGATGCCAGTTATCCTCCGCCAGGATCGCGGGGCTCGGCTTGATGCTGTAGACCATCTCCTGCCCCAGCCCTTCGATCACTTTTTCAACATCACACCAGCAACTGGTGGATACCTTTCGCAGGTTGGGAATCTTTTTTAAGATCTCGGTTTTATTATGCAGCGGTTCGCAGCATCCATAATAGTTCAGCCCCCACCGCTTCATCCATCGCATATCGTGCTCAATGGCAAACTCCCAATGCATATCCGGAGAAACCTCGGAAAAAATCTGGGCGTTCGAACAGCCCCACATATCCTTTGCCGTAATGCGCGACGGTGCCTGGTCCGGAAGCGGAAGTTCAGAGGTATAGCCATACCCGCCTGAACCAACCCGTTCATTCGTATTATCCAGTTCCAAGACATTGAGTGCTTCAAACTGATCCAGCTCAACCATCCAGGCCTCCACAAGACGCTCAACAATGGCATGGTACAGATCAGGATCATCGTACAGCCCGATCATCGCATTCTCGATGCCCGTCCAGCGAATCAGAAAATCCCAGGGCGTAAACCAGATATGGCTTTGGCCTGTAACCTTCACCGGCATGATATCCCCGAACACATCATTAAAGACCTGCTCGCGCATGGCGGTCTGCCCCTCGTGGTGAACCACCTTCGGCATTTGAATTTTTTCAATATCGGCCAGTTGCTCAATCTGCACATTAAAATGACGGGAGACCACTTCGTTGGATGAATCGGTCTGGGTAATATCCGTATCCTCAACAATGCCGAAATCCGTACTGTGCACCGCCTTCGGACATTCGATCCATGGATTAACCACCATATCGGCGCGCAAATGATTCCACTGATACAGCTCCTTCCGAAGCCCCACTTCCTGTTCCCGGGCCCAGCGTCCTTCGCACTGCAATGCAAGCTCGTCATGAACCTCCATCTCATTCCAGCAAATCTCATTAATCCAGACCATCGGCCGCTCTGGCTTCAGATCATTCAGCGCGGTCCAGAGCCGGGCATTTTCCTGCTGCGTGGCCTCTTGTCCGATTTTTGCTTTCTGCTCGGCCAGACCGCGCAGGATATCGCGATCCGACGACGAAACCGCAATGCTTTCTTCGGTTTCGATCGGTGTGTAATGACTGGGATCGTGCAGCATGGTTATTCCTCGTTGGTTGAAGTTTGTTTTACTTTTGTCATACGAATACGCTGAAAAGCAAGGCCGTTCCATTTGCCATCATCAATTGGCTGAAGTGAAAAGGACTTAAGCCCCGCAGTTTTAAAAACAACCCGGCCGGCGTTAACCGGAACCGGAGCATTGCGGCTTCCCGTATGCTGTATTCCGAAAACCTGCTCCTGTCCATCAATCGTAAGAACAAAACGACCGGTCGCGGCAACTAAGCCCCTTTTTCGACGTGGAGGCTGCCACCGACTTCCGACGAAAAGAAGATCGATTTCCGGGAACTCCTCGGAGAAACCGATACGCCTTCCGAGGAGCCAGAGGATGTATGCGCTGAAAGCGAAACCACCTCAGAAGAAACCGCAGTAACTCCCGAAGTCCCGACCATTCTGAATGAATACTACCTGCTGCTTGAATGCTGCCGGGACAACCCGGATCTGGGCGCCTCTGCCCTTTATAGAAAGTCAGGTCTGTCAGCCGGCCGCGGCACCAGAGTGAAAAACAAACTTATTGAGCTCGATTGGATCGAACCCATCCATCTCGCATCCCCAAAAGGCGGGAGGCCGAAATTAACATTGAAACTAACAAACAAAGGGAAAGGTATACTCAATGGAAAACGCACGTAGAGGCCATGAAACCCAGCGCCATATTGAAGCAAAGCTTGCCATCGGGCAGATGTTTAAGAACGAGGACTGGTCGGTATTTTTCGAACAGTGTAATGCGGACATCCTGGTACTGCACCATGCAACCCGGTTCGTGGCCTCTATTGAGGCCGAAGCATCTCCGCGCAATGTACTCCGCAATATCGAGCGAAATATTAAGTATGGATGCAAAGCAGTCGCAACGGTCTCCCTGACAGATCGCTATCTTGGACAGATCACAACCAAGGTCTTCAAGTACTCAGATCAAAACCCCGAGTTCCCGATCCGGCTGTTCCGGCATAACAAGCAGGGACTCGAAGAGCTGCACTCATGGATCGTCTCACTCGCAGAACATACCGCCTCAGCCAGGAAAACAAATCATGACCCCGAATGAATCCCCCCTTCCTAAGCCACTGGAAACTAGTGCCGAAATCCTGGTTAACGTCCTTCTTCGGCGTTTAACCGAAGAAAAATGTCCAACAGGGGTAGAGAAGACTTGAGGTTCGCCTGAACGAATGGACTAACACACAGCACCATTACAAACGGAGAAAACTATGAATATCGAAGAACATGAAAAGGTGCTCAACACACTCCCGATGCGAACGCTGCGGGGGCAATATGCGAACCATTACGGCTACACGCCCAAAACACGGAACCGTACTCATCTCATCAAAAAAATCCTTTGGGCTATTCAGAGGAATGCCCAGGGTGACATCAGTGATCTGGCCCGAAATAAGGCATTGGCCATCGCAGATGATCGGGATGTCAAAGAGCGCTTCCCGAAAATGAACCCGCCAATTCAGGCATCCGGCAATCCGGAAGGAACAGTCAACATCGCCTACCAACCGGAATCGGTACTACTGCCCGGATCTGTTCTTCACCGGGATTATCAGGGTGAAACCATCCAGGTACTGGTATTGGAAAACGGTTTTGAATGGAACGGTGAGGTCTACAGGTCGTTGTCGGCAACTGCACGGGCCATTACCGGTACCCGCTGGAACGGAAAGCTGTTTTTCGGCCTGAAGAAAGGAGCAAAATAATGGTTGCTCCACAGACAGATTCCACCCGGATTCCGGTCGTGATCTATGCCAGAAAATCCACAGATGCAAAGCTTGAGCAGAAGATTAACTCCATCTCCGTGCAATGCGCCTCAGCACGCAGCTACATTGAATCTCAGCAACATGCAGGTTGGTATGCCCTGGACGAGGAGCTCATGGATAACAACATCAGCGGGGCTACAATGGAGCGTCCAGGGATTAAGCGGCTTAAACAGCTTATCCTTGAAGATAAGGTCAGGATCGTGATCGTCAACCGCCTTGACCGCATCTCACGCAGTCTCTCGCAGTTTCTGGAGCTTATGACCTTCTTCGAGGCACATGGAGTTTCTCTCGTCAGTGTGACGCAGAACATCAACACAAGCACCCCGATGGGCCGTTTGATGATCCAGATTATCATGGGGTTTTCAGAATTCGAAAGGGAGCTGATCTGCGAACGGGTGACCGAACGCATGCATGCCGCACGTAAGAACGGCCAGTTTCTCGGCGGACGACCGGTGCTGGGCTACAACATTAAACCCGAAGGCCGGGCGCTGGAGATCGATGAACTGGAAGCAATCCGGGTTCGTGAAATCTTTTCGATGTATATCAAACAACGCTCCGTCAAGACGGTGGCTCTTGAACTCCGCAATCGCGGTTGGAAAAACAAACGATGGATTACGCGGGAAGGCAAGGTGACAGGCGGGTCGGATTTTACGGTCAGCACATTGCATAATCTGCTTAAAAACCTGATCTACATCGGAAAGGTAACGCTGAAGGATGAGATCTTTGAAGGTCAGCATGAAGGAATCGTGAATTCGGACATCTTCGACCGGGCAAACACAATTCTCTCCGGCAATGATCTCACCAAAGGAAACCGTAACCGCAACAGCCATGACGCCTTGCTGAAAGGACTGCTTACGTGCAAAGCCTGCGGAACCGCTTTCGTTCATACCGGCACTAAAAAGAAATCCGGCAAAGGGTAACATCTGAACTGGAATTAGTTAACAGGGATTTGGACATCTATTTGATGCCCGATGAATCATGGTCGATGGACGGCTTACGGATGGCGACCCTTAATCAAGCGGTGAGAGAAGCCTTTGGCGAACTCAAGACCGTGGCCAAACAACATCCTGAGGTTAAATTTAAAGTCAGGGTCATCGCTTTTTCGGATGGCGCGCGCTGGCACATCGGACCGGACCCTGTTGATCCGGAACAACTGTCGTGGGAAGATCTGACGGCCCAGACCATGACGTCAACCGGTGCCGCGGTCAAAATGCTGGCCGAATCGGTCACTATGGACAAGATGCCGCGAAAGGGTTTTCCGCCCGTCATGGTGCTTTTGTCCGACGGCGACAACACGGACGGCAAGGCCTACGACGACGCCATCGAGCAACTGGATCGCGAAGTGTGGGGAGCGAAAGCCGTCCGCCTGTCGATCGGTATTGGGGATGAATACGACCGCAAGCAACTGGAAAAGTTCACCAACCATCCGGAAGTCGGGGTTCTCGAAGCCAAGAACACGGTCGATTTGGCGAACTATATCCAATACGCGCTCGTAACGGCGACCCTCTCGGTTAACTTCTAACTGGCTGACAGTGCATGGAGTATCAAACAACCTTGCACGAAGGTATGTTTCATCGGGATGGTTTGAACGCATCGGACAAGGTGCCTATATACGATACGGTGACGATGTCGATTGGCAGGGTGGATTATATGCGTTGCAGTCCCAGCTTGGATTGAAAGTTCATGTTGGGGGGTTGAGTTCCCTCCGCCTCAAGGGTATGGGGCATTTTCTTTCTTTGGATGCAGATCAATCCATCCAGCTATTCAGCGGGAGCGCTAAACCGCTTCCCGCATGGTTCCGCGAGACGGATTGGGGCGTTCAGATCCAACACCGCACGGCATCCCTTTTCAGCAATGCGGAAAACCTCCAGATGAGTTCCGTGCCGCATAAGAGTTTTGAAATAGAAATGTCCCCACCGGAGCTGGCTGCTTTCGAAATGATCCATGGCATAAAAGACAATTCTGATTTTGATCATGCCCGAACTGTATTTGAGGGGCTGAGCACACTTCGCCCCAAGGAGAGCCAGGAACTTTTGCAGACATGTAAGTCCGTTCGGGTCAAACGCCTTTTTTTATGGATGGCTCGGGATTGCGGTCATCCATGGTTTAAATACATGGATATGGAGAAAGTGGATTTGGGAAGTGGAAAGCGGGTGGTCTACAAGGGAGGCAAACTGGATCAGGAATTCTTGATCACCGTTCCCCGCCCGGAAGGGGTGTCTGATGTTTAATCCCGCTTATTCAAACCAAGTGAAGCTGCTGCTCAGCGTTTTACCTTTGATCCAAGAATACGACAGCTTTGCCCTGAAGGGCGGGACAGCCATGAACCTTTTTGTGCAGAACCTGCCCCGGCTTTCCGTTGATATTGATTTGGCCTTTCTTCCATTGATCCCACGCCATGAAGCTCTTCAAGAGATCTCGAAGACACTTGAGTCACTTTCGGGTAAAATACAATCGATACTGCCGGAATGTTCCGTCACCCATCAGCCTGTGGCCGGGGTGACCGGGCGACTGGTCGTTAACTCTCCGGCAGCCACCATTAAAGTAGAGCCGAATTTCGTTTTCAGAGGGGCTGTGCATCCAGAGGAAACACGCCTGCTCTGCCCTGATGCCCAGGATCTGTTCGAACTTTTTCTGGAGTGCCGGGTTCTGTCTATCGCCGATCTTTATGGCGGAAAAATCGCAGCGGCACTAGACCGACAGCATCCCCGAGACCTGTTTGATGTCCATCTGATGTTCGAGCGGTTCGGACTTAGCGATGAAATCCGCACGGCCTGCACAATATATCTCGCGGGACACCCGCGGCCTATGGCGGAGCTGCTCACCCCCAATAACCAACCTCTCGAAAACCTGTATGCCTCGCAGTTTGCAGGCATGGCCCGTGAGCCAATAAGCATCGAGACATTAGCGAAAACACGAACCCGCCTTGTTCGTGAGCTGAAAGAGAGTCTGTCAGAAAATGAAAGGCTGTTTCTACTTTCGATCAAAACAGGCAAACCAGAATGGAATCGCATACCCATTGAGCACCTTGAGCGCTTGCCCGCGCTTCAATGGAAGCTTAGAAACATCCACAACATGGACGCCCAAAAACACAAGCAATCCATAGATAAGCTGAAGCAGGTTCTGGAACTGTAGGTACTGATGCCTGATCCTGCCAACGAACTTCAGCAGCTCCGCGAGGAACTGGACTCCCTGATACCCGATCAGGATGAACCGGGGTTTACCTTCAGAGGTCGCGGAGAGCAAACTGTGCCATACCGTCACATGCAGAGATAAAAAGTTCGCCTTAAGACATGGCCGGTGCACCTTGCTGGATGATACTGGGGTTGAGGGGGAAATTAGCACGAAGAAAGAGTTCGCTTTGCCATATCGTAAGGTAACCGAGTCGGATGTAACTGGGGTTTAACTTTGTGGAGAACGGAGAGCGAACGGAGAATCTCAGGAGAAATCGGACTACAAAATCGTGAATTCGGGGTTGGGAGAATGATACGGGAGCGGCAATTCGGCGTACAGCACCTCAAATCGTTCACGCAACCACCTCAAGCAGTTACGGTTATGAACGGGTGTTTTGAGGACATAAAAAAACGGCGATTCCCGAAGGAGTTCGCCGTAAAAATAAATGGTCGGGGCGACTGGATTTGAACCAGCGGCCTCTACACCCCCAGTGTAGCGCTCTACCAGGCTGAGCCACGCCCCGACATTTCAATTTCCGGAAAATTGAGGGCAGAACGTATCACGGCGGATGGGGGCCGTCAACGCCTGCCATGCAAAAAACTCACTACGTTTTTCTTTTAAATGGGCATCGTGACTCTACAATGGCGCGCATGAACCAAATACCTGAAATCCCTTCCGAAGATCTCGAAAAATATTCATCCGCCATTTCCCTCTCGGACATGGAGATCTTTGTGTTTCCGGAGCTGCTCTACAGCCTGGTGCTGGCCAACATCATGTCGCCGCGCATCTGGGAGTGGAAAGAACACGAATGGTTTGCCAAGCTGGACACGATGAAGCCGTATAAGAAGATCCAGCGGCTGAAGCAGTTCATCATCGATAACTATGAGTTCAACCTCGACCTCGACACGTGGGGCTTGACGACCAAGGAGTCGGAAATCGAGCGGTTCAAGCCGTACATGGACGAGGGGATGATCAGCCAGTCGAACGCCTTGTTCGGCTACCAGGGGGACAAGCACTATTTCTCGCTGGATATCCGCAAGCATTTCGGCCTGGATAAATACAACTCCAGCATCATCCCTTTCTGGAAAACGGAAACGCTGGAGGCGATGGATGCCTTCAAATTCAAGGAAAACTATCGCGTGGGCGCGGGCGAGTGCGTCTCGCTCTCGACGCTGTATGCGGCGGCCCTGTTCATTATTTGCGAGATCCCGCTGGAGGATATTTTCCTGATCGCAACGCCGTTGCATTCCCAGAATTTCATCAACGTGAACGATGGCGTGCTGACCAACAACCGACGGCTGGTGACGAAGAACATGTGGTTCAACGGCACCGACCTCACCGGCAAGGCCCAGCGGGCGCTGCGTAACGAGCAAGTGACGATTGTGGCAAACAATACCGGCTTTATCCATACGGTCTATCCGGAAGCCACCATTGCCCCGGACAGCTTCGAGGTTTTCCGAAGCAAGCTCGACGCCTTCACCACGACGGAGATCACCTTCGAAATCCTCGCCAATTTCCTGCGCGAGCGCTCCGAATTCCAGAAGTGTTTCCAGATTAAATACCTGCGGCATGGCAAGGAGCAGTATCTGCCGATCGAGCGCGCATTCGCCTACGAGCACGGCAGCCCCTACAAGGTTTCGGACAACGCCACGCGCGACAAGCTGCTCGACCAGATCGATGAATATGATTTCTATACCGACCCGATCGAGGGCCGCATCCAGATCAACAAGCTGGGCGACTACCTGAAAAACAATCCCATTTCCCACTTCGACGAGGAAAACATGCGTGGGCTTGCGGAGAAAATCGACTGCACACGCGACATGGAACGCAAGATGTCGGTCATTGAGGGACTGGTCGATTTCGTGCATCTTGAACCGGAACTGCCCGAGGTTGGGGAAAAAACCTTCGGGGGCCCCGGGCCGATCGAGATCCAGCCCGGTAGCTCCCGCGATGAGATTATCGACCACCTCTCCAGCCTGCGCGAAAGCCACACGATTGCCGACCTCGCCTTCTATGCCAGCCGCGATCTTTCCTCCACGCATTGGAAACCCTTCCTGAAAGCCGGGCTGGAGCGGAATCCGGTCATCATCGCGGCGACCAAGGAGCTTTCGGACGACGAACTGGTCCAGACGATGCAAGACCTGACGAACGAGTCGATCTACGACGGCCCCCGCGCGGCCCAGCCCGACGAAGTCTGGAACTTCCAGCGCGGCGACGGCCTCGAGCGCGCGATTGCCTTGGCCAACGTCTGGAAATCCCGCCATCCGGAGGCGAGCATCGAATTCACGGCGAAGGGCTCGGAAGTGACGCTTGTCTGGGGAGACAGGAAAATCCGGTTCGAATCGGCCAAGGGCCTTGTAAAAGAGCTAACCCTGAAACCCATCTAAGGTTTCTTCTCCCCGAAGAAGCCAACCAACTTCCGTTTAAGAACAGGCTTTGCCCTGTGCCTTCAACTCCGCGATGATCTCTTTCCCTAAAGACCTAGTATTTTTCGAACGCCCGCTTGAATTGGTTAAGCTTACCCTCAACCTTTTCTCATCGTTAATCATCCGGAGCACAGGTTTTGCCATTTCGCAACGCTCGGCATCGCAGTTGTAAACGCTAATGGAATGACTGTCGTACCTCTCTAATCGATATGTACCGATTGAAATCAATACATTAACAGATTCAATTACATCACCTTTTTCAAAAGGGCTCTGGGCTTTCTTGATCTCTATCCGTTTCCGCTCTTTCTTAAGTATGTAATCCTTGGCTTCTGGAAGAGGGATGATTTTGTCCGGCTGAATAAACAAATCCCCCTTGTCATCAACAAACGGCGTCAGACGCAAGCACTCGATATCAACGCCATAATCCCGAAGCCATAATACGGCAGAGATGACATCCGAGTGATATTCTTTTGAAACAAGAATGATGCGTTGGCTATTATTTAGGAGTTCCAACTCAACATCGATGAACTCATCGATTCGGGATCGAGCATCTTCCTCATCTGAATTTAGATAGACGGCATAATTCCCGACAACCTCTTCGACCAAGAAGTTGGAACAATAAGATGTATATTTGATCGCCTGCCAATCTACTTCCTTTCCAGAGTCATCGCGTTTCAGCTCAACAATGACAAGTCGCGCATTTCTATCAATTGCCAGAAGATCGAGACGGCTCCCTGATTGGAGTTGAAGTTCCTTGCCGATTATCAGCAAATCCTCACCTAGGATCGCGGGCGTCTTCTCGATCCATTCTTGAATATCGTATCGCTCCAGCAGGTTGCGGGAGCCAAAACTCGTTGGCGCAAGCTTTACAAGCGCTTTGTCGTCAACATTAAGTTTATACATGTGTCCCCCATCAATACAGTTCATGAAGCATCTGGCCGGAGCAGGGCAATGACGCCATCGACGACCGCATCGAGTTTGGCCGGAACCAAGTTCCCTGCTTCGCGAACCATGATTGATGTGTTTGCGGAGAATAGTTTTCCGGGGCGTGCAAAGCTAGTTCGCAAAAGGGAACCTCTCGTGAAATCCGAATCGGTAATTTCAACCGCGTTCGGATCGGAATATGGATTACTGGTAATTTGGCATAGCACCCAATCGTCCCTGCCGACTCCAGCAAGCACGACGGCAGGACGCAACTTACTGGACGAAAGATCTGAAAACGGGAAGTTGACGAGGACAATCGAGCCTACTGAAGGTGCGACCATGCCTTGTCCTCCTCAGAGCGGTTCCAATCCTCCGCCAAAGCTTGTTCGGCAAGCAATGCGCTTTCCGGAACATCAGGTGCATCGACAATGGTTACGATGGCGCGGCACGGATGCGTCAGATGCACCTGCTCAAGCAAGCGCACATGCCCATCTGTTTCAATTGTTGCCTCAACTGCTTTCAACATGGCTTCACCTCACTTAAAGAGGTACAATAAAAAGCTATTTCATTCAATCCTTCTTTTGCGAAGGCGGAGAATCAACTATGTTGCGCTTAAATGGAGATGATATGAAACAGACTGTACTGATACTGCTCGCAACAGCAATGGCGGCACTCGGAGGCGACTGGATGCAGTGGCGCGGGCCGGAACTGAACGGGACATGCTCCGCCAAGAACCTGCCGGCATCGTGGTCGGTTGAAAGCGGTGAAAACGTGGCATGGACCTGCGACTTGCCGGGCACCGGGCAATCGACACCGGTCATCACCGGGGACCGGATCTTTTTAACCACGAGCGACGACAACCAGCTCCACGCCGTCTGCATCGACCGCAAGTCTGGCAGGATAGCCTGGAAAAAAAAGGTCGGCCAGGGACGCGAAATGCCGCGGGGCGGCAATGCGGCGCACCCCTCGGCCGTAACCGACGGCAAAACCGTCTGCTTTCTCTATGGGCAAGGGACGCTGGTTGCGTTCACGCTCGATGGCAAACAACTCTGGGAAAAGGAACTGGAAAAGGAATACGGCAGACTGGCCACCAAGTTCGGCTTCAGCTCGAGCCCCCTGCTGCACAGCGGCACGCTGTACCTTCCCCTGCTCTACCTTGCGGGAAAGAACGATCCTACTGCAAAAAACGGCACCACCTTGCTGGCCATTGATCTTCTAACCGGAAAGACCCTTTGGGAAGCCGACCGTCCCACCCCGGCCACGAAGGAATCGCTTGATTCCTACATCACGCCGGTCCTCGGCAAGCAAGGGATTATCCTGACCGGCGCCGATCTGGTGACCAGCCACGACCCCAAGAACGGCAAGGTGCAGTGGGAGTTCGATGTGGCAAAAGGCAACCGCAAGACCAATTGGCGCATCATTTCCAGCCCGGTGCAGGCCGACGACCTAACCGTGACGGCCTACCCTCGCGGCCGCACCTTGGTTGCGCTCAAACCCGGCGGCGGCAAGCGGTGGGACTACGAAGGCTATGTGCCGGACGTCTGCACCCCGGCCTATGGCGACGGTCTGCTCTATGTGCTCGATGGCGTGAAGCGCTACCTGACCTGCATCAACGCCCAGAACGGACGGGAAGAGTGGCAGGAAAAGATCCCGAGCGACAAAGGCTTTTTCGCCTCGCCACTGGTGGCGGACGGCAAGGTCTATATGCTCAACCTCAACGGCGAGGTATTCGTCTATGCCGCCGGCAGGAAGCCCAAGCTGCTTGAACAGTTCATGATGGGCGCGGATAATTCGGCGGCCTCCATCGTTGCAGTCGATGACGCGCTATACATCCGGTTGCCCAACAAACTAATTTGCGCGAGGAACACAAAATGAAAACCGTGGCAAAATATGGAATGGCGCTGGTGGTGATGGTGTTGCTTGCAAACCTTCTTTTTGGTGGCGGCGTGGACAAGGATGCCGACATCCCGACCTTGGTCAAGAACGGCGCACTGGTGATCGATACCCGCACCCCGGGCGAGTTCGGCTCGGGCCACATCGAAGGGGCCATCAACATTCCCTACGACATCGTTGCCCGCGCCATCGACCAGCGCATAACTGACAAGTCGAAGAGCATCATTGTCTATTGCCACAGCGGGGCGCGCTCGGGCGCGGCGAAGGAAGCTCTGGCAAACGCGGGCTACACCAACGTGGTGAACGCCGGCAGCCTCAACCGCATGCGCAAGCTGATGGCGCCCGACTAAGTCGTTACGGCTTTATTCGGCGGCGGGCTCCGCCGGCGGGGCGTTCCGGGCCTCTTCCTGGTGCTTGAGCCAGGCGACATGGTAGTCGTTGAGTGAGTTGACCAGCAGCTCCAGCTTGACCTCGGCGCGGAGGTTTTCGAACAGGCGCCCCCTGCCCTTGCACTCTTCGCATCGAACAAGAACCTTGCCCGCGCCTTCGCAGCCGGGGCAGATGCCGGTTCCGCCACACACCTCGCAATCTTCGTCGAAGGTGGATTGCTGGGTCTTGGCCGCGCTCTTTTTGGAGCCGCCGCCTTTCGTTGGAGCCGGGGCCTGCGTTTTCGAAGTGCATTCCGGGCATTTACCCTTTTGCTTCTCCTTGGAGCAGGTTGGGCAATCCTCCTCGATCTGCCCACTGGCCTTGCAGGTCTTGCAGACCTTGATGTAGTCGCCGATCTTCATCACCTTGTTTTTCGGGAACCGGACCTCGAGCATCAGGTTGAAGCGGTCGGCATCCGGAAGCCTGTCCTTGAGCAACGTCTGCATGACGCAGGCCGCCAGGATGTTGGTATCCATGGAGCCGTTGTATTGCTCCGACAGATAGAAACCCAGTGCCTCTTCCTTCAGCCCGGGCAAGCCGGCCACCACCTTGGGAACCCCGCTGGATTCATCACGGGTGACCGCCAGGATTTCACCATCGACCAACATGCTGATGGTGCGGACGAGATGGTAGCGGTTGACTTCGCAATAGCGCTGATCAAGCAACACGCCGCGCCCGCGGCAGTTCGCACAGGGCAGCACGAGGCGCTTCTTGCCTTCGCACTGCGGGCAGTCCCCGGTTTTTTCGCAGGCCTTGCATTCCTGGTTCGATTTCCCCAGCCCGGCCTTCACCAACCCCGTGCCTGCGCACTCGACGCACTCGCCCGTGCCTTCGCAAGAGGGGCAATCCTGCTCATACTCCTTCTTGCCATCGCATTCCGGGCACTTGTTGAAAATCTTGTCGAGCTTGAGCGCATCGATCTTATAGCCCAGCTCCTCCGTGATCAGATAGAAGCGGTTGGCCATTTCGCGCTCGTTCGAAAGGAGGCATTGGAAAACGGCCAACGACAAGCCCAGCTGCTTGGTTTCCTCGTCCGAACCCTCGCGAAGCAACCAGGTCTGCGCATCTTCGCTCAGGCCCGGCACCCGCGCAAGCACGGCGGCCGCCCGGTAGCGGTCGTCCGTCGAGACCGTCACCGGCACCGGCACCTTTTCCTCCTCCACGGCATCTTCCCCGAGATAAGCGGCCTTCCAGTCGTCGGGCAGGGTTTTGAAGTTCATGAAAAACTGTCCATCGTCGTGGACGATCATGATGCCCTCGAAGTTGCGCTTCCAAACAAACGCATTCTTCAGCACGGAGCCATCGGGCAACCTGAACTCGGCCACCGGTTGCTGGCCCAGTACCACAATCTCGTTGGCCGCGCATACCGGCGCCAGCGCCAGCAACATCCCCAGAACCCCCAACTTAAACACGACCCGAACCATACCCATCTCCATAATTGATTGAACAGAACCCGACCAATGTACAATATGTCGCATTCAAATCCAATTACGCATTACGAATTACGTTTCCGCCCTATGAAAGTCGTCATCACAGAAAAACCATCGGTTGCGCGCGACATCGCTGGCGTCCTGAAGATCACCGAGAAGAAAAACGGCTACATCGAAGGGCGCGGCTGTGCAATCACCTGGGCGTTCGGCCATTTGGTCACCCTGCTCGACCCCGGCGAATACGATCCCGAGCTGCGCAAATGGCGGCTCGACTCCCTCCCCTTCATTCCGGACGCCTTCCAGCTCAAGCTGATCGAGAACCCCGGCGTGGCCGAACAGTTCGCCACCATCAAGAAGCTCTGCCAGGAGGCCGAGGAAATCGTATGCGCCACGGACGCCGGACGCGAGGGCGAGCTGATCTTCCGCTATATCCTCGCCCTGAGCGCGTGCGAGGACAAACCGATCAAGCGCCTTTGGCTGAGTTCGCTCACGCCCGACGCCATCCAGGAAGCCTTCAAGGACCTCAAGGACGGGCACGACTACGACCCGCTCTACGCCGCAGCCAAGTGCCGTTCCGAGTCGGACTGGATCGTCGGCCTCAACGCCACGCGCTTCTTTACCGTCCGGCACGGACGGCTCGCCTCCGGCGACGACCGCGTGCTCTGGAGCATCGGCCGCGTGCAGACCCCCGTTCTCGCCATGATTGTCCAGCGCGACGACGAAATCATGAAGTTCCGCCCCAAGCCCTTCTGGGAGCTGACCACCCGCTACCGCGAAACCGTTTTCAAATATACCGGCGACCGCTTCGAAAAACCCGAAAAGGCCCAGGAGCTGCTCGATAAAATCACCGGCCAGCCCTTCGGCATCACCGGCGTCAGCGGCAAACAGAAGAAGGAGCAACCCCCGCAACTGTTCGACCTCACCACGCTCCAGCGCGAGATCAACAAAAGCCACGGCCTCTCCGCCGCCGACACGCTGGCCGCCACGCAAAACCTCTACGAATCCAAACTCGTCACCTACCCGCGAACGGACTCGCGCTATCTCAGCGCCGACATGAAGCCGCGCATCCCCGGCATCCTCGAAAAACTCAAATCCATGCGCGCCGAACAGATCGCGCCATTGAACCTGGCCAAACTGCCCTTCACCAAACGCATCGTCGACGACAAGAAAGTGACCGACCACCACGCCATCATCCCCACCGGCATCATTCCCGGATCGATCGGCCCCAACGAACAGATGGTCTACAACGCCATCACCACCCAATTCATCGCCGCCTTCTATCCCATCTGCCTCAAGAAGATCACCACCGTCGGTGGCGAGAGTGCCGAGGTGAAGTTCCAGGCCAAGGGCACCGTCGTCGTCGAACCCGGCTGGACGGTGCTCTTCCCCAAAAAGAAGAAAAAGAAAAAGCCCGATGACGAGGGCGAAGACGACGACCAGACCCTGCCGGAATTCAAGAAGGGCGAAAGTGGAAACCACGAACCCTCCACCCGCGAAGGCAAGACAAAGCCCCCCCAGGCCTTCACCGAAAACTCCCTGCTCGGGGCCATGGAAGCCGCCGGGAAATGGGTTGAAGACGACTCCTTGCGCGAAGCCCTCAAGGAGCGCGGCATCGGGACGCCCGCCACCCGCGCCGCCATCATCGAGACCCTGCTGCGCCGCAACTATATCCGCCGCGAGAAAAAGCAGATCCGCGCCACCGACATGGGGCGCTGCCTGATTGCCCTCATCCAAGACCCGCTCCTGAAGTCGCCCGAAATGACCGGCGAATGGGAAGAGCAGCTCAAGAAGATCGAGCGCGGCGAAGGAGAGGCTTCCGACTTCATGGACGGCATCGTCGGCTATACGCGCGGGCTGATTGAAAACGGCACATCAACCAAACTGGACATGGATCAACTGGGCAGTTGCCCACTATGCGGGAAAAAAGTTATCCGAGGAAAGACCGCCTATGGTTGTTCCGGATGGAAAGAGGGATGCTCCTTTGTCCTGCCCATGGAATACAAAGGCATCAACCTTACCCGCAACCAAGTGCAGGTCCTTCTGCAAATGAGGGTTCTGCCCTACGCCATCCACATCGAAGACCAGCTGCGGCTTCTGCTCCTCAGCACCCAGGGCGACCTGATGGACATCGACCTCCCCTCCGCCGACCGCCAGAAGAGCGCCAAAGACGAAGGCCGCCCAGCGAAGAAGAGGTAGAATACGCATGCCAGGCTCCTCACTTAACCAAAACAGAGAATTGGACGGTAGATAATGCCTGCACTGTATTCAGCCCAACTCGACGAATTTCAAGGCGCCAATCCAACCCAGCTGCTAGGAAAGCTGGTTGCAGGCCTCGCTGTACGAGCACATCGTTTTGATTCCCATTTAGAATCCCATCCCCAGGAACTACCATGACGTTGTACGACCTTTTCCATCGAATCGATTGGGCGGCACTCTCCAACCGACTCGCCAAACTGTACCCGGATCAAGCCAACCAATTGCCGGAATACGAGGCGGCATTCAATTCGCTACGCCTCGTTGCACCGGAGGAAACCCGCATGCGGATTATCGTGCAACAGACCTTCCGCGAAGGGCTGGACGATGAGCCCTTTGTTGAAGTGAGCGGGAAAGATGGAACCCTTAACAAGGAACAGGACGACTTCCAGTACATGAATCAAGCGTCAGAAGGCACCTTTGCCAACCGCGAGACCTCCTATGCCCTTTCACTCAGTCCATGGAACGAATGGTTGGGAATGGAAATCGACGCAGCAACAGCAGAACACTATTCCGACGAAGACATCCTGGCCCACTGCCTATGGGAAATGACCTGGCACGGTTTCGAGGAGGAATCCATACAGGAACAAAAGAAAGAACTGGATCGAAGAGTTGCCGAAATCGCCGCAATGACGGATGAGGAGAAAAAGGAAAAACTGATCCCGTGGGAAGACGTGAAGCAAAGGCTGAAAGACAAGTTCAACCGCGATGATCAGGACGAAAGCTAGAGGGGCAAACGAATGTGATACCGTCAATAATTGCAGGGAGCGAATGGTCGCATGCGTGGGGCTGCTTCGGCCCACCTTTCTTCGCATCGCGCCGAGGTCGGAAAGGCGTTGCCTATTCCAGCCCTACAAAACGGAGTCGGCATTTCATTAGCCCGTCTTTCGCTATTCGACCCTGAAAACGACTAATTTAGAGGGTGCGTACGCCGTTTTGCCCTTTATTTACCGGGGTGCGTGTTCCAAAACGGGCTGTAGTGCAGACCTTGCCCGTTGACGACTTTGTTTTCTATGGAAAAATAAGGGCATGTACTTGAGATGCCACAAGCGGTTGAAGGACGGTAAGGAACATCGCTACTGGAGTGTGGTGGAAAGTGTCCGCACGCGCCGGGGCGTACATCAACGTCAGTTGCTCTATCTGGGCGAACTCAATGACAGCCAGCAGGCGCAGTGGTGTTCGGCCCTGGATGTGCTGGACGAGTCGCATGACTGCGTCAAGCAGATGAGCCTGTTCCCCGACGACCGGATGCCCCCGCCGGAGGTGGCCAACCCCGTCCAGATCCGGCTCAGTCAAATGACCCTGCGCCATCCCCGCCAGTGGGGCGGCTGCTGGCTGGCCATGGAACTCTGGAACCAGCTGGAACTCGATTCGTTCTGGGGACCGCGCCTGCCGGACAGTCGCAAAGGTACCGGATGGATCAACGTGCTTAAAACCCTTGTCGCCTACCGCCTGCTCGATCCGGGCAGCGAATGGCGGCTGCACCGCGACTGGTTCCGAAACAGCGCCATGGCCGACCTGCTCGGCGAGGACGATTCGGTGGCTGCCAAGGACACGCTCTACCGCTGCCTCGACAAGCTCTGCGAACATAAGGCCGGCCTGTTCTCCTCCCTGAAGCAACGGTGGGCGGATCTCTTCGGCGCCTCGTACGACGTGTTGCTCTACGACCTCACCAGCACCTACTTCGAATGCGACCCGCCGGAGGATGCCGACGGGCTCAAGCGCTTCGGCTACAGCCGCGACAAACGATCTGACTGTGTACAGGTCGTCATCGCGCTGATCGTCACCCCCGAAGGCTTCCCGGTCGCTTACGAAGTCATGCCCGGCAACACCTCCGACAAAACCACGCTGCCGGACTTCCTCCGCAAAATCGAAAAGCAGTACGGCAGGATGAACCGGCTGTGGATCATGGACCGCGGCATCCCCACCGAAGACGCCCTCGAACAGATGCGCGCTGAAGGCGCGAGCTACCTCGTCGGCACCCCGCGCGGACGGCTCACCAAACTTGAGGACCAGCTCTTCGCCGAGCCGTGGAAAAAAGTGCAGGAACAAATCGAAGTCAAGCTCGCCCGCGCCGGCGAAGACCTCTACGTGCTCACCCGCAGCGGCGGACGGCGCGATAAGGAGCAATCCATGCGGCGGCGCAAACTCAAGAAGCTCTGGAACCGGCTGCACCAGATCCGGGGCATGAAAAACCTCAAACGCGACGCGCTGCTGCTCAAGCTCGGTGCCGCCAGGCAGGACGCCGGAAAAGCATGGGGACTAATCGATATCCAGCTCCCCGAACCCCGACAACCCGTCACTTCCGACACCTTCGCCTTCCGCCTCAACCGGCAGAAACTACGAAAGGCCCGGCGCGGCGAGGGAACCTACCTGCTACGCACCAACCTCACCGCCGGCAACCCCGAAGAGCTGTGGAAACAATACATCGTGCTCACCGAAGTCGAGCAGGCCTTCAAGGAACTCAAACACGACCTCAACATCCGGCCCGTCTACCACCAGAAAGACGTCCGCATCGAATCGCATATCTTCGTCAGCTTCCTCTCCTACTGCCTGCAGGTCACGCTCAAGCAGCGGGCCAAGGTAAAGGCCCCCGGGCTCACGCCCCGCGCCATCCTCGAAAAGTTCAAAGCCATGCAGATGATCGACGTGCACCTGCCCACCACCGACGGCCGCAACCTGATCCTGCCGCGCTACACCCAGCCCGAAAAGGATCTCCAGCTTCTCCTGCACCAGCTCAACCTGACGCTACCGGACCAGCCGCCCCCTCGGCTTGAAGAGCTGAAAAAGAAATGTAGTGCAGACCTATGAACAGAAATGGAATAAACAAGGCACTTTTACCCGCGAATAGCGAAAGACGGGTTAGTGAAGCGTTCTAGTCCTCGGAACCGCCTAAAGGCGGGACTACATACCTTTTAATGGCGGAACTACGCACCTTTTCTAAACCGCGGCGAGGACGCCGGTGGCCCAATTGGACACGGCTTTGAGATCGTCTTTGTCCGGATGGGTTTCGGCATCCTTCCAAAGCTTTTTGCGCGAGTCGGTGGGGCCGTAGCCATGGTCTTTCGGGAGCGCCTTCATCCACTCGATCAACTCGGGATCAATGGCGCCCTGGCACATGAAACGATCCACAACCGAGCAGGACGCCAACAGTCCGGATACCGTCTCCTGGCATTCGGCGGCGTGCGCGGAATCCGGATAGGCCCCGAGGGAGAAAAACAAAGCCACCGGTTTGTCATGGATCTTGGCCATGAAGGCCTGGGCTTCCAGGTCTGCCGTGCCCTTATCGATCCAGCATCCCATGAAGATGAGATCGTACTGGGCCGGATTGGGCGCGGAAGCCATGGGACACAAATCGGCATCCGGCAAGACCAGGTGAATGGCCTCGGCCAGTTTTCTCGTATTGCCGGTCTTGCTTGAATAGGCGACTAAAATTTTCATCGAACTACCTCGTTTCGTTTAATTGTGTCTTTCCTACCCCAATCCAACGCCCCCTGTAAATCCAACAGCCTTAAAATCAGCCAAGCACCGCCTTTTGCATCTCGATGAGCTCGCCGATCCCCTTTTCAGCGAGGGTCATCATTTGCATGAGCTCATCCTTGCTGAAAGGAGCACCTTCGGCGGTGCCCTGCACCTCGATGATTTTCCCGGACTCGGTCATGACGAAGTTGGCATCCACCTCGGCGGCGGAATCTTCGAGGTAGCAAAGGTCGAGAATCGGCACTGCCTTATTAATGCCGCAACTGATGGCGGCCAGGCCCTCAACCACCGGATCTTCCTTGATCTTCCCCTCTTTCAGCAGTTGCGCAACCGCGAGCTTGAGGGCAACGTAGGCCCCGGTGATGGAAGCGGTACGGGTGCCGCCATCGGCCTGAATGACATCGCAATCGAGAAAAATCTGGCGGCGGCCGAGTTTCTGGAGATCGACCACAGCGCGCAGGGAACGCCCGATCAGACGCTGGATTTCCATGGTGCGCCCGCCAATCTTGCCCTTGGAAGCCTCGCGCTGCGTACGATCCTGCGTGGCAGCCGGCAACATGCTGTATTCCGCCGTCACCCATCCGCCGGGCACATTCTGGTAGCGCATCCAACCCGGAACGTTTTCATCCACACTGGCGTTGCAGATGACGCGCGTATTGCCCATTTCGACCAAAACCGATCCCTTGGCCGACGTTATGAAATCCTTCGTAAACCTGACCCGGCGCAGCTCATCGGCCGCGCGACCATCAATACGTTTCCCCGAATTTTCCACCACGGCATCCAGATCGATGCCCCCACTTAGATTGATTTCTTTTTTCATAGTCCGCGCAGGATGGCGAAGATGTGCACCCATTGCAACGGGAAACAGTCCCGGGAACCGGCTTCGCCCCGCCCGGACGGAAAAACTGACGGCCGTCAGTTTTTCCGTCCGGGCAATGGGGGGGGGCTCCCCAACCGGCCCGAACGCGGCCCTAACGTGATCGGTCCGCATGCCCCAGGCGCAATGACGCACCCCCGCCGCATAGGAACGGGTATCTTTTCAATAACCGCTTCGCTGAAAGTACAGATACGCCCCAAAGGGAGGGGAATGAGTCCCGCCATTGATTCAACTCGCGCGGAACCCCCGGATCGCACTGAACATTTGCATAGCGCCACACCATAACCGGCTACTGCAATGAACCGAATGCCACGGCCGTCTCCATTTTCTTTTCTAAACCTTGGCTTGAGATATGCAAGCGAATCGGTACATTGCTTGGCATGGCACACCCCGGACTAGTTTTAAGCCAGGAAATGAAGATGCAGCAGGTTCTTGCTCCGCATCTCTTCCAATCGTTGGAAATCCTGCAAATGCCGCTTCTCGATCTTCAACAGATGATCAAGCAGGAGCTATCTGAAAACCCGACCCTTGAGGCCACGGAGGAAATGGCCGATGCCCAGATCGAGATCGAACAGGGCACCAAGGATGTTGATCGAGACGAGTTCGATAACGAATTCGAAAAACTCGCCGCGCTCGGCGAAGAGTTCGACAGCTTCCAGGACCGGGGCCAGATTTCCGGCGGCGCAGACGCCGAGGAAAAATACCAGTACATGATGGATTCCTTGTCGGAGGCATCATCCCTGCACGACCAATTGCTCGACCAGCTCTCGCTTTCCGGGTTGAACGACTATGAAAAGAAGATTGCCGAGATCGTGATCGGCAACATCGATGACGATGGCTATCTCCAACTCGATGTCGAAGATCTTCTGGCATTGCCCAACTTCCCGGCGGAAACCCTCGATAAGATCCTGGATACGATCCACGACTTCGACCCGGCCGGTGTGGGAGCCCGCGATCTACGTGAATGCCTGTTGCTTCAGTTGAAGCGGAAGGGGCGCGAGAACTCGCAGGAATACCAGATGATCGACCTGCATCTCGACTTGGTCGGCCGCCACAAATACGAAGACATAGCCCGAGCCATGGGGCTGACCGTGGATCGGGTCAAGGAACTCGCAAAGGCGATCAGCAAGCTCGATCCCAAGCCCGGGCGGAACTTTTCCGAAGAGCGCATTGAATATGTAACGCCCGAGATCATCGTCGAGAAAAAGGATGGCGAATACGTCATCACCCAAAACAAGAAGCCTTATCCGCGGCTCTTCATCAGCCAGAAATATTTGCAGATGCTCAAGGATCCCAAGACCTCCAAGGAGGTTAAGACCTACATCCGCGAAAAGATTGCCAAGTCGAAGCAGTTCATTCAAAGCATCGACCAGCGGATGGATACCATCTACCGCATTGCGGTGGAAATCGTCCGTATCCAGCGCGACTATTTTGATCACGGAGTTTCCCGCCTGAAGCCGCTCAACATGAAAACGGTTGCCGAATTGCTGGAAGTCCACGAAACCACCATCAGCCGTGCCACGGCCGGAAAATACATGCAGACGCCGCGAGGCCTGCTGAGCATGAAATATTTCTTCAAGCCCGGCGTGATGACGTCCAGCGGGGAAGCCATCTCCAACGAAAGCGTCAAGGCGGCACTGGGCGTCATTGTGCGCGAAGAGGACAAGAAAAAGCCCTATTCCGATGCCAAGCTCGTCAAGTTGCTGGAGGAGCAAGGGATCCAGATTGCCCGACGCACGGTCGCCAAATACCGCGACCAGCTTCGCATCCTGCCGTCGCATTTGCGGAAGCAACATTAAAGTACTACGTACTACGTATTTCGTATTGCAATAGCCTATCTGATCGCGAGAAATCCTCGCAATACGCAATACGCATTCACAAAAAACGCGAGCCATTGCTGAACCGCGTTTTTCTGGATTTAACCCTTTGTTCCTACGCCTTCACGGTCTTCTTCCGCAGGTTGCGGAAGCCGGTCTGGGCAATCATGAGCAGGTTGCTGGTCGTCCAGTAGAGCACGAGGCCCGACGGCATGCTGTAGAAGAAGAACAGCATCATGATCGGCATCATGAACATCATCATCTTCTGTTGCTGCTGCTGTTCCGGCGTTGCGGCGGTGCCTGGAGAGGAGAGCTTTTGTTGCCAGATCATCGAGACGGACATCAGCAAGGGCAGGATGTTGAGTGATCCGACGAATGGGATGCTTCCGGCAAACAGGTTTTCCGGCTGGCTGAGGTCGGCGATCCAGAGGAAGCCGGCATAGCGCAGCTCGATGGCGTTGCGCAAAACGGTGAACAGTGCAATGAAGACCGGAATCTGGACGAACATGGGAATGCACCCGCCCATGGGGTTGACCTTCTTCTCCTTGTAGAGCTTCATGGTCTCCTGCTGCATACGCTGCGGGTCTTTCTTGTATTTCGCCTGCAGCGCCTTGATTTCGGGCTGGATCTCCTGCATGCGCTTCATGCTTTCGGTGCTCTTGTGCGTCAGCGGCCAGAAGAGGATGCGGATCAGCAGGGTTAGCAAGATGATGGCCACGCCATAGTTCGGGATAACGGCAAAGAATTTGTTCAGCGTCCAGAGCAGGAAGCGGCGCGCCGGTTCCATCAGCCAGTTCATGAAGGAAAAGGCGCCGGTGGTCTCGAACTCCATCACCTTTTCCATGCTGTAGCCGGAATCCTTCAGGACGGAATAGTTCTTGGGGCCGATGAAATAGGTGTAGTTGTTGGCAACGCTTTCCCCCGCGCCAATGACCTGTTGCTTGAATACCAGGGCAGAGGCGATGTCCTCCGGAACTACCCCCTTTTGGGATGGATCGCGGGAGGAAAGGATCGCCATCGTTGCCACCGGCTCTTCGGGGCGCAGGATCTGGACAAAAAACTTGTTTTTGGTGGAAACCCAATCGACTTCGACCCCGCTCATTTCCTCGGGGACGAGATCGATCGAAACGGGGCCGTTCTTGTCGTGCAGCTTATGGAGCTTCTTGCCCCAATAGTTGACACCGCCGGCCGGGGTGAAGGAATCGACACCGAGAATGCTGACGCCTTTCATGGCTTTCATGTCGGCCGGGTTTTCCATGCGCCCGGTCAGGATGCGGGCGTCGTCGAGCGTGGCGGCATTGGCCCCGGGGTTCGTGAAGCGGTCGCTGATGGTCAGAACATAGTCGTTGGTGAAGGAGACCGTGCGCTGGTAGACCAGGCCGGAATCCAGGGTTTTTGAAAAGGTAACCGACCGGCCGTCCCCTGCCTTCCGGATGGCGAGGGCTTCGTTGGCGCCGATGCCAGCCAATCCTTCATAGGCCAGAGCGGCTTTGTCGAATCCGATTTCAACCGGGGCACTATCCTTCTCGTTCAGCTCGGGATAATCCTGAAGGGTGGCCGATTTGATGCCGCCGCCCCAGGAGCTGAGCTCCAGTGTGACTTTCCCGTTTTCCAGGGTCTCGATGATTTCTTCGGTGGCAGGTTCTTCGACTTCGGCCACAACGGGAGCAGCTTCCGGCCGTACCACGTCTGCCGATGCGGCGGCGTTGGTGGTCACCGGGGTCGCCTCAACCACCTGCTCGGCTGGAACCGGGGTCTTGGCAGGATATTTCGGCGCAATGAAGGTGCGGTCGATGAACATCCAAACCGGGATCAACAGGGCCAACAGGATAACGGGTACTAAATCTTTTTTATTCATAGCATCTCTCTTCTCGGAAAATCATTTCTTGGGTTTCGGCACCGGGTCGAACCCGCCCGGATGGAACGGATGGCATTTGCAAATTCTTTTCGCCGCAAGCCAAAGACCGAAAACCATACCATGTTGCCTCAGGGCTTCAATGCAATACTGCGAGCAGGTGGGATGGAAGCGGCAGCGTTGCCCGAGCCAAGGGCTGACGATATTCTGGTAGCCTTTGACCAACACGATCAACACGCTGACGGCGGGGTTTCTCATCAAAGTTTCTTACCACGAAGCCTCGACGTTCACGAAGGCTTGTTTTGAATGCCCTTCGGGTGCGTTGCGCCTTCGTGGTGAAAAAATTCCAGCTCGGCGTTGTTCAGGTTTTCGTCGGTGATCAATCCGGCTTTTTGCGCCAGTTTCAGCATTTCGCGGACGACCTCCCTCCACTCGGCGCCGAGTATGCTGCGGCGTCCGACCAGTATGATGTCGAAATCGCCGGAGAAATAGGGGCGAAGGTTCCGGTAGGCTTCGCGCAGGCGGCGTCGCGCAAGATTGCGCTTGTTGGCCCGCAGGTGGACTTTCTTGCTGGTCACCACGCCCAACCGGAGCGCGGCACCTTCGCCGCTACGCAGCCACAGAACCATAAAACGCCCAACCCATTTCCGGTTCTGGGAAAAAGTTTCCGAGAAGAGCGAGGAGCGGGTGAGGCGTTGCTGTTTGGATAAACAACGATCAAGCCCGCTTTTCGGCGGGCTTGAGTCGATGGAGCAGTCCGACTCCCTCTCGTGGGGCTTCGGCATGTGGGTTCCAATTAAACTGCGGTAAGGCGCTTGCGGCCTTTCTGGCGGCGGCGCTTCAGGATGGCGCGGCCATCGGCAGTTGCCATACGCTTGCGGAATCCGCACTTGCGGGCGCGCTTGATCTTCGAAGGATTGTATGTGCGTTTCATCTCTAAATTCCCTTTGTGTTCTAAAAAGCAGGCTAAACTACCAACATATCGCCGGTTGTCAAATCCAATTACATCGATTTTGCGTGCCTCGCAATCTTACCGATTGTGAATGAATTGCGGGATGCTTGGATTGCCGGGTGACAAGACCAGCGACATCGAAAAAAAACGCCATGTCACCCGAATGCCGGCACACCATCCCCTTCGCCTCGCAGTTTCTTCCAGAAAACCAACCCTCCCTGGGAAGTTCTGCTAGGCCCCAAGCAGTGCCTTAAATCGCTCCAGGCCTTCCATATCCCTTGCATCGAGTTTGTAGTGGATGGAATGGTCGAGGTAATCGGCCCAGAAATCCTGCGATCCACCGAGTTTGCGGGCATAGCGTTCGGCAATCTCCTCGGTGGCGCGGAAGCCGGCGGCATAGGCCTTGTGGGCGATCTGGGTGACGGTCTCGATTTCGGGAAAATCCCTCCGCACGGCCCAGACCGCAAAAACAAAGGGTAGCTTGGTCCACTTCTGCCAGGCCTCGGCGAGATCGATATCGCCTGCGGGGGCCGGGGCGGCGCAGAGCGCACGGTCGCCGATCACCACGGCGGCGTCGGGCTGCTCCACCGCCTGGAAATCGAGCATTTCGATCTTCTGCCGGAAATATTTGGTGAGCAACAACTCGGCCAAGGCATTAGAGGTGGCCGAGGCCGGATCGCGCGCAACGGTTTTGATCTGCCCCATCTTCTTGCTGCATTTGAGCAACACGCTCTTCACCGGCCCATCGGCGGCAACGCCCAGCCCTTCGAGCATCGTCAGCTCCGGGTGGGCGAACAGGTGCGCCACGGGAATCAGTGCCACATCCGCGCGGCCCGCGTTAAGGTCGCGCACCAGGCAGGAGGGATGGTCGTTGACCACCCGAACCCGCGGATCGATCTCGGTCAGCTTATCCACCAAAGGCGCCGAGTTGCTGTAGGGAGCTCCCGCAAAAATTAATTCTTCCTTCATCCGCCCCTACTTCTTACCCGAAAAAATGCACACCGTCCCGAACGTCAGCGGCTTGCATTGTACTTTTGAAAACCCGGCCGCACCGAACATGTCGGTCACCGTGCTGGGTTTAGGGAAATCCTCAATCGAATCCATCAGGTATTTATACGCCGTTCCGCCGCCAAGCATTTTACCAATGAGCGGCACAAAAGGCGTATACATGCGGTAGCCCAGGCGCACAAGGGGATTATCCGGATAGGTCGCCTCCAACACCACCAGCATGCCGCCCGGCTTCAAAACACGCAGCATTTCGCCCAGCGCTTTCTGGCGACATTCAATATTGCGAAAACAGAAGCCCGACACGATGCCGTCGTAGGTTCCGCCCTCCATGGGAAGATCCAGGGCATCCGCCGTAAAAAACGAGACCGCGTCCCCAGTCCCGCGCTTTTCGGCCTTGTCTTTGGCAATGGCCAGCATTTGCTCCGAAGGGTCGATCCCGTCGATGATCACATTGGCCGATTGATCCAGGATCTCAAAAACCAGATCGCCGGTTCCCGTACCGATATCCAGATAGCGCCCGCCGCGGAACGGCCGCAGCAATTCGATGGTTTTCCGGCGCCACACCTTGTCCATGCCCATCGAGATCGCCCGGTTCGCCACATCGTAGTTGTTCGCAATGCGGTCGAACATATCGCGGTTTTCCTGGGCGGAGATCAGCGTATCCCGCTCGGGGGAGTTCATCGGATATCCTCCCAGGTCTTGGGCGATTCCTGCCCGAACAGCGCAAGAACGTGGTCGCAATAATACCCCAGCATTTCGGCCATCGACACCGCGTTCGGGTCGCGCCCCTTCGACATATAGTAGGGCGGCGACATCGGCATGATGGTTCCGCCGGCGGCGGCAATGCTCACGGCGTTTTGGGCATTGAGCAGGGTCCAGGGCGCCTCGCGGATGCACAGCACCACCCTGCGCCCCTCCTTGAGCTGGCAGTGGGCCGCGCGCGTCACCAGCGAATCGGCAATGCCCGCCGCAACCTTGCCCAGCGTATTGGCCGAACACGGCATAACAACCATCCCCACGGTCGGCACCGAACCCGATGCAATCGTTGCGGTCAGGTCGGCATCCTTCCAAACCTCGGATGCCAAGGCTTCGAGTTCCGCAAAGGGGCCCACCTCCTGCTCATAGACCACGCGCCCCATCTTGCTGGCGACCAGCGTCACCGGCCACTGCGATTTTTCAATCAGCAGCTTCGTCGCCAGCGCGCCGGACGCGCCCGTCATGGCCACAACCAAATTCATGTCAAACCTCTCCGCAACGAATGAATGGAAAGCAACGAATCCATTACCGGACTCCTCTCAACTGCATTTCATGATGGTTTAAATTCACAAGCATTCCATTCTTTGCACCGGCATGCTTCATATAGGTCTTAAGATAGCTCAAATCCGTTGCAGACGAAGAGGCCGAAACCCGGACTATCAAATCTTCACCAACAGATATTGCATCAACTTCCCGTTCCTCAAAGCACTGTTCACTGAAGGTTGGAGCCAGACAAGTGTTTATGGCTTTCACGCCAAGAAAGCCCGGCTCCGCCATCAGAAGCTTTTTATAAATCCCTGCTCCATATCCACAACCGACCAGGGAGTTTATCGTGTTAACCGCCCCCCGGATCAAATCACGAACCTCGACCGGAAGCTTAACCCACTCTCCAACATAATCGACAGTCGCCTCGGAACAGGAGAATGGGATTCGCTGATACCTGAGCTTTTCCTGACCATAATTGATTAGCAGCCCCAAACGTTTATCCCAGCGTTTAAGATAGTTTATGATTTGGGTATAATGCGATGGATGAAAACCTTCCTTAAGGTGCTTTAATTCCAGAATAACTAGACCATCGACAAGCAAATCCAACTCAAAGCCATCCACTACTCCGCCTCTATAGACGAGATCCTTTCGATCATGGCTCTTTACAACATGTCCACGGCTTTCCAGAACCGCAACCATGGCTCTATGGTAATCCCTTTCATCCCACCCCGGCTTCAGCGAATTGTGCACAACCATTGCCGCACCGACAATCGAGTAAGACAATTCTGGATAAATCACAGTTGAGTTATTGAGCCAAGTTTTCATTCTAGAAAGTCATTCGTTGCTTTCCATGCATTCGTTGCAAACCTACCCGCCGAACAGCACCACCAGTGCGCCGGCGATGCCGGCGATGGCGGAGATTGGGAAAAATCTAACGGGAACCGGGATGTTTTGCAAGTAGGCCGCACCGAATGCTCCGGCGGAAACCAGCAGGGCAATGGTTGAGAGAACCGAATCCGTGCCCATCCAAATCAGCACCAGCGCCGCGAACGAAACCAGGTGCGTAACGGCCGCCACCATCTGCGCCCCAACGGAACCGAGAGCCGCAGGAATACTGCGCACGCCGTTCGCGCGGTCGAATTCGATATCCATCAGGGCATAGATCACATCGAATCCGCTAATCCAGCAAAAGGTGAACAGCACCAGCAACCACAAAACCGGAGGGAAGGCCAGCGAATTGGTTATGGCCACGAATGCCCCGAGCGGCGCCATGCCGAGGGCCACCCCGATGCCATAGTGGCACAGTGGAGTAAAGCGCTTCAGCAATGAATAGAGCGTCAACGGAATCAATGGAAACCACGAGAGCCCAAGCACGGTGGGCCCGAGGAGCGCGCAGCCGACGAAGTAGATTGCCAATCCAACAATCGCCACCGCATACCCTTGCGCCATCGAAAGCGCACCCGTCGCCAGTTCGCGGTTTTCCGTGCGCGGATTCCTGGCATCGATGTTCTTATCGAGGATGCGGTTGACCGCCATGCCAAAGGTGCGGGCCCCGAGGCCCACCAATGCGATCAGTAGCAACGATTTGACGGCCGGCATCCCCCCACCCGCCCCGATCCACGCCCCCGCAAACAAGAGAGGCAGGCTAAAGATCGTGTGCTCGACCTTGGTGAAGGAGTGCAGCTTTTTCAGCATCGTGGCTTCGCCTGGCCCTGCTGCGGTTGCTCCGGAAGTTCCATTCACCACCTGGAAAACGGCCTCCGCCACGGTTTCCGAAACCGGGGAAATATGCTTTTGGATATCCTCTTTCCCATTCCCGTCGCCGAAGTCGGTGACGCCCTTGATCAGGATGCACGGCACCGAATGCTCCTCGCAAACACGGGCCACGGCATAGCCTTCCATATCGACCAACTCGCCATATTTAGAGAGCTCGCGCTTGCGTTTCGGCTCGAAGACCGGTTCCTGAACACTAACCAAACGCTTCAAGCCAATGCCCACGCCTACGTTCACGGCGGCCTTCAACTCCTCCATGCTGACCATCGAAACCCGATAGACCGCGCCCCGCTCCAGCCGATTGTTGAGAGCACCGCACACGCCGGCATTGATGATCGTCTTGCACCCATGCTCCTTCACCAGCTTTTCCGTGGCAATACGCGCGGCCTCAAGTCCCATTTCCTCCGAAATTTCAACAACGACGCCTTCCGGCACCCCCCGGTCGAGGAATGGTCGGGCTTCCATTTCTGTTGCGAACAACACGCCAATCATTGGATCACCCCAGCATCTCTCGCCCTCTGTTGCAACACACGAATCGCCGTGCGGCCTTCGTCGCCGAGATCGAGGGTGAAGTCGTTGACGTAGGTTTTAATGTGCTCGCTGGTCACATCCTCGGCCAGTTCCTGGGCATGTTGGCGAACATAGTCCCGGGTGGATCCCGGATCTTCGAAGGCCGCATGGATCGACCTCCGCAGGCGCGGCTCGATTTCCGCCGCGAGCCCTTTCCTGGCGGCAATGCATCCGAGCGGGATGGGCAACCCGGTGGTCTCCTCCCACCACTCGCCCAAGTCCTGGACGCACTCGAACCCGCGCTCCTTGTAAACAAAACGTCCTTCGTGAATGATGACCCCGGCGTCGGCTTCGCCCGACTCCACGGCCCCCATGATCTGGTTGAACGGCATGAAGATGCGGTTCTGGATTTCGGGCATCCAAAGACGCAGCAACAGATGGGCGGTGGTGTATTCCCCGGGAACAGCCACGCAAGCACACTTGCGCAAGTGTGCTTCAGCCCCGCCCCCGAACGCTTCCGCTCCTTTTCGAGCAATCACCAAAGGCCCGCAACCTCGCCCTAGCGCGGCGCCGACGTTGAGGAGTTCATACTCATCCTGCACCAGCAGCCAGGCATGGAACGAGAGCTTCGTCACATCGAATTTTCCCTCGAAAGCCCATTGGTTGAGGGTTTCAACATCATGCAAATGCGTTTCAATGTCCGGCTCCTTCGCCAATTGGCAAAAGATGAAGGTGTCGTTCGGACAGGGCGAATAGCCAATGGTTATGGGGGTTCCGTTCATTTCCTTACCATTTCACTCAGGTATAAATCATGTATATCACGTACAGTTTAGTAAATTTATGATTGATCCGATCATCTTTCAGGGTATTATCCGCACCGTCAATTTCAAAAACCAACGGAAAACCGGGCAAAACCTGAATCGCCCGGATCAAGGGTATAGAAACAAGGATTTGAGGGAAAATGTCAACACAACCTAATCATGGAGCAACCGGCGGGCTAGATGCCCAACTCCTCGGCCAGCTCAACCAGCTCTCGCAGGCCCTGACCCCGGCGCAGCTCGCCTGGGTTGGCGGCTACTTCACCGGACTCAGCGCCCAGGGCGGCGGGCAAGCGCTTCCCGCCGGTGGCTCCGGCGCAGCCTCCGCCCACGTACTGACCATTCTCTACGGCTCCCAAACCGGCCACTGCCGCTCCGTGGCGGAAGAGCTCAACGAGGCGGCCCAGGAGGCCGGACTCGCCACCGAGCTCGTTTCCATGGGCAAGTTCAAGGAGAAGAACCTCAAGAAACTCAAGCACGTGGCCGTCATCATCAGCACACAGGGCGAAGGCGAACCGCCGGACGATGCGCAGAGCCTGGTGGAATATCTCCATGCCACCAAGGCCCCGAAGCTCGACGATTTCCAATACTGCGTTCTGGCCCTGGGCGACAGCAGCTATGAATTCTACTGCAAAACCGGCAGGGATTTCGACGAGCGCCTCGAAGAGCTGGGCGGCAAGCGCATCCTCGACCGCGTCGATCTCGACGTCGATTTCGACGATGGCGCCGAAGCTTGGATTCCGAAAGCGGTCGAAGCCATGAAGGAAATCATCCCCGAAGGCACCGCCCCGGTTGCGGCGCCCGCCCTCGGTGGCTTTGGCGCCCCGGCCCCGAGCGTACACTACAGCCGCAAGAAGCCGCTGAAAACCCGCCTGCTGGCCTGCCAGAAGATTACCGGCCGCAATTCTGAAAAGGATATCCGCCACATCGAAATCGATCTCGAAGGCTCCGGCCTCGACTATCTGCCCGGCGACTCCCTCGGGGTCTGGTTCAAGAACGACGAAGAGCTGGTCGATGACCTGCTAACCCTGCTCGAAATGGATCCAGCCGCGACGGTACACGTCCACGACGAGCCCCGGCCGGTCAAGGAAGCCCTGACCGAAACCTTCGAGCTGACCCTGCTGCATCCCGCCTTTGTTACCGACTACGCCGATTTAATCGGAAACGAAGAGTTGCAGAAAACGGCGGAGGAAACCGAAACGCTCCGGGAATATGTGGAAACACGCCAGATCATCGACGTGGTTCGCGAGTATCCGGGCACCGCCGACCCCGAAGCCTTTGTTGCCTTGCTGCGCAAGCTCACACCGCGCCTCTACTCCATCGCCTCCAGCCAGGCCGAAGTGGAGGAGGAAGTGCACCTGACGCTCGGCGTGGTGGAATACGAAGCCCATGGCCACTACCACCTCGGCGGCGCATCCGGCTATCTCGGCCACCGCCTCAAGGAAGGCGAGGATGTGCTGGTCTATGTTGAATCGAACGACAACTTCCGCCTACCGGAAGACGGCTCCAAACCCATCATCATGATTGGCCCCGGCACCGGCATTGCCCCGTTCCGCGCCTTTGTGCAGGAGCGCGCCGCCCAGGAAGCCCCCGGCGACAACTGGCTCTTCTTCGGCAACCCGCACTTCACCGAGGATTTCCTCTACCAGACCGAATGGCAGGAATTCCTCGAAGACGGCGTGCTCACCCGGATCGACCTCGCCTTCTCGCGCGACCAGGAAAACAAGGTCTACGTCCAGCACCGCATTGCCGAGCAGGCCAACGAGATTTGGAACTGGATCCAGCGCGGTGCGCACATCTACGTCTGCGGCGACGAAAGCCGCATGGCGCGCGACGTTCACCAGGCGCTGCTCGAGGTCGTCGTTGAAAAAGGCGGCTACAGCACGGAAGAAGCCGAAGTCTACCTCGTCCAGCTCCGCAAGGACGGGCGCTACCAAAAGGATGTTTATTAACATAAGTTCTACGTATTACGTACTGCGTATTGGCACTCCTGAAGCAATACGAAGTACGAAATACGAATTACGGAGAAAATTCCATGAACGACGATTATCAACTGACCGAAGTCGAACACATCAAGGCGCGTAGCCGCCATCTGCGCGGAACCATCGAAGAGGGCTTGCGGGATCGCACCACCGGCGCGTTGCCGGCGGACGACACCCAGCTGACCAAGTTCCACGGCTTCTACCAGCAGGACGACCGCGACCTGCGCGACGAGCGCCGTCACCAGAAACTGGAGCCCCTTTATAGCTTCATGCTCCGCGCCCGCGTGCCGGGCGGCGTCATCACCGCCGAACAGTGGAAAGCCATCGATGCCATCGCCCGTGAGCTGACCGGCGGCGGACTCCGCCTCACCACGCGCCAAACCTTTCAATACCACGGTATTCTCAAGCACAACGTTAAGCCGCTGATCCAAGGCATCAACAAGGCCATGATCGACTCCATTGCCGCCTGCGGCGATGTGAACCGCAACGTGCTCTGCAACACCAACCCCGTCGAATCCGCCCTGCACCAGCAGGTCTATGCAGATGCCGTCGCCATCAGCAAACACCTGATGCCGAAGACGGCGGCCTACCACGAAATCTGGCTCGACCAGGAAAAGATCGCCAATTTCGAGGAGGAGGTCGAACCCATCTACGGCGACACCTACCTCCCCCGCAAATTTAAGATTGCGGTCGCGGTTCCCCCGCACAACGACGTGGACGTCAACGGCAACGACCTCAGCTTTGTCGCCATCGTCGAAGATGGCAAGCTACTGGGCTACGACGTGCTGGCCGGCGGTGGCATGGGCAACACCCACGGCGAGACCGATACCTATCCACAGATCGCCAAAAACTTTGGCTTCGTGAAGCCGGCCGACATTTGCAAGGTGGCCGAGGGCATCGTGACCACCCAACGCGACTTTGGCGACCGCACCAACCGCAAACACGCCCGATTGAAATACACCATCGACGACATGGGCGTGGAGGAATTCAAGAAGCATGTCGAGGAGCGATCCGGCGTTACGTTCGAGAACGCCAAGCCCTACGAATTCACCATGCACTCCGACCGCTATGGCTGGACGGAAAACGCCGATGGCACCTGGAACCTGACGCTGTATATCGAGCAAGGCCGCATCACCGATGCCGAAGGCCAACCGCAGATGCTGACCGGCCTGCTGAAGATCGCCGACCTGCATGGCGGCGACTTCCGCATGACCGCCACGCAAAACCTGATCGTGGCGCAGGTGGCCAAGGGCAAAAAGGACACGATTGAAAAGCTGGCCAAGGAGCACGGCTTGCTGCGCAAGGTGAGCGTCCTGCGCCAAAACAGCATGGCCTGCGTCGCGTTCCCGACCTGCACGCTGGCAATGGCCGAGGCCGAGCGCTACCTGCCGGACCTTATTACCAAGCTCGAAGCCATCGTCGACAAGAACGGCCTTTCCGACCAGCCCATCGTGGTCCGGATGACCGGCTGCCCGAACGGCTGCGCCCGCCCCTTCCTGGCGGAGATCGCGTTCGTTGGCAAGGCACCGGGCAAATATAACCTGATGCTCGGCGGCGACGGCAAAGGAACCCGCCTGAACAAGCTCTACCGCGAAAACATCGGCGAAGAGGAAATCCTGGCCACCCTGGAGCCGCTCATCGAGCAATACGCCAAGGAGCGCGAAACAGGCGAAGGCTTCGGCGACTACCTTGTGCGCACCGATGTCGTTCCCGCCGTCTACGACGGACGCGACTTCCACAAGAACCCCGAAGGTTTCATCTCCAGCGGGATCTAAACGTATTGCGTATTGCGTATTGCGTATTGCGTATTGCGAGGGATGGATCTCGCCGGCAGAAGAAATAGCAACACGAAATACGTAGTACGCAATACGCAATAGACATGCACAAAAAAACCCGCTCAAAGGCGGGTTTTTTCGTAGGTTGCCAGGTTGGTTAACTAGGCAATCTTGCGCAGGCCGTTGGCCGCATTGGTCTTGCGGCGGATGGCGGTGTTTTTCTTGATGACACCCACCTTGGCAGCCTTGTCGAGAACCGAGCTGTAGGTGCGCAATGCAACTGCACCGGCTTCGGCGTCTTTGGCTTCCAGTGCTTCCATCATGCTGCGACGGGCACTCTTGACACGTGTGCGCACCTGCAGGTTGCGGTCGTGGCGCACCACGTTCTGGCGCATTCTCTTTTTGGCGCTTTTCAGATTCGGCATATTAAATTACTCCGTTTTAACAAATTCGTTCGGTTTTCCTGTAAAGAAAGGTGTGGATAATAGCGAGGGCGGTTCCGAAGTCAACCCGCAAATCCTTCATTTTTACCACTTAGCGCACGATGCCCCAATGCTCGCGGAACGGCCAGTAGACAAAAATGGCCGGCCCCTGGAAATCATTGCGCGGAACACCGCCGAAAAAGCGCCCATCCAGGCTCATCATCGGCTTCGTATTGTCGCCCATCATCAGGTATTCATCGTCTGCCAGCTGAATGTAGTCGTCTTGGGTTGCCAGCCGGGAACCGGGGGCGTTGGCGTGCCCGCCGCTGTAGATGGGATCGGTCGCGATGGTCTCGAACATCGGTGGTTCGCGCACCACTTCGCCGTCGGCAACGATGCGGTTGTTCTGGATCTGGATTTTTTCACCGGCCAGGCCAACCATGCGCTTGATATAGAACGTATCCTTGCGCACCCCGGGATCGTTGATGTTGCGGGTATCGAACACCGAAATGTCGCCACGCTCGGGGCTCATGAAGTTGTATTTCATCTTATTGACCAGGATATGGTCGCCGGCAATCACCTTGCCGGCCAGGATGACGTCGCCCTTGTTGTAGTATTTGAGCGTGTTGGGCTGGAGCAGGTGGGCCGGAACCACATGGGGCATATTCCCGATCAGGAGCACATAGTCGCCGTTCTGGTCAACCTGGATGGCCTCGATCCGTCCTTCGGCCTGTACCGGGATTCCGCTTTCGCCCGGGCCGGGAATGAGCATCTCGCCCTTTTTGTAGACCTTGTTGCGGTCGATCTGCGCCAAATCGTTCATGAATTGGGGAATCTTGTGCTCAACGCCGCCGATATAGACGACGCTGTTGTCGCGCCCCCCCGCCCCGTAGGTCAGCTGGCCGGAGGCCTTGGCGCGGATCACCTTGTAGGACTCGCCCGTCAGCAGCCAGTTGAAAAACTTGAGCGGCTGCTTTTCATTCCAGCTCGAGTCGGCCTGCCAGGTGGATTGAATGCCGTTGAGCGTCGGTTGCATCGAACCGGTCGGAATCTTGAACGGCTGAAAAAAGAAGGCCCGGATGGCCATGGCCGCGCCGAGCGCCACAATAACGACCTCGACGTTTTCGCGGATGCCGGTGCGGTTCTTGTTCGGATACACCTTGTCGGCGGCGGCCTCCAGCGTGGCGACGGCCTGCTCGATATGGTCGCCCCCGCCCTCTTCGCGGATCTGGCGCACCACCGCTTCGGCATCGACCAGCGCCGCGATGTCGCGGGGATCGGCAATATCCTCGCGCATGTGCCGCGCATGCCGCGCCATGTGCAGGTATTCCTTCAGCTGCTTCCGCAGCTTTCGTCTTTTCAGCAAACTGATCATGGATTCTCCATTTTCAACCACCCGCTACGCTTATGGCACTAAGAACTCCAAGCTTGTTCTTCGTGCACTTCGTGCCTTTGTGGTTAAAAAACCTCTACTGGTTATTCGTTTTTAAAACAGCAATGAACGCTTCCTGCGGAATGTTCACCTTGCCAATGGCCTTGAGCTTCTTCTTACCTTCCTTCTGGCGCTCGAGCAGCTTGCGCTTACGGGAAATATCGCCGCCGTAGCACTTGGCCGTCACGTCCTTGCGGTAGGCGCGGATCGTTTCGCGGGCAATGATCTTGCCGTTCACCGCCGCCTGCAGCGCAACCGCGAAGGCCTGGCGCGGAATGACGTCGAGCAACGACTTGCACATTTGCCGCCCGCGGAACTCGGCCTTGGAGCGGTGCACGATGCTTGAGAAGGCATCCACCACCTCGCCATGGATCATGACGTCCATCCGCACCAGCTCGGACGGCTGGTAGTTCGCGTATTCGTAGTCCATCGAGGCATATCCGCGGCTGAGGGTCTTGAGCTTGTCGTAGAAATCGATCAGCACCTCGTTGAGCGGCATGTGGCAGGTGAGCATTACGCGGTGGCCGTCGATCGAATCGGTTTTCACGATGGAGCCGCGGCGATCCATGATCAGCGCCATCATATCGCCCAGATAATCGGTCGGGCAGATGATGGTGGCATTGATCATCGGCTCCTCGATGTGCTCGATCATGGTGGGATCGGGCAGATACATCGGGTTATCGACCTCCTGAACGTCGCCGTTCTTGAGCACCACGCGGTATTCCACGTTCGGATAGGAGGAAATGATGTCCAAATTAAACTCGCGGCGCAGGCGCTCCATGATGATTTCCATGTGCAGCAACCCAAGGAAGCCGCAGCGGAAGCCGAAACCGAGCGCGATGGACGACTCGGCCTGGTAGGAAAACGAGGCATCGTTGAGCCGCAGCTTGTCCATGCTCGCGCCAAGTTTTTCATAGTCGGACGTCTCCACCGGATAGATGCCCGAGAAGACCATCGGGTGGATTTCCTTAAAGCCCGGCAACGCGTCCGGCGCCGGCAGCTTGGCAAGGGTGAGCGTGTCGCCGATCTGGATTTCGGAGGCATCCTTGATGTTGGCGATCACGTAGCCAACGGAGCCCTCCTCCAGAATCTTGCATTTGTTCATTTCGGGCGTGAAAATACCGACTTCCTTGATTTCGTAGTCTTCCCCGGTGCTCATCACGCGGACTTTGTCGCCCGCCTTCAGCGCGCCGGAAAAGAGGCGCATATAGACCACCACGCCGCGGAAGGCGTCGTATTTGGAATCGAAGACCAGGGCGCGGGTAAACTGGTCCTTGGCCGGCTCCGGCGGCTTGAAACGTTCAACGACCGCCTCCAGCACGGCTTCGATGCCGATGCCCTTCTTGGCGCTGATCTGCAACGCGTCGGTCGCCTCGATCGCCAGAATATCCTCGATCTGCTGGGAAACCTCGTCGACGTCCGCATTCGGCATCTCGATCTTGTTGAGCACCGGGATAATGTCGAGGCCGTTGTCGTTGGCCAGATAGGTGTTGGAAACTGTCTGCGCCTCGACCCCCTGGGCGGCATCCACCACCAGGATCGCGCCCTCGCACGCCTGCAGCGAGCGGGAAACCTCATAGGAAAAGTCCACGTGGCCGGGAGTGTCGATCAGGTTGAAGGTATAGATGTTGCCATCCTTCGCCTTGTATTTCATCGTCACCGGGTGCGCCTTGATGGTGATGCCGCGCTCGCGCTCGAGATCCATCGAGTCGAGCAGCTGCTCCTTCATCTTGCGGTCTTCAACCGTATGGGTCAGTTCCATCATACGGTCGGCCAGCGTCGACTTACCATGGTCGATATGGGCAATAATCGAGAAATTTCGGACTAAACTAAGATCGTTCATAAACTTACAAAAAGGTTCCGGGCACAATCGTCCCACAAAAAACGAGCGCACAAGCTACCTGAATCCCCGCCCGCGCGTCAAGTTCCGCGCAACGCTTCAGGGCGAGGGCGTACGGGCGGCGCTTTCGGCGGAAGCGCCCGCCCCTCCTACATCCGGATGCGTTCACCGAGGAGGAGGATGTCCTTGAGCTGCTTTTCGTTCTTGGCGGTGCTCCAGCGTTTTTCGAATTCGGGATGCTGGACCAGGTGGGCAATGGCGGCGAGCGCCTTGAGGTGCAGGTGGCGCATATCGCGGCTGCCGGCAATCACGAAAAAGGCCTTCACCGATGTATCGGCCTCGAACCCGATCCCCTCGCGGCTGCGCACGAGCATGATCTTGAAGAGCTTCTCGCCGTCGCAAATGATGTGGGGAATGGCGACAAAAGGCGTTAGTACGCAACTGCCTTGCTCCTCGCGCTCAATGAAGCGTGCGCGGATATCGGCGGCGGAATGGGCCAGCTCTTCCTCCAGCGCGCCGGAAACCACATCGAGCAGCTCCTCCTGCCCCACCCCGGGAGCCAAGTCGATGGCCAGGGCGGTTTTGAGGACTTCGTCAAACTCATCGTGAACGACTTCATCGCGCTGATGCAGCACATCGTAGAGCTCCTTTTCCAGCGAGTCGGCGGTGAGGTTCTTATTGGTGAGGCTTTCGACAATGTGCAGCAAGGCATATTCCATGTTGGCGCGTTTTCGGCCGTAGAAGAAATAGATGAGCACGCCGAACGCAGCAAAGCCCAGGCTGATCTCGATGGCGGCCATGCCCATATCGATGATGAGGAGCGAGAAGCAGGCAACCCCGAACATGGGGAGCCAGGGGCTGAGCGGAACACGGAAGGTTGGGCGGTAGTTGGTTAGCCGGCTGCGGCGCATCACCAGCACGGCAATGGCGGAGAGAATGTAGGAACTGATCACAACGGCCGAGGCCGCCTTCACGAGTTTTTCGATATCGAGCAGCAGCGATGCGAGAATGATGGTCGAGGTCAGCACAATGGCCACCACCGGCTCGCCGTTCTTGTTCACCTTGGCCACGAAGGGAGGAAGGAGCTTGTCGCGCCCAAGGGCCAGCGGGTAGCGCGAGGCCGACATGATGCCGGCATTGGCCGTCGTGATGAATGCGAGCACCGCCGCCACCGTGATGGCACCGAAGCCCCACCCGCCCGCCAGCAACCGGGCGGAATCGGCGATGGGGGTGAAGGAAGCGGCCAGCCGCTCTCCCGGAAGCACGCCGACGGTGACGATCAGCAGCACCGCATACAGCAGGGTGATGGCGATGGTTGCCGCAATGAATCCTGCGGGAATGTTGCGGCGGGGATTCCGGACTTCCTCGGCAATCGTTGCGGTCTTGAGCAAGCCGCCGAACGAAACAAACACAAAACCGGCCGTTGAAAGAATCGACTTAAAGCTACCGCCCTCAGCCACGAACGGCGTGAAATGCGAAAGCTCCATGTTCGGTGCGCCGAGCACAAAATAGCCGCCGAGCAGCAGGAACAGCAGCCCAACCAGGACCACTTCGAATTTTGCGGCGGCCTCGGCCCCCCGGATATTGAGAATGGCAAACAGGAGGGTCACCGGTGCCGCGGTAAGGAACAACGGCACCTTTCCGCCGCTCAGCAGATAGACCACCTCCCCCAGACCGAATATGGCGAACGCGGTCTTCAGCGATAGCGCGAACCAGCTCAACAGGCCCGACACCGTGCCCACCAACGGGCCCAGGCTGCGGGTGAGGAAATAGTAGTCGCCCCCGGCCTTTGGCATTGCGGTTGCAAGCTCGATTACGCTCAGCACCCCGATCAACGCGAGTATTCCGGCAATGAAGTACGAAAGAATCATCGCGGGGCCGATGTGCGAAAAGGCCAACCCCGGCAGCACGAAGATTCCTGAGCTGATCATCGCACCGGATGCGATGCAGAAGACATCGATGAATCCCAGACCCTTCTTGCTCATGCGAACGCTTCCTTTCGTTTATGCTGAACCAGCTGGCCGCAGGCGGCGGCGATGTCGGAGCCTAGGGAATAGCGGAGGGTGGTGTCAAACCCGGCCTCCTTCAAGCGGTTTGCGAATTGCTTGCGCTCCGGCGGCGGCGTGCCGCGCAGGTTGCTGCCGGCATATTCGTTGAAAGGGATGATGTTGATGTGCACGGGGATGCCCCGCAGGTAGCCTTCGAGCGCCTTCAGATCCTCTTCCCGATCGTTCACCCCGGCCAGCATCAGGTATTCGATCATCACCTTGCCGCGCGCCGAGGCGGCCACCAGGGTTTCGCGCAATTGATCGAGGGGATATTTCCGCGCCTGGGGCATCAGCTTTTCGCGCACCTCCTGCCGCGCACTGTGCAGGCTGAGCGCCAGCTTCACATCCGGAAACTCCTGCGTGAAGCGATCCATGGCGTGCGGAATCCCGACGGTCGAAACGGTGATGCGCGCCCCGGAAAGGTTATGGAACGGCCCCGCCTTCAGGAACGAAACCGCCCCGAATACGTGTTCGAGGTTCAGCATCGGTTCGCCCATTCCCATGAAGACCACGTTGCGGATCGTCCGCCCCTCCGGTTTCACCATGCGGTTGGCCTGGGTGACTTGGTCGAGGATTTCGGCGGCGGTCAGGTTTCGAGTGAAGCCCATCTTTCCGGTTGCGCAAAAGCTGCAGTAGCAGGCGCAACCCACCTGGGAGGAAATACAAATGGAAGTCCGCCCGGTCTTGGGACGCAACACCACGCTTTCGACCAGGTGTTGATCCGGGGTCTTGAAAATCAGCTTGCTGGCGCCGTCGATCTTCGAGTCGTGGCGCTCGGCCATTTCCAGGCATTCAAACCCGATGCTTTGGTCGAAATCGGCCTGGGCACGTTCCGGGAGCGTGGCCAGCGCCTCGCCCCAGCCGCAGGCCTTCTTGAACAGGGCGTTGCGGAACAGCTTCATCCGGTGCGGCTGCACCGTGTTCCGGCGCCGAACCGCATCCATCGCCTCTGTGTCGTAGATCGAAACCATGTCGGGAATTCAACGAAAGAGCGCAAAGATCTCGAAGGCGTCCCCTTTCGTTCCTTGCGCCCTTGGCGTCCTTCTGTTTGAGATGCTATTTGAACGATTTCCTGGTCGCCTTGATGAGCGCCTTCCAGAGTTCGTCCTCGCTGGAGCAAGCCAACAGCGATTCGCTGACTTCCTTGTCGCGGAAGGTTTTGGAGAGGCCGGAAATCAACCGAAGGTAGAACGCGCTGGTGGCCGTCGGGATCACCACGAAGAAAAAGATGCGGGTTAGGGTACGCCCCGGGCCACCGAACTTGACCCCCTTCTTATGGATGCCGACGACCATGGATAAACCACCGCCCTCAACGCCGCGCACATGCGGGAAGGCCAACCCGTTATCGACCGCCGTGCTGATGATGGCCTCGCGCTGCAGGGCCAGGTCCAGCAGGTGGTCCTTGTCTTCAACAAACCCCTCCTGCTCCATGCGTGCACAGATTTCGCCGAGCACCTCTTCGCCGGTGGCCCCCTTCAGATCCACCATCATCAGTTCCGGCGCCGTGAACCGGCCAATGCCGGTTTTCTTGGCTTCGCCATAGGAACGGCTGACGCGTTCGCGGGCAATCAGCTGGTCCGGGTAGTAGAGGAAGCGCGCGCAGTTCGGACAGCGGCTGAGCCCTTCGGCCTTGTGGACGGCCTGCACCATGCTCTTGGTCAGCCCCATGCCGCAGCCGGTGCATAGTTCATTGGCCACCGGCACGATGGCTTCGGGATGCTTCTGCAACAGGCGGTTGAAGTGCGACTTGATCTGCTGCGGCAAATCCGCGCTCAGCGATGTAATCGATTTGGTCAATTCTTCGAGCCGGGCATTCGGCTGCGATACTTTTTTCTGCATATTGGCCACAACCAGTTCCTGCAATTGGATCAGCTGGTTGATAAGGCTATGCGTTGTCGTCATTTTGTGTCCTTTGTTTCTGTTGTTTGAAGTAGTAAAAAATACCAGCGTTTCAGAAAATTGGAAGCCTGCTCGCTAACATATTCCCAATATTGGAGAGCGGTCGCCGCATTTCGTTCAAAAGAATTACCCACTCATTGCGTTCCCACCGGCGCCCCGCGAAACGGTGGTCATAACTCCATCACGGCCCGAACGAGATCCTGCAGGACGGCCTTGGCATCGCCGAAGAGCATGAGCGAATTGTCGTTGATGAACAGTTGGTTCGGAATGCCCGCAAAACCGGGGCTGAGGCTGCGCTTGACCACGATCACCGTGCGCGACTTGTCGACCTCCAGGATCGGCATGCCGAAGATCGGGCTGCCGGCATCGTCGCGAGCGGCCGGATTGGTAACATCGTTGGCGCCCAGCACGATGGTGACGTCGGTCTGGGAAAATTCGGGGTTGATATGGTCCATCTCGATCAGCTTGTCGTAGGGCACCTCGGCCTCGGCCAGCAGGACGTTCATGTGGCCGGGCATCCGGCCGGCCACCGGATGGATGGCATACTTGACGTCGGTGCCGCGTTTTTCCAGTAGCGAGGCGAGCTCCTGGGTGACATGCTGCGCCTGGGCAACGGCCAAGCCATAGCCCGGGGCAATGACCACCCGCTGCGCATTTTCAAGGAGCATGGCCACCTCTTCCGCGCCGCAACTCTTGACCTTGCCCTCATAGAATTCCGTGCCGGGGATGGAGGCCATCTGCTCCTCGCTCACCATCGCGCCGCCGAAGAGCACGGCCCCGAGCGATCGGTTCATCGCCTTGCACATGATCTGGCTGAGGATGATGCCCGAAGCACCGACCAGCGAACCGCTGATGATGAGCCCGTTGTTCATCAGCACGAAACCGGTGGCGGCCGCCGCCAATCCCGAATAGGAATTGAGCAACGCGATCACCACGGGCATATCGGCCCCGCCGATGGCCAGAACCAGCAGGATGCCGAGCGCCAGGGCAACCACCACAAGCAGCAGGAGAAGGAGCCCCCAGCCCTGCCAGACAAACAGTCCCGCCAGCACAACCACGCCCAGCCCCAAGGCCACACGCAGGAGGTTTTGGTTGGGCAACCGCATCGCCTTGTCGGCATACCCCTGCAGCTTGGCCCAGGCCACCATGCTGCCCGTCAGCGTAACCGACCCGATCAGCGCGCTGAGCGACAACGCCACCAGCCAGGCCGCCGTTTGCTCGGAAGCGGGGGTAATCGTGAATTGGGCGAGCGCCACCAGCAGGGAGGCCCCGCCCCCGAAACCGTTCAACAGCCCAACCATCTCCGGCATCGCCGTCATTTTAACCGTCCGCGCCATGTAGGCCCCGATTCCGCCGCCCACCACCATCCCGGCAATGATCCAGCCAAAATTCAACCCTTTCGCCGAGAGCGTGGCCACAATGGCAATGAACATCCCGACCGCCCCGGTCAGGTTCCCCCTCACCGCGCTTCTTGGCGAACCGAGGCCCTTCAACCCCAGAATAAAAAGAATGGCCGCAACGAGATAGGCAAGATTGATGAGCTGATCCATGGCCTAGTCCTTTTTCTTCTTGAACATGTGGAGCATGCGATCCGTGACCATGAAGCCGCCGACAATGTTGACCATGGCGAGAACCACGGCCAAAAAGCCAAGGACGTTCGCAAGGATCCCGTCCATGCCGGAACCGATGCAGCACAGGATTGCGCCAATGATCGTGATGCCGGAAATCGCGTTCGATCCACTCATGAGCGGCGTATGCAACGTGGGCGGCACCTTCGTAATCACCTCGTAGCCAACAAAGACCGCCAGAACAAAAATAGTTAATGCACCGATCAATGCTTCCATGGCTACGCTCCTTCCTGCCCCAGCAGAGGTTTGATCATTTCGTGGACCACCTGCCCGCCATGCACCAGCAGCGAACCCGTCACAATCTCATCCCCAAGATCGATTTCAAACCGCCCCTCCTTCACCATGTTCAGCAGGAAGGTGCAAATATTCTTTGAAAAGAGCTGCGAGGCATGAACCGATGACCGCGATGGATAGTCGGTGTAGCCGACAATCTTGACGCCATGCCTGTCCACCACCTCGCCCGCAACCGCCCCTTCGGTGTTTCCGCCACGTTCGGCGGCCAGGTCGATGATCACCGATCCAGGCCGCATCGCCTGCAGCATTTCGTCGGTAATCAACACCGGCGCCTTCTTGCCGGGGATCGCCGCCGTGGTGACGACCACATCCACCGTTGCCACCTTGGCTTTCATCTGCTCCTGCTGCTTTTTATAGAAATCGTCCGACTGCGCCTTGGCATAACCGCCTTGGTCTTCGGCATCCGCCGTTTCGAGCTCGAACTCGACAAACCGGGCCCCGACACTCTCGACCTGCTCCCGGACCGCCGGGCGCGTATCGTAGGCCTCAACCACGGCCCCCAGCCTTTTGGCCGTGGCAATCGCCATCAGCCCCGCCACCCCGGCACCAATCACGAACACCTTGGCCGGGGTGATCGTACCGGCGGACGTCATCAGCATCGGGAAATATTTCGGAAGCAGCCCCGCCGCTTCGATCACCGCGCGGTAGCCGCCGATGGCCGCCATCGAACTCAGCACATCCATGCTTTGCGCCCGCGTGATGCGCGGAACAAACTCCAGCCCGAAGCCACTGATCTGTTTGGAAGCCAGCTGCTGCATCAGGTCCATACGGAAGAAGGCATCCATCAGGCAGACGAGGGTAATCCCCTCCTTCATCCGATCCACTTCACCCGGCTCGGGCGGACGCACCTTGAAAACGATGTCGGCGGCCTGATAAAGCTCCTCCGCACCGCCGGCAATTCCAGCACCGGCATCTTGATAGGCCTGGTCGGCAATGAACGCACCGGCCCCCGCCCCGCTCTCGACCAGCACCTCGAATCCCGCCTGGGTGAGCGCCGAAATGGATGCGGGAATCAGAGCCACCCGGTTTTCACCCGGCAGGATTTCTTTCGGAACAGCAACAAGCATCGGCGCACCTCGCAACGGATTAGTGTAAGAAAGCTTATCAGCTATTACACCATTCCAAAATCGCCGTCAAGGATTCGAAGGAAAATGCAGACCGTCACGGAACTGTCCACGACCGTGGACAGTTCCGTGACCTCCAGCCCAGGGAGGGCAGACACGAAAGTTCCCGGTCGGCATGACCCAAAGATTGAAAAACCAGTGACTCTATGTTGTCATCCGCCTACACCTTTAAGTCCTGCTATCCATTCGCACGGAACAAAAAGGCTAGCAATCCAAACTATTTATCCACATCACCGAGGTATCCTATATGAAGAATAAATGCCCAATCTGCAGCAAAGGCAAGCCCAGGCGCGAATGCCGGCTCCAGGAAAACACCCCCATCTGCTCTCGCTGCTGCGCGGAAATACGCGGCACCCACTGCGAGGGTTGCCCGCACTATGCCGAGGTCCTGCGTCATCAGGCCGAACGCTGGAATGCGGGCACACTGCCGGACGGGCACTTCATCGCCGAAATCAATCCCGAAGTCCAAGATGCCGTCGATTCCGCATTCCAACTCCAGCAGAATGGAGACCTGAACGGAGCGATGGAGGCCATGGAACAGTTGGCCTCGGAACATCCGCGCAACCACGATGTCTGCTACGGAATGGGGACCTTGCACGCCATGAACAACAATCCGGCCGAAACCGTTGAATGGCTCAAGAAAGCCGTCGAAATCCTGCCCTATTTCCCCGAAGCCTATTTCAACATGGCCGAAGCGTACCGGAAGCTTTACTCAATCGGGGACATGGTGCGCGCCCACCGCAAGGTCGTGGAATACGGTGACCCAGGGGAAGAATACTACCGTTCCGCCAAAGAATCCCTCGAACATACGGCACAGGTGATCCAGGAGAATAATGGGATCGGGCTCAATGCCTACCTTGAATCAGAAGCGGCATTCAACAAAGCCTTCGCGCTCATGGAGGAGGAGCAACAGTGGGAGAAGGCGCTCGCAGGCTTCCAAGCGGCGGCCGCCCTGCACGACCTCAACGCCCCCACGCACGGCAACATGGGGCTATGCCTCGCCTACCTTGGCCGCAAGGCGGAGGCACTGGCCAAGTTTGACCGGGCACTCGAAATAGATCCCGCATACGAACCGGCCATGTTCAACCGCCTGTCCGCCGAAGCAATGGACGAAGGCCACCCGCTCGAAGTCGCAGGCTTCAAGACAATCCACTTCAGCAAGGAACAGGTTGAAAAAAAGAAAGGCGAAGCCAACGCGTAGCGACGGCCCTACCCGGCGAGCATCTCGTTGATGGCGGCGGCGGCGCGGCGGCCTTCGCCCATGGCGAGGATGACGGTGGCGGCGCCGAGCACGATGTCGCCGCCGGCATAGATTTTATCGAGGGAGGATTTTCCGTTTTCATCCACCACAATGTTGCCCCACTTGTTGGTTTCGAGGCCGGGGGTGGTTTGGCGGATGAGCGGATTGGAATCGTTGCCGATGGCCACGATGACGGTATCGACATCGATCTCGAATTCGCTACCCGGGATTTCGACGGGGCGGCGGCGGCCGGAGTCGTCGGGTTCGCCGAGCTCATATTTGAGGCATTCGATGCCGGCCACCCAGCCGCGCTCGTCGGAGAGGATGCGCTGGGCGTTTTCGAGCATGTGGAAAACGATGCCCTCCTCCTTGGCGTGGTGCACCTCCTCGACGCGGGCGGGCATTTCGACCTCGGTGCGGCGGTAGATGAGGTGCACTTCCTTGGCGCCGAGGCGCACGGCGGTGCGTGCGGCATCCATCGCCACGTTTCCGCCGCCGAGCACGGCGACCTTTTCGGATTCGAAGATCGGGGTGTAGGCGTTCCCTTTGTCGTAGGCGCGCATGAGGTTGGAGCGGGTGAGGTATTCGTTGGCGGAATAGACGCCAACGAGGTTTTCGCCCTCGATGTTCATGAAGCGCGGCAGGCCGGCGCCGGTGCCGATGAAGAGCGCGTCGAACCCGTCGTGTTCCAGCAGGTCGTCGATCTTGCGCGTGCGGCCGACCACAAAGTTGGTTTCGAGTTTGCAGCCCATGGCGACGAGCGTGTCGATTTCCTGCTGGACGATCTTCTTGGGCAGGCGGAATTCGGGAATGCCGTAGATCATGACGCCGCCGGGCTTGTGGAACGCCTCGAACAACACCACGTCGTGCCCCTCGCGGCGGATGTCGGCGGCGACCGTGAGGCCGGCGGGGCCGGTGCCGACAACGCCAACCTTCTTGCCGGTGGGTGGCTTGGCAACGGGGGCTTCGATCAGGCCGTTCTCGCGCTCCCAGTCGGCGACATAGCGTTCGAGGCGGCCAATGCTTACGGCCTTTTCGACCGACTTCAGCGCCTTGCCCACGGTGCAGGGCGCCTGGCACTGGGTTTCCTGCGGGCATACCCGGCCGCACACCGCAGGCAGTAGGCTATTCTCCTTGATGACGGCGATGGCCTTGGCGTTGTCGCCCTCGGCGATGGCCTGGATGAAGCCGGGGATATCGATGCCGACGGGGCACCCGGAAATGCAGGGGGCGTTCTTGCATTGCAGGCAGCGATCGGCTTCGAGCTTCGCCTGTTCGGCGGTGTAGCCCTGGGCGACCTCCTCCATATTGGAGCGGCGGGCGACGGAATCCTGTTCGGGCATGGCCTGCGCCGGGATGGCCATGCGTTCCTTGGGGGTCAACGTGCTCATCGGTATTGCTCCATTCTGCAGACGTGGTTGCTCTCCTGCTTCTTGTAGGAGCCGAGCCGGATCATCAGGTTATCGAAATCGACCAGGTGGCCATCGAACTCGGGGCCATCGACGCAGACAAATTTGGTTTCGCCCCCGATGGTGACGCGGCAACCGCCGCACATTCCCGTGCCGTCGACCATGATGGCGTTGAGCGACACCACCGTGGGCACATCGAACTCCTTGGTGGTGGAGCTGCAAAACTTCATCATGATCGGAGGCCCGATGCAAACGGCCAGGCTGGGCTTGTTCTCGCGTGCGCAGACCTCGGCCAGCGGTTCGGTCACAAGCGCCTTGCGGCCATAGGAGCCATCGTCGGTACAGATGATGATCTCGTCGGCGATATCGGTCATTTGCTCTTCCAGGATGAGCAGCTCCTGGTTGCGAGCCCCGAGAATGATCGTGACTTGGTTGCCGGCGGCCTTGAGCGCCTTGGCGATCGGATGCAGCGGCGCAATCCCAATGCCGCCGCCCACGCAGACCACGGAACCGAGGTTTTCGATATGGGTCGGGGTGCCCAGCGGCCCCACCAGCGCGGCAACCTTGTGCCCAACTTCGAGCTGGGCCAGCAGTTCGGTGGTTCGGCCCACCACCTGGAATACGATGGTGATGGAACCTTCTTCGGGATCGGCATCGGCAATGGTGAGGGGGATGCGCTCCCCCAGCTCGTCATCGACCTGGAGAATGATGAACTGCCCCGGCTGGCGCTCGCGCGCGATCAACGGCGCCTCCAACCGCATAAGGTACACGGTTTCCGACAGTTGCTCCTTGAAATAGATCGTGCTTGAAGTCATTCCCCACCCCGCATGGTTAGTCTAATCGTTAGTTTGAACCAAAATTTACCGGATTTCCCGCCTCTGGCAAATATTTTCTCCTCCAACACATTACCCGCAAAATTATATCCCAAAGAAAACTACAAATTCAGCTCCCCAATAATGCCAACCCCCCGCAGCGTGAGCTTGGGATCGATGGTTGCGGAGACATCCCAGTCCTTGAAAATCCAACCGGCATAGCCGCCGGTGCAACAGACCGGCAACGGATCGACCCCGAAGTCATCCTCCAAAGCCGCGAGGATTTCGCGCACCATGCCGCGATACCCCAGGCGAGCGCCAATCTGCATGGCCTGCTCGGTATTGCGCCCGACCACGGCCTTGGTCTTGGAAGGCGCCACATGCGGCAGCAGCGCGGTTTTTTCGGCCAGATAGTCGAACATGAGCGGCAGGCCGGGGCAGATGATCCCGCCAATATACCCGCGTTGGGGATCCAGAATATCGAAGGTGAGCGCCGTGCCGAAATCGCACACCACCGAGGGCGTTCCGAGCAGGCGCACGGCGGCGGCGGCGTTGGCCAACCGATCGGCGCCGATTCGTTCGGGCTTGGGGTAGTCGACCGCCACCCCCAGCTCCAGCTCGTGCGTCACAAACAGCGGCTTCGGCAATCCCGCCGCCTTGAGCACCTTTTTCCAGCGCGCGTTCACCGGCGGAACCACCGAGGCAACCACCACGCCGTCCACCGGCTTGGCTGAGATGAGCGGCAATAGCTCTTCCTGGGTTTTGAAGCGCGAAGCGCACCGCCCCACCCCGGAAACCTTCCCGTTGCGGAAATAGCCGATCGAAGTGCTCGTGTTGCCGATATCTATGACAAGAATGGTATTCATTTTTTTACAGGACGATTGATAACAGGACTATTTTTCAGGGTGGTTAATTGGATTTTGTTACGGTTGAAATTGACCCACTGGATGCCGTTTAGATTCGTATGTTCTAAAAACCTCATTAGATGCTTCCGGTATTGATTCTGATGCTGAACAACGGATGAAACGTGCAAACAAAATGCCTCGCCTAGCAACGGGAGCGTATGTTGGCCCGCCGTCCTATCGCCGATGATGATCTCTACCGGCGAACATACTTTTTCCTCGCCACCCAAGAAATGTACCAAAGCATCCCTATACAGGTTGACATCAAGATAGGCACCCCACTCCGCCAATATAATTTTTACAATCCTCGAGAGTCGTTGACTGGATTTCAAATTTTGATCCCATTCCGATTCCTCCACCGAAAAAGCGAAGCGTGCCGCGAAACCCACTGTCGTCGACACGAAACGGTGCTGAATCGAAGGCGATGCAAAGTTCACGAGTTTCCCCTCCTTTAACCCGGAGAGAAACATATAATTAAGTAGCTGGGATTCGTGGTTCCCATCAAGGTTATCAACCGCCTTAAGTTCGTATAATGCGCCGCCATTCATCAATGCATCCACATAATAGGACTTGCGGAAGGAGTCCAACGACACCACGATTTCCCCTTCAGAAACAACGACAATCCCTTCCGACGAACAACGTGCAGAAACTTCCGCTTGATAAATCGATTCGTGATACAGACGCCCCAGCTCGTTCTGGACATCGAACACATGCCGCATCACTTGATAGTCAATTTCGTGAAAACGCGATTTCGACATTTCCTTCACATCGAATAGGCACTGCACCGGCATTCACGTCTCCCTAGATCAAACTACATTCCCTTTAAAAAAATAGTCCTGTTATCAATAGTCCTGTGAATTCCCGCCTATTCCACGAAGTCGAGGGCGAGGTCGATGGACGGCGCGGAGTGGGTCAGGGCGCCGACGGAGATGGCATCGACGCCGGTCTGGGCGATGTCGTGGATGGTGTTGAGGTTGATGCCGCCGGAGGCCTCGGTTTTGCAGATGCCCTTGCAGAGCGCCACGCATTCGCGCAGGACGTTGGGCGGCATGTTGTCGAGCAGCACCCAGTCGGGCTTGGTTTCGAGCGACTCCTTGAGCTGTTCGATGGTATCGACTTCGACCTCGATCTTGAGGTCGGGATATTTGGTGCGGGCGGCGGCTACGGCTTCGCCGACGCCGATGCCGTGGGTGCGCTCCCACGAAGCTAGATGGTTGTCCTTAATGAGCACGGCATCGAACAGGCCGTAGCGATGGTTGACCCCGCCGCCGCAGCGGACGGAATATTTCTCGAACGGGCGCAGCAGCGGCGTGGTCTTGCGGGTGCAGAGCAGGTCGACGGCCGGGTTGCCGGCGGCCTTGACATATTGGGCGGTGATGGTGGCCACGCCGCACATGCGCTGGATAAAGTTGAGCGCGGTGCGTTCGGCGGTCAGGATGCTTTTGGCCGAGCCTTTGATGATCAGCACATTGGTCAGGGGGGAAACGGTATCGCCATCGGCGACGCACTCCTCGATTTCGAGTTCCGGATTGACCTGGAGGAAAACCTCCTTCGCCACGCCAACCCCCGCAACCACGCACGCCTCGCGCGCAACCAGATGCGCTTCGGCCATGGCCTCGGCCGATACCAGCGACTCCGTGGTGACGTCCACGCCGATGTCGCCCAGGTCTTCCTTCAACGCCAACGCAATCGATTCCTTTACTTCGGGTCTTCTAAAAATGTCCGGTAATTCCATATTCCTATCCTCGGTTTAATCAAATCCTCATCAGGACCCCGCCGCCACGGATGTGCGGGAACCCGGTTTTTTCGTTTTCGGGGCAAACACCCCGGTTTCCAGAATCGCCTTGCATAACATGTCGATCACCGGAACGGAAACACTGTTCCCAACAAGCTTCATCCAGCGGGCCCGGGCATCCGGCAGCCTGAATTCGCCAGGGAAGCCCTGCATCAGGCAGGCTTCCCGCTTGGAAATCCTCCGGAACCTACCCGACCTGTAGATCTTTTCAAGGAACTGTCGCCGATAGTCTTCGGTCGTGGTGGGTTCAATGTCGTCCAGGGCAATATAATCGGTGGTATCGCTGGCGACCAGCGTGGGGAAGCGGTCGGAGCTGGGCAGAAAGATCCGGTTCACCCCGAAGAGTCCCGTGCTGATCTTGGTGTTTTTGAAGTCGTAGCGAATTTCCCGGCAGGTGATGATTCCCTTTTCCTTCAGCGCTTCAACGGTCCGGGCAATCCCCCCCCGCCCCAACCCGAGCGACCGGTTGCCCTTGAGATCATCGATGACCAGCTGCCCGCCCGCCGCGCAGGCGAGCACCATCGACTCCTCTTCCGCCAAGGCATGCCGCTTGGGCGATGCCACGTCGAACAGGTATTCCTCCGCCTCAAGAATGCCCAGGTCCACCAGGGCCAACAATTCGTCCAGCGCCACCGTTGGGTCGAGCGACTGGAAGTGCGGCAACGACAGCGGGTTCCCATCCAGCCTCCCATAAACACGCTTGCGCCGGTTTTGCAGGAGGAGATGGCAAAGATGCTTTTGCCGGTCGGTGGTCTCGAGGATATCCCACGAATGAATCGTGGTGTCTCCGTTGCGCAGGTCGTTGAACAGGAAATAGTCGTTGAAACCGTTCTTGCTCGAAAGGCTCATGACGCGTCCCGGCGAAGCGGTTGCCGCCGCAGGAACCCGGGTCTGGATCCCGAGCAAATCGCCCAGCGTTTTTCGGGCCTCCAGTGGCGGGGGCAACCGGAACCGTTCAAAGCAGCCCTTGTTCCTGAAACCCACGATATAGACACGAACCCGGTTTTGCGGAACGCCATGGTCGCAGGAATTGATGACATGGTGGCGGGCGTGATAGCCCGCTTCCCGGATCCGCTCCAGAATGTGCCCCAGGGCGCTCTCGTTGCGCGGGTCAACCAGCCCCTTCACATTTTCAAAAATGAAGGCCTTGGGCCGGGACTGTTTGAGCAGGTAGAGCGTATCGTTCCACAACTGGCCGCGGTCGTCGTCGAAGCCCAGGTTTTTGCCTGCAATCGACCAGCTTTGGCACGGCACACCGGCGGTCAGCAGATCGTGGGGCGGCAGGGCCTCGATCTTTCGGACGTCGCCCAGGTTGCCATCGGATGCTTCCGCGAAATTATCGCAGTAGGTTTCCACCGCATCGCGGCTGATCTCGCTGAAGCCGAGGCAGCTCCCCCCGTTGGCGGCCAGCGCCATCCGGAAGCCGCCGATACCGGAGAACAGATCCACGAATGTAAACTTGGATTCCTGTTCCATCCTATTTCAGCACTTGCTCGTTGTAGCCGGACGGCGGTTCCATTCCGAGGTATTCGCGGTAGATGCGCTTCTTGTAGTCCAGCCCCAGGGCATTGATTTCCCGGACAAAACTTGCATAGGTTCCCGCGCCGCCGATGAAGTCCCAGAACTCGTTCCCGATGAGCACCACAGGATCCTGTTGCATGTTGAACCAACGGCTCGGGAAGCTCCAGTCGTAGTCCTCCCGCTTGCCGAACGGATTGTACGGGAGGGCAAAAAAGACGTGGTCGACCACGCAGGGGTCCATGGCCAGCAGCTTGAACATCTTTTCCTTGCTGACCTTCGACTGGTCGCTGTTCGGCAGGGGCGCCTTGAGCTCGAACGCATATTTTTCGCCGGTCGATTCGCTTTCGATGTAGATATCGCACAGGACGCTTACCTGATGCGGGGCCCCTTTGCCCTGGCGGATGTAGGCCAGCTCCTCCTTCCACGCGGGATCGATCGGTTTCCGCCCGGCATGCGTGTGCTCCAGCTTGTCGAGTACCTCCTGGATCCGCCGGAGGCGTTCGCTGCCGATGAACCCGGTCACCACATGCCCCATGGAACAGTGCCCGTGGATCTCGCTGGCCACCACTTTCGCCAATTCCTCCCAAACGCCGCCGAAGCGGGTCACGAAGCGGCGCTCGAAATGCGAACCCTTGAAAATTTCGTCCGGCACCAATGCGGCATACAGCGTCTTCTCGGCATGGTGGTCGGCCGCAATGAACGGATCTTCCACCAGCACCGCCTCCATCACCCGATCCATCATCTCGGCAATAACCCGCCGAACGCCCATGGCCATGCGCTCCCTGGACTGGATTCCGATGCCCTCCATCAACCTAGGCTCCATGATCCTTCATGAACTGCTTGCCCGATCCCATCAGGATGCTGATGGGCTTGAGGGCGTCGATGTTCTCGCAGACAATCTTGATGGCGGCGGCGATCGGCACGGAGAGCAGCGCGCCGGTCATGCCCCACATCCAACCGAAAAAGATCAGCGAAAGCAGAATCACGACCGGGCTGAGGTTGAGGCTGTCGCCCATGATCTTCGGCTCAATCACATTCCCCATCGTCATCTGGATCAGCAGCAGGACAATGGCCGTGAAGATCGGTGTCCATACGGAGGGGTAGTATTGCACGATCGACAGCAGGATCGGGGGGATCGAAGCGAGGATCGATCCGATGCTCGGGATAAAGTTCAGGAAAAAGGCCAACGCCCCCCACGTCAGGGAAAATTCGACCTGGAGCAGGGTGAGCGCCAACCAAACCAGCACCCCCGTTGTTCCGCTGATGGCCACCTTGACGACGAGATACTGCCCGATCTGCTTCGAGATCGAGGCCGTCATTTCCGTGAACTGAACCGCCTGCCTGGCCGGAAACGCGGCGGCCACCTTGTATTTGAAGTAGGGTTTGCCCAGCAGCATGAACACCAGGAAGATCAAGACCAACGTCAGCTTGCCCAGGAAGTTGCCCATGAAGCCCGCCACCGAAACCGACATCGCCGCCACCTTCGGGCCGAGCTGTTGCGTCCAGTTGATGTCGGCCAGATAGTCCTCCGGCAGGTCGAGGTTGGCCGTGGCATCCTGATAGATGGCGTTGAGCTGCGAAATGTAGCGGGGCGACTCCGACAGCACATCGCGCACGCGCCCCCCCAGGAACACGCCGCCGAGGTAGCAGACGAAAAGTACCAGCACCAACACGAAAAAGACCGCCAAGCCCAGCGGTACCCTCTTATGCACCAGGTAGTTGACCACCGGGCCGCAAATGTAGGAAAGCAGCCAGGCAATCATCAGCGGGATCACCACCGTCTGCGCCACCTTGAACGCCGCCGCCACGGCAAACACCGCCAGCAGGCTCAGCAACCCCACCATTAAATTCGATCGTTTCATCAAAATCCCCTTTGGACATGGGACTATTGATAAACGACATTGCCCATGATTGAAAGTAGCGAGTAATGCGGAATTAGTGATCAACCAGCCCCCTCCATCCCACGACTTGACAACCGGCAGAAAAGTTATACCCTAAAGTATAACCAAGGAACACCAAATGCTAATGAAGGTATTCAACAAGGGCCAGGTAGTCATCCCCGCCGCCATTCGGAAAGAACTGGGACTCAACGTTGGCGACATGCTGGACATTAATTTGAACAGCGACCGCGCCTGCATTGAACTGAAAAAGGCGGAGAAGGCTTCTGGACGACTCGCCGGATCACTTTCCACGTATGCCCGAGGCAAGACATTCCCATCCAAGAAACAGATGCGCAACGCCTTGGCAAAGGGCATGGCCCATGAAGCATAGCCTGATTGACACCAATGTCATCGTCCGCTATTTGGTCGAAGATCCGGCAACCCTTCGCCCAAAATTCAAAGGCATCTATTCCTTTTTCGAAAAAGTGGAACAAGGAGAGGCCAGGGTCGAATGGCACTTAGTTAAGCCGCTTTGAATGGGATGTTTTCCCCGCAAACATTGCCTCAATTTGTGAATACAGACTTGGATTGTCTTGCGTCATATTGCACTATCTTTACATGCACACGACGCCCCTGTTTTCCATGCAGTTCCATATCCAGACGCTCAGTAAAAAACGACGTACCACCGCGCAACGCTTAGCCGATGAAATCGCTGTGGCAAGAACCCGCAGCCTTGAGCAGCTCAGCACATGCCTGGAGGAGTTCATCCCCGAACACTTGCTGGTTCAGAACGCAAGCGGCAAGCACAGCAGAAGCCGGATATTCACCAAACAAACAACGTTCTGGGCGTTTCTATCCCAGGTTATCAATGCGGACGGCGGTTGCTCCGAGGTGGTTTCCAAGCTCCGGGCGTTTGCTGCGCTCAAATGTCCCTTTGCCATTTCGCCCTCAACGGGCGCGTATTGCTCGGCGCGAAAAAACGTGTTGAAAGAAGAGATAAAGACGGTCTTTGATCATACCGCCGAAACCCTTGATAAAATGGAGCGCCGGGACTTTTGTGATCGTCGCGTCATCGTGGTCGATGGAACCGGGCTGACGGCCCCCGACACGAAAGACAACCAGGAAAAATGGCCGCAGCAAAAGCAGCAACAAGTGGGGTGCGGATTCCCCAGCTTGCGGGTTTGCGCCTGTTTCTCGCTAAAAACCGGCGGCGTATTGAGTTATAGGACAGGGAACAAGAGAAGCCACGAACTGCGTTTGTTTCGGGACCAATGGGATGATCTTTTTCAACCGGGTGACATCAATCTGGCGGATAAGATGTTCAGCAGCTATTTCGAGTTTGCCATGCTTTTAAAACGCGGCGTCGACAGCGTGGTTACCCAGCCCGCGCACAAGCGCAGGCCCATCGCAGAGGAGAATGCGGTCAAGAAGCTTGGCGGCAACGATTTGATCGTGGTCTGGAAAAAGCCGGTCTGGAGTAAGAAGGCCGCCTACTCGCGCGAAGAATGGGAGGCCCTGCCCCAAACACTGACGCTTCGCCAGATCAAGGTCGACGTCACAGCCAACGGGTTCCGCGTGAAATCCTTCTACATCATCACGACCTTGCTCAACCCGGACGAATACCCGGCGAACGACCTTGCCGAACTCTACCTGCGGCGCTGGGAGGTCGAACTCAACTTCGACGATCTTAAGACCACCATGGGGATGGATGAACTTCGCTGCAAGACGCCGGATATGGTGGAGAAGGAACTGCTCATGTACTTCATCGCCTACAACGCCGCCCGCTGGATGATCTGCAAGGCAGCCGGCACGAGCGGTGCCGATCCCATGCGGATCAGTTTCAAGGGAGCGCTTCAGGAACTCAGGAACTGGGAAGGGCAGCTCAACCACCCAAAGACCACCCAGCAAGACAAGCGGAAGCTGATCGCCGAGCTATACCGAGGCATTGCTCTTAAAATCGTCCCGCTCAGGCCCAACCGAAAAGAACCCCGCTGCCTCAAGCGCAGACCCAAGCCCTACCAACTTTTGACCGAACATCGAAGCACCATGAATGAAACCAAACACCGCGATAAATATCGAGCCAAGGCGGCTTAACTAAGTGCCATTCAGGCCAGGGTCCTGTTGCCGGAACTGGTTGTGTTCGAGGCTTTCTTCGTTCTCACCAGCTTCTATGAAGTTCCGCAGGCCGAAGCCGCACACACCCTGAATCTCGTGGTTTCCTTGAAGGGTATCTCGATGCAGGACAAGGGCTTGATGCGGTCGTGTCTGACCATCCTACAAAACAAGAAAATCGACCTGGTCGATGCCTATATCCTTGCCCTCTCCCGGCAAAAGGAAATCAAAACGGTCTATTCATACGACAACGACCTGAAGAAGAATGGTCTGGAATTGTTGAAGATCGAATAGTCAACAGCCGCACCAATAGTTCACGTAGAGCCGGATTGCTACTTTTCCGCCTTGATAATTTGCGTCCGGATATGCTTCAGCCGCCTATCATAATACCTTGCATCATTACCAATGAAGTCCGAGCAATGTCGCTACAGCTTGAGGCAGGTAAATCGTGATGAGTGAGCCGTGAAATGTGATTTCATGGCGAGTCGCGCCTCACTCGTCAATCATCAGGCTCAAAACGTGCCCATGCCGGTGTTTTCCATCCACCAGGCGGTGAAGCGGCGCCAGCGGGAGTTGTCTTCGTAGGTGGCGTAGTCGGTGGTGTAGGTGCGGCCGTCCGGATTGTTCCACCAGCGGTCAAACACCCGACGCGCCCGCTGCATGGCGGGATGTTCGAGCGGGGCGTTGAAGGCAAGGTCGGCTTCGCAGTTATAGTTGTCCATGTTGCGGCGGGTGTAGTTGCAGGAACCGAGCAGCAGCGTCGCGGCTCCATCGGCATGCTCGACATAGAGCATCTTGACGTGGCACTGCTCGCCGTGGGTTTGCGTCCAGCGCAATGGGACACCGCCCTTGACCAGCTTGGCGGCCGACTGCCGGTTCGGCACGCCGTTTTTCTCGAGGCCGAAGGCATCCTTCGAAGGATCCATGATGATGCGGACCTCGCACCCGCGCTCCTTGGCCGCAACAAAAGCCTTCACCACATCCTTATGCGAAAAATAGAACATGCACAGGTCGATGCGGGCTCCGGCCTCGGCGTTGCCCAGCAGCTCCAGCACCTTGTCCCTGATCCGGCTTTCGGTCAGCAGCTCTATGCGGTTGCCAGATGGAAGGGCGGAGGCTTCTCCGCCCGGGCGCTCAGCGAGCGCCCCTCCAGCACCGGAAAATTCAAGAATGGCCGACTCGGCCTCCAGCGCCATTTCCTGCCCGGCGCCATCAATGCGCAGGGCGGTGTTCCAATGCGCGCTGCTGGCGCTGTGCGGATTGGCGCTGGTGATGAGCAACGATTTGTCGGTAACCACGATCTTGCGGTGGTTGGCCTTGAAGTTGAGTAGCTTGAAAATACTGCGCAGCGAAACGCGCCCCTCGCCCATCGGGTTTCGCACGGTGCTCCCCGGCCCGACGCCGAACGGCTTCACCAAAAGCCGCCAAGGCTTGGAATAGAGCGGGTTGCTGTCTTTCATCTGGTTGAGATCCGTCCAGACCACCTGCACGCCCGCCTCTTCCATCGCCTTGAATTGCGCCGACTCGACCGAGCTGTAAACCGAGTTGACCGGGTCGGTGATGAAAATGATCTCCACTTCGGGATCGGCTTTTCTTTTGGCCACCAGCTGATCGGCCAATTCCTGGCTAAGCTGCCGCATGCACGGCCCCGGCACATAGCCAAAATCGTTCACGAGAAAAATATCCAGCAGGATGAACTCCTCCGCCTCCTCGATCATGTTGAATACCGAGTCGTAGATTTCCTGCTTCACCTGACGGACTTCGTTGGTATCCACCCAGGTTTCGTCCACCAACAACGCAACGTTTTCGGCGCGGGTTGCCCCCGAATAGACCATACCCAGTTTCTGCGGGTTGGTCGTGCAACCGGTAAGGATGGTTGCAATGAAACCAAGAAGGGTAGCCACATACTTGTATCGCATATACATCTCCTAAAATTGACCGGCAGATTAGAAGGTTTATCCCGAGTAGAAAACTAAAATGGTCTTTTCTATTTACACACCTCACTCATAGAGATTTTTGCAGGGCAGGACGGTTGGAGGAGCGGAGGTGGGACTTCGCCTTGCTTCGCGCCGCCCACCCCGAATTCCCTTGCAATCCACCCCGCCTTTATCAATGCTTTCCCTTTCTTAGGGGGCAATATGGATTCAGTAATCGTCACAAACTATCTCACCATCACCAACATGGTCACCATGTATTCCCCAGAGGTCGCCGGCCAGGTCGCCGAGAAAAGCATAAACGGCTTCGTCACCTTTTCCGCATGGCTCATCGGCCTCGTTGGATTGCTCCTGGTCATCATGGCGGTTAGGTACGCCATCGATAAAGGCAAACTAGACGCCGTTGCGAGCGAAATAAAAGATCAGCGGAGGGATTTGGATGATATAATCGAGGCCAACAAAAAGACCTCCGGCCAAAACGAAAAAATTAGTGCCAATCTTGTCCTAAACGAAGAAATAACCATCAACCACTTCGCGACCCTTTGGGCGAGTCTTGGGATGGAGTACCAGAGCAAGGATAATCATTCCCAGGCGATCATCCTATATCTCAACGAACTTGAAATCCTCTCCTCCAGTGCAGCCAAACACGTTCCTGAATGCATCGATTGTCTGCTTCGCCTTATTGGCTCCTTCAAGCTGATAAAAGAGAGTCAACCGGAGGGGGTGGGACAGCTGGTGTCATTTATCACGAGGCCTGATAAACAGGTAGACCTTAACAGCATAGTATCCAACATCAATGAAACCAAAGATAGCAAAGCCATAGAGCTCATGGCTCAGGTAATGGACTTTTTCTCAAACCCGCCAACGGAACCAAGCCCCCAAGCACCATCGCCAGAATCTCACCCGGAAGCCCCCGAATGAAAACAACAGCAGCCCTCCTGATCGCCTTCATCGCCGCATCCACGGTCGTCGCCTCACCGGCCATAAAAATCAAAAACCACAGCGTAAACTTCCGCAAAACCAAAAGCGGATCAGCCCTCGACCCCTCCGTCACCATCGACGCCGGCGCACAAACCACCCGCTACGCCACCAGACCCGTCGTCACCATGATCGTGCTCCTGAAAACCAAAGACACCGGAACCCTCGAAGTCGTAAAACTAAACTACGTATGGGCAAACGGCCTCTGGCAAACACACAAAAAGCCCGAGCACACCATTAAGTGGTCGAGAGAGCAGCCCGCCTGCGATTACAAAGAGCTATCCCCAAAAACCCTCCGAACGCCCAAGAAAGAAAAGCTCGAAACCCGCACCTACAAATCCACCCCCAAGATCCTCGCCATAAAAACCCGCCTATACATCGGCGGCCAGCTCGCCGACGAATCCGAAACCAAAGAACGCGCCGGTAAGTCCCCCCAAGGCATCCGCATCACAAAACACGCCATCAACATCGAAAAAGTAAAAAGATACGGCAACTCCGATGTCCACGTCCTGCGCCCCAGCGTCGCCATTCGCAACGACGCCCGCACCACCGTCTACGACACCCGGCCACTCCTCACCATGTCCATCCTCACCAAGGAGACCGGCTCCGGAACCATTGCCGTCCTCAAAACCTACTTCGACTGGGGCGGCGGCGAATGGCTCCCGCAACCCGCCGACTTCGACCCCACCGAAGAATCAATCAAACAACCCCCCTGCGACTACAAAGCCATCGCCAACGAAACCATCCGCGACAAAGCCGAACACGCCTCCGCCTTCTCCGATCTAGGCCTCCCCGACCGCCCCAAGATCCTCGCCACCAAAGCTCGCCTATACATCGCCGGCACCATCGCCGCCGAGCAGGAAGAAAAAACCCGCCACTGCACCTGGAACGACTGGGAAAACATATAAGGAGACACCATATCCGGATCACCATAAGAAACCGAAGCCCTGTTTCCCTGCTCAACATCGCCATCATGATTGTCGTGGCCCTCGGGCTCCTCCTGCTTTTTGGATGCCTAATCGGATGGGCGCTCGGCATCGGCAACATCCGCCACAACCAGCGCATCCTCATCAGCCAGAACGACGAAATCATCGAGCGCCTCGACGCCGCTATCGAGATCCAGCGCGACGCCGCCACGCACCAAGGTATCCACTCCGAACCCGAAACCCTGCGCGTAGAATAACGCCAAGCCCCTAGCCCCGAGCCGCCCCCCCCCAACATCAACCTAGGGGCGGACAAGGACAAACACGGAGACTAGGTCAGTCCTCGGATTTAAGTAAAACTGGGAATAGCAAACCCTTTTCCCGCGTTTCTATAACTCCAATAATACCCAACAAAAAAGGGGGCTAGGCATTGCGCCTAGCCCCCCGGGGGGTGGGGTGTTAACTAACCAGGGGAAGTTAGATTTTTCCTACGAGGTCGAGACCCGGGGTGAGGGTGTCGCTTCCCGGCGTCCAGTTTGCGGGGCAAACCTGGTCGCCATGTTCGTGTACAAATTTTGCGGCTTCGAGCTTACGGAGGGCTTCCGCTGCGCTGCGGCCAATGCCGAGGTCGTGGACTTCGGCGGTCTTCAGTACGCCGTTGGGATCGATGATGAAGGTGCCGCGCAGGGCGAGGCCTTCTTCTTCGATGTAGACGCCGAAGAGCTTGGAAACGGCTCCGGTCGGGTCGGCGCCCATCAGGTAGTTCACCTTGCCGATGGCTTCGGACTCGTCGTGCCACGCCTTGTGGACAAAAGCGGTGTCGGTGCTAACGGAGATAACCTCAGCGCCAGCTTCCTGGAATTTCGGATAGAGCGCCGCCACGTCCTCGAGTTCAGTCGGGCAGACGAAAGTGAAGTCGGCCGGGTAGAAAACCACCACAACCCACTTTCCTTTATAATCGGAAAGCTTGATGTCCTTGATCTCATCATTCTGAAATGCAGCCATTGCGAATTCAGGCACTTCCTGACCAATCCTAACCATTTTTCTTCTCCTTGATTTGTTAGCTGTTCCCAAACAACGGCCAAACAGTACCATTCCCGTTCAGTTTGTAAATAGGAATATGGATACTTTTTTAATGTTTTTTAAAAACCACCGTTTTTATTGGACTAAATGGGCTGACAAGCCGGACAAAAAGTGGTTCCCCGCTGGGCGACGACGGTTTTTTCGAGCGGTTCACCGCATCGGTCGCACGGATTTCCGCCCCGTCCATAGGCTTTGACCTCCGCGCGGTTTGCGCCGGAGTCGCCGTCCACCTGGCGATAGTTGGTTTTTCCACCGCCCAGCGAGGTGCCGCGATTCGCTACGCCGATGTTGAGCACGTGTTTGATCGCCTTGAAAAGAGCCGCCAGTTCCTCGTCCGTCAGCGAGTCCGACAATCGTTCGGGGTGGATCTTCGCCTCCCACAGGGCCTCGTCGGCATAGATGTTTCCGAGGCCGGCCACAATCGACTGATCCAGGATCAGCGGCTTGATCATCCGATGTCGTTTGCGCATGGCGTCCGCAAAATAGTTCCGGGTAAACCGGCGGGTCAGCGCATCCGGCCCCAGCCCCTTCAGGATAACGTCCGGATCATCCACCAGCTTCCACCGGCCAAACTTACGGGTATCCCGATAATAGAGGGTCAAGCCATCGGAAAGCTTCAGCACAATCCGGTCATGGCTCCCCGGCCCCATTGAAAAGGAACCCGCCATTCGGAGGTGAACCATGATCGTCTGCCCGGAGCTGAGCGAAAACATCATCCATTTCCCGACGCGCGAGATTTCATTGATCGTCGTTCCCTTGACCGCCTTGGAAAAGGCCGCAACGGAATAGGGTTCGATGGTCGGAGCCCAGGCCACCTTCACCGCGAGGATTTCCTTCCCCTCAACCCCCCGCGCCCGCAGCTGCCGCGCAATTGTTTCAACCTCTGGTAATTCGGGCATGGCACATCCTTTTTCGTCAAAATGATTATGGACAAAATAATTCAATTCCATGGGATGCCAAGACAAACGCACGTTGACTTCATGATACTATTTTAGTATCAAACATCCATGCCACGAAAGATTCGCGAGTTAATACAGGATCTAAAGAAAGCCGGCTTCGCTGATCGGGGAGGCAAAGGGAGTCACCGGAATTTCAAGCACCCAAGCGGCACGAGAATTACGATCAGTGGAAAAACAGGAGACGATGCGAAAAAGTATCAGGAGCGCGAACTGGAACGGGCGCTCCACGAGGTGAATAAATGAAGGCTAGCGACAAATATCTTAAGATCGTGGAATGGTCGGAAGAGGATCAATGCTATGTAGGCACCTGCCCCGGCCTGATGCTTGGTGGTATTCACGGAGATAACGAGGCCAATGTCTACAAAGAGCTCTGCCAAGCCGCGGAAGAATGGATTGTGATTTGCGAAGAAGACGGCGAACCCCTTCCCTCCGCAACCGCGGGCAAGGAGTATTCGGGCAAGTTCGTGGTCAGGGTGGGCAAGGAACTCCACAAATCCCTAGCCATCGAAGCCCTTCGACAAGGCGAAAGCCTGAACTCCTATTGCACCCAACGGCTAAAGGAAAGCACTCCGGAATATCGAACCAAAAAGGATTGAACATCCCCGGAAGAGACGAGCCTTACTCCCACTCAAATTCGATTCTGGTGATGGAGTATGGTGCAATTTCGATGGCTTCGAGCGCTTTGCCGGTCATTTCCGTTTTGTTAATGAACTGCGTTTCCTGCAGGGCCTCGGCGAGGGCGACGTCTTTTCGCGGGGAGAGTTGCAAGGCACCCGAAACCTTCAAGGTCTTCTTTGATTTGAGCGCATCGACCACGCAACGCTCCGGGCCCTTGTTGATTAGGATCAGATAGCCTTTCTCCCGTCCAATGAAAGCCCCGCCTTCCATTGCCGATGAACCGCCAATCTTCAACGGCACATACAACTCGCTCTTGCGAACGGCCTCCGCAAACATAGTAAAATGCAGGAATGAAAGATGCGTACCCTTCCCGATTCCGCCCTGCTTGTAGTCGTATTCGAGGAAATGGCTGAACGAATGCCAGTGCGACACCTTGACGGAGGGGCGCGACAGGAAACGAAGCAGCATGAGGTCGCTATGCAGCGCCCCGAGGTGGGAGGAGCGCAAGCCATACTTCCGCAGGTTGCCGGAGAATCCGCCGACCCCATATTCGGTGACCCAGATCTCCTTGTCCGGAAATTGGGTTTCGAGCCGCTTCAGTGCAGGATCAAGATGCTCCTTCATATAGGCCACCACATTCGAGAACGCATCGACGAAGGGGAGGAAGTCGGATTCCTCGACCTTTCCATCCATCCCGGTCTGCGAGTAGAGGTGAACGACAACGGCATCGAAAAACGTTAATCCCTCCAACATTTCCAGCCATTGCTGCTGCCGAGCCATGTTGGCGGGTTGCCCCTCTTCAAGAAACGATTCGTGCGTGTAGATATGGCTCGGCACCAGTACGCCGATCTTCGCTTTCGGAAACAAATCCCGAACCATCGCCGAAGTTTCCCTCGCCCGGCGAAGATAGTCGCGCGGATTCCGGAACGCCCAGGCATAGGCCTCGAAATAGAGCTCGTTGCCGATTTCGAAGCAGGGGATTTCCACGCCTTTCTCCGCCGCCTCCGCCAGCCACTCCCGGTTTTGCTCAACCGTCCGGGTGCAGATGTTGAGCACAACGGAATAGCGAGCCCCCGTGGCCTCGGCAAACTCGAAGAATTCGGCCGGTTTCTGCCCCCTGCCCCGCGTCATGAGTTTTACGCGCTCATTCTCCTTGCCGTAGTCCCTGCCCGATTCGGGCACCTCATCCCGCAAGCCGCGTTGCGGATTATAGAAGTTGGCCGGCGTTCCCCCCGGAAAACGGAAGAAGGGTTTTCCGGCTTCCTTGTATTTTGCCATGAAGGACGGGTCGGTGTACCAAACCGGTCGGCCCAGCAGCAGGCAGTTGGCGCCGTAGCAGTCCTGCTCCAGCGGCTGGCGCTTCTGCAGCAGCAACTCAAGCGATAGTTTTTCCGGCAATTCCGCCGCACAACATGCCGTAGCCCACAGGCACAAGAGCATAGACGCCCTCATGGAACCTCCTCGAACGGCTTGATGATTTTCAGGCCAGGAAAACTTCCGGCCACATCCGCTTCGCTTTCCTCAAGGAAGAGCAACTTGATGTTGGGCCCGGCATCAATGGTCAGATAAACCTCCAGGCCATCGGCGCGGACGCGCTGCACCTGGTGGATCATCGCCATCGATTCCGGCTGCAGGTAGATCAGCGGCGGCCAGGCGGACATCATCGTCGCGTGCATGGAAAGGGCGTTTTGTTCGGCGGTTTGTCCTAGGGCTGAAAAATCCTTTTCTTGGATGGCCCTGCGGATCGTTTCGATGTCGCGGCCGGCCTGAGTCGGCCAGCTCCTGTACAGCGGCGAAGTTTCGACCGTGCGGTTCATGCCGTCGCGCGAGCCGACCGGTTTGGCGGCATCGGTCAGCTCCAGGATGCCGATGCGGAACTCCGGCCATTGAAACGATAGCTTTTCCGCGAAGGAGTCGGAGCCATCGGGATGGGTTCCGGCATGCCATTGCACAAACCCATCATAGACCGAGCGCGAGGCACTACCGCTGCCAAGCCGGGCGAGCATGGAAAGCTTCCGCCGCTCCAGCCCCCACCCCGCAAAATCATCCAGCGCCATCACCAGCGCCGCAAAACCGGAGGCCGACGAAGCCAACCCCGCCGCCGTCGGTATGTTGTTCTCCGTCCGGACTTCGAAACCGGCATTGCCCAGCATGGGACGGAACAGGTCGAGGAATGCGGAAATGCGTTGGGCGAAGGAGGAATCGGGGCTCTGTAGCGCGTCGTTCAGATATACGAGATCAAGCGATGAGGGCATCGCTTCTACCGCGCGGCGCGAACTCGTAGACGCGATGCCCTCATCGCGTATCCGCAGCTCGGTGCGGGTGCCAAGATCGCCGAGGGAGATCGAGAGGCTGGAGTTGATCGGGAGGTTGAGTGCGGCGTCGCGCTTGCCCCAATATTTGCAAAGCGCGATGTTCGATGGCGCAAAGGCCGAACCGGCGGCCTTCGGGTTTGCTTGCCCCCCCGCGAGGATGTTTTTTACAAATTGGTGTTGTATGTCGTCCATGATTCCCTTGAGATGAGCCGCTATTTAAGAGAATTACATGCCCACATGAAGAAAAGCAACGTCACATTCATCGCCGCCGTCCTGATCTCCCTGCATGTCCTGGCTTTCATGCTCTTCCTGGGTTCGAAGGAAGGCAAGGCCGACAAGCAGTCCCCTCCCACGAACCCCGCGGCCCCATCCGCCCCCGCGCCGGAACCGGCGCCTTCCGCCGGGTTCGAGATGCCCGAATTGCAGGTTGCCGTGCCGGAACTGGCGGAACAGAAGCTCGAGATCGTGCCGGTCGAAGTGGTTGAAATGCCCAAGGCAGCACCGCGCGAAGCCATCGCCCACCCCCGCAATATCAAGGGCTACCTTCGCTCCGACCGCTCCAACCGCCGTACGTCGAAGACCTACTCCAGCCTGGTCGGCAATCCCTACCAAGGCGCCATCGTGATTGATGCGCGCACCGGTAAAATCCTCCATGAAGACCGGGCGGCGGTCTATGCCTACCCCGCCAGCGTGACCAAGATGATGACGATGCTGATCGTGCTCGAGCAGATCGACAAAGGCCTCGTCCGCTTGTCCGACCGGGTGAAGATCACGCCGGAGATCGCCGGCATCGGCGGATCGGGGGTCTACCTCGATGTTCGGGAATCCGGCGCCTTCACCGTTGAACAAATGCTGCAGGCATTGATGATCCACTCCGCCAACGATGCCGCCGCCGCGCTGGCCTTCCACGTGGCGGGCTCCATTGATGGCTTTGTGGACATGATGAACCAGAAGGCGCGCGAGCTGGGCATGAACTCCACCACCTACCACACCCCGCACGGCCTGCCCATCACCGCCCAACCGGACATCAGCACGGCCTACGACATCGCCATCCTGAGCCTCGCCGCCCTGCGGCATCCGCAAACCCTGGAATACACCGGAACCAAGCTGGCCTGGCTACCCACCAACAGCCTGCGCAAGGAAAAATTCATGCTGGCCAACCGCAACGCGCTGGTGGGCAAGGAACCGTATCCGGGATGCGACGGACTGAAGACCGGCTACCATTCAAAAGGCGGCTATTCGCTGGCGGCCACCGCCAAACAAGGCAACCACCGGGTGGTCTCGGTGATCCTGGGCGTGCCCGACCGCGACACCCGCAATGCCACCACCCGCAAGCTGCTCGACAAGGGATTCCAAAAACTGAAGCAAAACTAGACCGTATGAGCGGCTATGTGCGTGGCGGCGTCATCGTTGCCCATTCATTGAATTCCATCTCGCCGGCGTCCTAACGCACTTCGTTGTAGGAGCCCTTTTCGCAGGCGCCGACGAAACTTTCGGCGGACGATTTTAGCTTCTCCCACTCATCGCGGATCTTTTCCGCCTCCTGGAGATCGATCTCCCCATCGTTCTCGATGCTCTCGGTGAGCACATCGAGCAAATCGGAAAATTCGCGCACAATGCGGCGGGTCATATGGAGCAACGGGATGGCATCGATGTCCGCCGGCTTCACATTCGGCACGAAATAGCCATCAGCCCGGCGGCACAACCACTCGACCGGCCCCTTGTCGCCGGTCAGTTCATAAACCTTCGCCAGGCGGTCGAGCGGATTCTCCGCCCCGCTGGCATCCTCGGTTCCGGAGGGCTGGCACCATTTGTAGATGAGCGAGGTGGAGAGGCCGAGATCGGATGCCACCGATTTCACGCCGAGTTCGCCGAGCGATTTCCTGAGTACTTCGTTTGATTTCATCGTATTCCCTTCGTAGCTGGGCAAAACGTAGCCCGTCCTCCCTAAGCCAGCCATTACAACCCGGCTGGCAGTGTGTAATGGCCCACGTTCCCATCTCAAAACACGCGCACTATAAAATGAGATCGATTCCCTGTCGATTCGCAAGCCCGACAATCGGTTCAGCCCCCGCGTTGCCTCAAAAATAAATGACACCGTAGAGGTGCGGATGAGGAGTCGTTTGACTGCATTAATGGGTACCCTCTAATTCGGGGGTTGTCAAGGTGGGGAGGCAGTCGGGGAACCCGGGTTCCCCGACTGCGGCGGACTCGCCGGTTTTCTTCATTTTTTCGATCTTGCGACGTCGGCGCTGGATGCGATTGCCCAGCTCGAAAGGGTCGAGCGTTTCGTATTCGCGTTGCAGAGCAGCCTCCTGTTGTTCGCCAAGGATGCCGCTGACCTTCAGGCGGTCAAAGGGCGTGGCGGGGGCATCGTATTTCTTTTTGTACCGGCTTTTGACGCGAACCTTGCTTTTTAGCTTGAACGAGGGTTTGAAGAAGTTGTTGAGCCGTTCCCAGTCGCGGTAGAGTGCGTTGAGCTCTCTGATCATGGCCGGGTTGTCGAGCCGGTCGTAGCCGAGCAACTCGCGCACGTGCGTCCAGTTCTTTTGTTCGACATGGGCGTTGTCGTTCTTGTGGTACGGTCTGCTGCGTGTAAAACAGACGGGCTGTTTGCGTTGCAGGAAGTAGCGCGTGAGATGGTGGTTGAGGAACTCGCTGCCGTTGTCGCAGTCGAAGCCCAGGATGGCGAAGGGCAGCTTGTTTTCCACGTCGTGGGTTTGGTGCATCACGCCTTCAGCGCCTTTGTTCCAGACCGCGCGGGTTACCGTCCAGGTGCTTATGATGTCCGTATAGGTGATCGACCAGATGAAGTCCCCGCTCATCGATCCGCCACAGTGGGCTACTGTGTCGGCTTCGAGATAGCCGGGCCGGTCGATGTCCTCGGTGGAGGTGCGGATTGGGATCTGATTCTTGAGCAGCGAGCCGGGCTTGGTACCGGTATTGCGCCTTCGCTGGTACTGCGCTTTGAAGGGTTTGAGCACCCGGTCGATGCTTGCCGGGCTGATTCTCAGTAGCTTTTCACGGCATTCGGTCGATAGCGGTTCGTAATGTTTTTCATAGTGCTTCAGCCAATGTGGCATAGCAGGCTTGAGGCGCTTCCCGCACAGTTGTCCAGAACGAAGCCACAGAGTTTTGAGGGTCTTGCGCAATTCAGCAGAGTCGTACTCGCCTTTGCGGCCGCGTTTGCCCCTGGAGGGCGTAAACGAGTCGTTGAGCAGCTTGGTGGCATGCTTGCGATCATAGCCGCATACCGCGCATACTTCATCGAGCAACCGGGTCTTGTAGGCCTTTTCCGCGCGCCTATAGCGGCGTTTTTGTACCGCGATGTATTCCATTCTGGTTTCGCAACTCATCTCTTTCATCCTCCCTGTATACAGGGTGTGATTTTTTGTGAGTCAACGAATCCTTTCCGCCCGCATCCTATCGGATGCTTCGGTGTCATTTAATTTGAGGCAACTCGCCCCCCCAAAACACACCATCCGCCAGACTTGACCTGAGGGGTGTTCGTGCGTAATCTCACCGCCTTTTGACCAAAAACAGGTAACTACACAGGAGTACAAGGATTTATGAATGTTTCAGTGAAGGATGCCGGCACCTGCCGCAAGACCATGACCATCGAGATTCCTGCTGATAAAATCAGTGAGGAAAAAGCGGAAACCCTCAAGGCCTACATGAAGTTCGCCAACCTCCCCGGCTTCCGTAAAGGCAAGGCCCCGAAACACGTTGTCTTGAAGAAATACGCAAAGGAAATCGACCAGGATCTGCAAGAGCGCGTACTGCCCCGCTTCTACCACGAAGCCCTGCAGAGCACCGAACTCAAGGTGGTCAACGTGGTCGATGCCACCGAAGTGGAAATCAAGGATGGCGAGCCGGTCTCCTTCGAGGTCACCGTCGATGTCGAACCGGAGTTCAACCTGCCGAAATACACCGACATTCCCGTCAAGGAAGAGAAGATCGAGATCTCCGACGCCCAGGTGCAGGAACAGATCGACGGCATCCGCAACCAGCACGCCAACTACGAAGAAGTGGAAGGCAAGACCATCGAAGCCGGCGACATGGGCCAGCTCACCTACGAAGCCACCACCGACGGCACCCCGCTCAAGGACGCGATCCCGGAAGCCAAAGGCATCGGCTCCGGCGAAGGCTACTGGGTCTCCGCCGACGAACACGCCTTCATCCCGGGCATGGGCGCAGCCCTGATCGGCCTGAACGTCGGCGACAAGAAGGAAGTGGAAGTCACCTTCCCCGAGGATTTCATGGTCAAGGAGCTGGCTGGCGTTAAGACCATCTACAATATCGAAGTCACCGCCGTGCGCGTGCGCACCCTGCCGGAAATCGACGAAACCTTCCTGGGCCGTCTCCAGGTCGAGTCCGAGGAAGCCCTCCGCGCCAACATCCGCGAACAGCTCGAAGCCCAGGCCCAAAACATGGCGCTAGGAAAAACGCACGACCAGATCGTCGATTACCTCATCAAGAAGACCAAGCTCGACGTTCCGGAAAGCATCGTCCAGCAGCAGGCCCGCAACGTCGTCTACGACATTGCCCAGCAACGCATGATGATGGGCGCCACCCAGGAGCAGATCGGCGCGCAGATGGAGGAAATCCAGAAGGAAGCCCAGGATCGCGCCCTCGAAAACGTCAAGCTGCGCTACATTGGCCTCGGAATTGCTACTGAACTGAAGTTCGAAGCCAGTGAAGTAGAGGTTGACGAAGAAATCGCAACGATGGCCATTCGCCAGCGCAAGGATGCGCAGGCGCTCCGCCGGGAGATGGAGGAAAACGACTCCTTGTCCAGCGTTGGCGAGCAAATCCGCTTCAACAAGGCGCTCGACTACATGGTTGAAAACGCGAAGATCAAATAAGGCTCTTTGAGCCGGATTGCCGGAATCGCCGGATTATTGGATTGATGGAAACGCCCATTGATCCAATAATCCCGACCTCCATCAATCCAACAAAGGAAGATCTATGAACGAAATGGCGAACTATCTTGTTCCGACTGTAATTGAGCAAACCGGCCGCGGCGAACGCGCGTACGACATCTACTCCCGCCTGCTCAAGGAACGCATCATTTTCCTCGGAACAGCGATCGACGACACGGTCGCCAACCTGATTGTTGCCCAAATGCTATTCCTGCAGAGCGAGGATCCGGAAAAGGATATCAGCCTCTACATCAACTCGCCGGGCGGCGTCGTTACCGCCGGCCTGGCCATCTACGACACCATGCAATTCCTGAAGTGCGACATCACCACCTACTGCGTCGGCCAGGCCGCCAGCATGGGTGCCGTGCTGCTGGCCGCAGGAGCCCCCGGCAAGCGCTATGCCCTGCCGAACGCCCGCATCATGATCCACCAGCCCCTCGGCGGAGCACAAGGCCAGGCGACCGACATCAACATCCAGGCGCAGGAAATCATGCGCATCAAGCAGATCCTCAACGGCATCCTGGCCAGCCATTCCGGCAAGAAGATCGAGGATCTCGAAAAAGACACCGACCGCGACAACTTCATGTCGGCAGCACAGGCCGCCGAATATGGCCTGATCGACGAAGTGGTCGCCCACGCAAAGTAACGAATGGAAGTTTGGATGACTGGAAAGATGGATTGCTGGATTGCGATCGGAAAAGGACACGCCTACCTCCCCCCTCTCCCCCTCTCCTCCCCACCCAAAAATCCGAAGGATTTTAAGATGGCTGACAAGCACAACACCCCCGAGTGTTCCTTCTGCGGAAAGAACGAAAAAGAGGTCAAACGGCTCATCGCCGGCCCCGGCGTATTCATCTGCGATGAATGCGTGGGCCTGTGCGATGCCCTTCTCGGGCACCAGTCTGGCGACCACGCGGAGGAGCCGACCACCTCCCAGGAGATCGGCGTGCTTGCACCTCACGAAATCAAGGCAAAGCTCGACGACTATGTGATTGGCCAGGACATGGCGAAGAAAGTACTCTCCGTCGCCGTCCATAACCACTACAAGCGCATGTTCGCCCAGCTCGACGAGGACGGCGTGGAGATCGACAAATCCAACGTCCTGCTCATCGGCCCCACCGGCAGCGGCAAAACCCTGCTCGCCAAAACCCTCGCCCGCTCGCTCAACGTCCCCTACGCCATCACCGACGCCACCACCGTCACCGAGGCCGGCTACGTGGGCGAAGACGTGGAAAACATCCTGCTCCAGCTTTTGCAGGCCGCCGACTTCGATGTCGACCGCGCCCAGCGCGGCATCATCTACATCGACGAGATCGACAAGATTGGCAGACGCACCGACAACGTATCGCTCACCCGCGACGTTTCCGGCGAAGGCGTCCAGCAGGCCTTGCTGAAGATTATCGAAGGCACCGTTGCCCGCGTACCTCCGAAGGGCGGACGCAAGCACCCGCAGCAGGAATACCTGGAAATCGACACCTCCAATATTCTCTTCATCTGCGGCGGCGCATTCGTCGGCATCGAGGACATCATCAAGCAACGCGTCGACAAGAAATCGATCGGCTTCGGCACCACGAAAAAGTCGGAAGAGGAACTCTCCCCCAACTTCGTCACCATGAACGTCGAATCCGAAGACCTCCTGCGCTTCGGTCTGATCCCCGAATTCATCGGCCGCCTACCGGTCGTCACCATGTTGCACGAGCTGACTGAAGACGAACTCGTCCACATCCTGACCGAACCGAAAAACGCCATGGTCAAGCAGTACCAGAAACTGCTGATGATGGACGGCGTTGAACTGGAGTTCGAAGCCGACGCCCTCAAGGCGCTGGCGCGCATGGCCAACAAACGCAAGACCGGTGCCCGCGGGCTCCGCGCCATCATCGAACACCTGATGCTCGACGTCATGTATGAAATCCCCATGCGCGACGACGTCAGCCACTGCACCATCACGCGCGACATGGTCGAGCACGGCCTCCATCCGCTCGAAGGCCTCAAGCTCATCGAGACCGAAAAGAAATCGGCCTAGCTTGAATAATTCATGCATCGCATGAAAATTCACCGCCGCCAATGGCAAGAGCCGCGATGTTCACGCAGACGTATTATCATACCTTGTGAGGTGTGATAAATATTGTTGATCAATTTGGTTATCACACCTCACAAGGTGTGATAATAGATTGCACATGCAAACGCTACGACCCACCCTATGGAGAACATGCCGGGTGATCGCAAATGACACCCGCTTGAACCTATTGCGTGAACTCTTGCGATGCAATGAATGCACCGTGGCGATGCTGGGAAGCAAAGTCGGCATTGCGGAAGCTTATGCCAGCACCCAATTACGAACGCTGAACTCCCGCGGACTGATCACATCGCGCCCGAGCGGGAAATGGGTGTACTATTCAGCCCAACCCAACAATCCCTTGGCAAAAACATTGCTGACGATCGCTGCAGGCTAAAAAGCGCCGTACAACAACGCGCTCCGGACGCCCCGGAGCGCGTTCTTTTCAGCAAATGAAACCGTAGCCATCAACATGGTGGGGCGGGTTGCATCTGGCGCACGGCCCGATACTGCGAATGTTCGGGAGGAACCGAACACTCCACGTCATCGGTTTTCCCTGCCGCTTTAAAAACGTCCCTTCATGATCTCGACGGCCTTGGTGGATTGGGCATCGGTCATGTAGGGGATTCCGGTCTCGGCGGCGGTTTCGCGATTGGCCGCCATGAGGTCGCCGCGTGCGATTTCCGTCAGCGAAAACTTTCGCGCGCCGGCCATGAATTGCTGTAAGCCGCAGGCAAGCTTGTCGGCATAGCCATACATGGCCACGGCACCGAACGGCACGTGTTTCATTTCGTCGGCACCCACCTTGGCCTTGACGGCTTCCCATCCGGTGAAGATTTCTTCGGGATAGGTTCCAACCGCTTTCACGGTGGCCGGAAGCTCTTCCCAGTGCCCATGCAGCCGCTCGCGGTTTTCTGGCTGGAAGACCCCTTGTATGTTGCTGCCGAGATAGCCGGGAATCATGGGGGCACGGCCCATGCAAACGAGCTTCGCATACGGCGCGCCAAGGGCCAGCGCCTTGAAGATGTGGTCTTCCCGAGCAAAGCCGCCGGCGAATGAAATATCCGGAACCTCAATGCCTTGGGCTTCGAGCATACTGCAATATTCATAGGCCTTCGCATGCAGCGGAAGCGACGGAACGCCCCAATGATCCATCATGTTCCACGGGCTCATGCCGGTGCCGCCGCCCGCGCCGTCGATGGTCAACAGGTCGAGTTGGGCATCGGCCGCGAGGCGGATCGACATGGCAAGCGCTTCCATTCCATAGGCGCCGGTCTTGAGCGAGAGGCGCTTAAACCCGAGCTTGCGCAGATAGGCGACCGCGTTCATGAAGTCTTCCTGCACCTGCGCGGGGCTATCGAGATTGGTCGCCCCCAACCGACTGTGGCGGGCGAAGGAGGTGACCGCATGGTTCCTATAGGCTTCCTTCACGGTCGGATCGGTCGGATCGGGATCGACGACATAGCCACGGTTCTTGAGAAACTCGGCATATTCGAGCGACTTCACCTGGATTTCGCCGCCGATATCCTTGGCGCCCTGCCCCCACTTGAGCTCGAGGATAATCTGGTCGCCATACTTCTCGGCCAGGTATTCGGCCACGCCGTTGCGGGTGTCCTCCACGTTCATCTGGACGATGATGGCGCCATAGCCATCGTAATAGCGCAGGAAGGTGTTGATGCGCCGGTCGAGCTCCGGGGCGGAAGTGATTCCGCCGTCTTCGAGCGTGGACTGCTTATCGACACCAACAACATTTTCGCCGACGACGATCGGGAAACCGCAGATGGCCGCACCGGCGGCGAAGGAGTCCCAATAGTGCGCCGCAATGAAGGTTGAACCCAGCGCACCGGTCATGATCGGGACGCGGCACTTGGTCTTGATTTCGCCGCCAAACTCGGTGCCGACATTGACGTTGGGGAAAATACAGTCGTCGGGATCGTTGGTCAGGCCTTCACCGAGCCCGTTGGCTCCATAGGCATAGCCCTGGATGCGCAACGACTGGTAGCCGACCCCCAACGAGGTGACATTGGCCGATCCTGCAGTCGTCAAGGGATAGTCGCGCGGATAGAGCAACTTGCGCCCGACCAGGCACGATGTCCAGGTTTCGCATTTGCCTTTACAGTCCGCCCGGCAAAGCGTGCAGAGTCCTGATTCGCAGGGCACCCCGCGGTTGGTGGTTCCGAGCGCATCGTTGTTCTTAAGCCAATGTATCATCGCATTCTCCTTGGTTAAGTTGCATCCCCTTCCGGCACACCATTGCCGGAAGCAGGCTCTTTTTTTAGAGTCTTTGCAATGGATTGGCGATTTATACTTGATCTAATTAAGCTTTTACGGCAATTCTGCCGCTTATGGATAAACGCGAAAAGAAACGGCTGGCCATTTTGGATGTGCTCAGTGCCAGCGAACGCCCGCTCGGCAGCTCCCGCATCACCGACATCCTGGTGGCGCAGGGAGTGGAAATAAGTGAGCGAACGGTAAGGCATTATTTGCTGGAGCTCGACGACCACGGCCTAACCGAAAACCTCGGGCGGCGCGGGCGGCGGATCACCGACGACGGCATGCGCGAGGCCGACGACTCGCGGGTGCTCGAACGCATCGGCTTCCTATCCGGCAAAATTGACACAATGGCCTACCGCATGGATTTTGATCCGGCAACGTGCTCCGGGCACGTGGTGCTGAACCTTTCGCTGGTCAAGCCCTCCGACATCACCCGCGAACGCCTGCGGCTCATCGGCAAGGTGTTTTCCAAGGGGTATGCCATGGGCAAGCTCATGGCCTTGTTCGAGCCCGGCGAAACCTTTTGCGGAACGGTTGTACCGGACGACATGGTCGGCATTGGCACGGTCTGCTCGATCACCCTTAATGGCGTGTTGCTCAAACACGGCGTACCCACGGTCTCGCGCTTTGGCGGCTTGCTGGAGCTGCAGAACAGCCACCCCACCCGCTTTGTTGAAGTGATCAACTACGACGGAACCACCATCGATCCGCTCGAAGTGTTCATCCGTAGCGGCATGGCCAACTATATCGGGGCGGTGATTTCCGGCAACGGGCGGATCGGCGCCAGCTTTCGCGAATTCCCGGCGGAGAGCATCGAAACGGTGCGCGCCGTCGCCGCGCGGCTGGAGGCGATCGGGCTCGGCAGCCTGATGTTCCTCGGCAATCCCGGGCAGTCGATCCATGGCGTACCGGTGGGGCCGCAGCGCGCAGGGGCGGTGATCATCGGCGGGCTCAACCCCATGTCGATCTTCGAGGAGACCGGCCTGCGGGTGCTATCGCGCGCGCTCTCCGGGCTGGTGGACTTCCGGCGCCTGTTCCACTATTCCGAATTCCGCGAGCAGCTGGCCTCAATCGGCTAGCTCCCATTCGGCGGGGACCTGCCAGCGGGAATCGTCGGCGATCCAGAGGACGGGGACGAGCGCATCGGCCTCGCGCTCCAACGCCAGGCGCTCCTTCTTTAGCTCCAGGCGCTCCGCATTAAGCATCTCAAATCCGGCGTAGGTGGACGGCTTGCCCAACCTCGCGAAAAGGGATTCCTTGGCCGCCAACCGCGTCATCCGATCCTCGAGCAAATGCAAGGCATCGCGGGTTTCGACCAACGCCTTGACCCGTTCCTCGGCCTCTTCATAGAGCTTTTGTTTCAGCAAATCGGTACTGCGGCGCGTCTCCCGCAACTGATGGGTGATCGAAAGGTTGGTATCGAGCTTCATGCTGACGGAGGCCTCGAAGCGGATATCTTCGGCATCGAAGTTGAAACCACCGCGATCACCCGCACTGAAGAGGTAGACCGAGGGGCTATAGACCCGGGTATCGAGCTGGGGCCAATACTGGAACTTGACCCCGAACTCCCGCAGGCGGGCGCCTTCGAGCTCAAGGGCCTGAATGGTCGTATACAAACCGCCGAACGTGTCGGTATCGAGAATCGCGGGATCGCTCTGCATATAATCGATTTCAGGGAGCTGGTCGCCCACCAGCACCCATCGGTTGGAATGGCAGCCCAGCGCCCCGGACACCGCCAGCCAGAGTTCGTTTTCGCGCTGCTTCCGCGCGAACGCCAGCTCGCGACGGTCGGACTCGGTGAAGGTCGGGTGGGAGGATTCGAGGTCTTCGATCAGGCTTTCCTGCCGGTTCCAATGGGATTTCCGGAACAGGGAGTAGAGGTTGAGCACCTCCTCGCGGTAGGTCAGTTCGTATTGCTGGGTGGCGGCATAGTGCGAAAGCACGGCGGCATAGTAGTCCATCCGCAACCGGACAAAGCCCGGGATGGAGAACAAGGCATTCACGTTCCCGTTGAAGTTGTCGGATGAAAGTTCCGTAAATTCGCTGATGGCGGTGTTGTAGATGCCCTGCATGGTCAACTGCGGAACGAGATCCCAGAAAACGCGGTCGATCGCCACTTCGGCATTGATGATTTCATTGTTGGCGGTTCGTAGCGCCAGGTTGCCGTCGATCATCGAAAGCGCCGTCTCCCAATCCAACACCTTTTCCGGAAGCCGGGATGGATCCGTGAAAATTTGCGGATAGTGGGCCTCGACCTCCTCCCGCTGGATCTCGATGCGCTCCTCGACGCTTTTGCAACCGGAAAGCCCCAACAGGACTACCGAAAGCATCATCAGGCTTGCACTTTCCAAAGCGGCCGCGCCGCATCTTAACGTTGTTTTATAAAAATCCATATCAACTCAAAATCGTTCCCACATCCTTTTTCAGGATATGCAGCGCCGGCAGGGTGCTGATGACCACGCCGACATTGACACAAACCAAAATCACGATAATTTCCGAGGCCATCGTTTCAAGCGACAGGCCCGCCCCGGTGCGCTGCCCAAACGATTTGTAGAGCACCTGCTGGAAATAGGCCAAGGTGAAATAGGCCGACACGCCGGCGAGATTCACGACAAAGGCGCTTTCGAGCAACTGCATGCCGTAGACCATCCAGCGCCGGATGCCGAAACTCCGCAGCAGGGCAATCACATAGGCACGCTGCTGATACTCCAGCAGGGCCAACGTACCCAACACCAGCGCCAGCACCCCCCCGGACGCCAGGGCCAGTCCGAAGCGCCAGTAGACCTGTTTTTCCTTCAGCTTGTCGAGATCGCCCAGCAGCTTCAGCGAGCTGCGGACAAAATCGTTCTGGTTGTCCAGCTTCGACATCAGCCGGACGGCTTCCTCCAGCCCGCGCAGCGCGGAGATCCGGTCGGCCTTGAACAGGGTGATCCGGGAAAAGCCGCGGGTCTCCAGACGCGGCAGCGTTCCCTCGGGAACCAGCACCACGTTTTGCTGGAACATCTTCGAGAGCATGCCGGATGGGCGGCGCACCTGCGCATTGAAATAGTGGTTGTCGATCTCGGTGCGTATCGGCATGCCCTCCGGCAGGGCATCGCTCAGGAATACGATGGGCGCCTCCACCGTAACCATGTTTTCAAGAAACGGCAGAGCGGTATCCGGGTAGGCCACGACGCGGGCCACCCCCGCATGGGACGTGCGCACGGAACCGAAAAGCTGGAGCAACTGGAACATGGTTCCGTGGCCCTGCAGGGGGGCATAGCGTGGCGCGCGCTGCCTCGAAACAAAATCGTCGGAGGAGGCATTGACGTGCTCGGTGATGAACAGCATGTCGATCCCGTTGCGCGTGAGCCGGCTTTCGAGGTTGTCGGCCATGAGCGCAAACGCGCCAAGCAGCCCAAGCGATGGCAACACCAGCGCATAGGCCACAACAAACCGTGTCAGGACATTTCCGGGCTGCTCACGCCAGCGCCAAAAGATGTCCTTCAACAGGTAGGAACCGATTGAAATCAACAACTTCATGGGGGAGGTTTTCCAAACGTTGGTCGTGGGTGCACACGAGGCAGATGCACTCGCGATCGATCATTTCCTGCAAGGCCTGGACAATCAGGCGCGTGTTGAGGTCGTCGAGCCCGGAGGTGGGTTCGTCGAGCAGCAGCACCTGGGCATCCTTGATGAGCGTACGCGCAATGGCGGCGCGCTGCTGCTGGCCGCCGGAAAGGTTCTTGGCCTTGTGGTGGGCCACGGGGGCAAGGCCGAGCTTCTCGATCCAGTAGCGGGTTTTCTCGGCCACCTCGGCGCGCCCCATGCCGGCCAGCTCACCGGCCAGCTCGAGGTTGCGGTTCACGGTGGCCAGCGGCAGGAGATTGAACTGCTGGAAGAGGAAGCTCATTTCCTTGCGCTGGTATTCCGGCGCGGTGGGCTTGTGGCCGCTTGGCGTAACCACCCGGCCCGACTCGGGCTTGAGATAGCCGGCGAAAATCTTGAGCAACGTCGTTTTGCCGCATCCGGAATAGCCCTTAAGCAGGTTGATGCCCTGATTGAAGCTGAACGATTGGCCATCGAAAACCGGCGGGGCTTTCCGGGCATAGGAGAAGGTGATGTCCTCGCAGGAGAGCGTCTTCATTCCGCGGCGCCCTTTGCCACGATGCCCAGATGGGTGCGGCCGGTGAACAGCAACGTGGCTCCCGGCCAGAGTTCCTCCACCACCTCGCGCCAGTCGGCGAACGAATCGTTTCCGCCGAGCATGCGTGCCACCTCGAGCTTTGAAACCGAGTGGAAGGCCTGCCCGGCCTCCACCCAGAGATCGCAGGTCAGGTTGGCCCCGATGAGCGCCGTTAGCTCGGCCGATTTTTCCGGCGCGAATCCAAAGCGGTAGACGAGGACATCCTGGTTGCCCATCTCCACGATCTGCGTATCGTGGAACCGCCCCCGCAAAACATCGCCGCTATCGCGCTTGAATTCGACCATCAGCTGATCGGTTGGAATGGCCACCGTTTGCGGGTCGCGAATGATGATGTGCAGGTATATTTCGGAAATATCGCGCATGGTGCCGACCGGCGTGTTCGCGGCAACGCGGATCATTTTGCGCTTGGGCGTTACGGGTAGGGAAATCAGGAGCTCGCCATCGAACGGCATTTCGATCCGGGAGCGCAGCGCCTTTTGCCGGAAGGCCAGCCGCTCCACCACCCCGCAGGATTCCAGCTGTTTTTTCAGCAGGTCCAATTCCCCCTGCAGCTGCTGGACAATGTTGGTGGAAAGCGGAACACGGTCTTCGTAGGGGAGATCCCGGAGCGCGGGATCGGCCATCATGAACTCAACCCGTTCCAACTCGCGTTCGGCCAGCTGGAGCTCGCTCTCCAAGCGCAGCTTTTCGTTTCGGGTATTCAGCTCCAACGCCAATTCTTCGCCGGCAATCTGTTCCGGCGCGGCCTCCGCCCAGAGCGTGCCTTTCGGCAAAATCTGGCGGGTCTGCTCGACATGGAACAGGATGTCGCCGTCCGACGGGGCGGTTACCGGAATACTGATCAAGGGTTTCACCTGTGCCTGGAATTCGCCCAGCATCAGGCTGGTGGACGAGGGAAAACCCGATAATTCACGAACCACAACCGCTTCCGGTTCCACAACGGGAGCCGGCCCTCTCTCGGAACACCCCAACAGGCAGGCCACCCCGGCGGCCATCGATAAATAAACAAAACGACTCAACATGGAAAAGAGCCTAGCAGAATTTGTTGGCGGGGAAAGTGCAATACTGCCGACAAATCACCACGGCGGAGCCAAAACAAAAAGCGGCCCCCGCAAGAGCCGCTCAAGACCTGGATAGGACTACGGATTATTTGGCGTAGATTTCCCAGCCACCGTTTATTTCATTGCCACTCGAGGAGGTTCCTTCATAGGTGCCTTCCGCGCTTTGGCCATCGTCGGCAATGGTACCCATCAATGTAATTACGAAGGGATCCACCGTGGTATCCTCGATGGTGATGGTGATGGTGGATCCCGACCTAACGATATCGACACGGTATTCGTCGTAGTTTTGCCCGTAGTCGCCAACATTGTTCAGGTTGCTCCATTCAAGGACAAGCGTGAGGTCTCCCTCATCCTCTCCATACCACTCGACCTGCCATTGCGTTGGGAGTAGGTCATCATCGTCGTCGTCCCACGGGCAGCCGGTGAGGACTGCCAGGCAGCAGGCACCTGCTGCCATGATTGCGGTTCGCCTTGCGAATTTCCGCCATGTTGTTGCTTTCATACTGCTCTCCTTCACCGTTTCCGGCGCTTGAATTTAGTACTACTGTCCTTTGCCAACGGGCGAATGATACCGCTGCACCGCTAAAATGCAACCTTCAATTCGGCCGCCGAAAACCGGTTTGCACCGGCTTGAAGATTCGAATACCATGCACCATTCAAGAGGTGAGCTGAATGATGCCAAACCGAAGATCTTTTCTAGCCAGACTCCTGGCGTTGCCCGTTCTCGCACGGTTTTCCCGGGCGGAGGAAGAGGCGGCTGCAGGAGAGTGGAGCCCGGCGTTCAAGGCGGGGGAAAAACTCACCTATAGCCTGGGGTGGCAGTTCATTGTTGCGGGCCACGCCACCATGGAAGTCCTGCCGGACGAGCAGTGGGACGGACGGAAAATCCGCAGCTTCAAGATGACCGCCAGAACCGGCAAGGTGGCGGATGCCATTTTTAAAGTGCGCAACGACCTCTCCTCGCTGGCGGAGTATGATGTCAGCCGCTCTCTCGGCTATGCCAAGATGCAGCGGGAAGGCAACACCAAGCGCCATGTTACGGTGGATTTCGACTGGGAAAACCTGAATGCACACTATTACGAAGCGCTCGGCAACGATGCGCGAACCACCCCGATCCTGGCAAACACGCTCGATCCGCTCTCCGCGTTCTATTTTGTCCGGAACCAGAAGCTGGAGGTCGGGACGGTGCTGGAAGGCCCATTGACCGACGGCAAGCGCTGCAAGGTTTCGCGCATCGAGGTGGTTGAACGCGAGACGATCAAGGTGAACGGGCGGGAATATGACGCGCTCAAACTGATCCCCGACATCCAGGATGTGGGCGGGGTTTTCGAGGAGAGCAAGGATGGCAAGACCATCATCTGGTGCACGGCCGACCACCGGCACATTCCTGTTTTATTGAAAAGCAAAGTGGCAATCGGTAGTTTTAGAGCCGAACTGGAAACGGAGATATAACCATGAGATACATTTGCGCCCTGCTGCTGGCCAGCCTGCTGGCCGGCTGCGCCACGACCCAAACCAAACAACCTCCAAAGGAGAATGCCATGATCGTCCATTCCGTCTTCTTTAAACTCAAACACGACAAAGGTTCGCCGGCTGAAACCGGATTCCTTGAAAAGGCGGCCGGACTCGCATCGATTCCGGGCGTGGGCAACTTCCAGGTTTTGAAGGAAACGAGCCCGAAGAACCATTTCGCCTTCGGGCTTTCGATGGAATTCGCTGACCAGGCGGCCTACGACGGCTACAACAACCATCCCGAGCACGTGGCCTTCGTCCAGGACATCTGGTTGAACGAGGTCGAGGATTTCCAGGAAATCGATTACGTTCCGCTGGTCAAGTAGGAAGCCTACCGCTTCGCTTCAAGTAAAACCAAGGTCGGAAGCCCCTGCGCCCCGAAATGCCGCATCACGGCTTTTGTGTTGGGGTTTTCCGGATCCTCGGCCACATATTTAACGACCACGAAATCCGCGAGCGCCAGCTTGACCGCACCGTCCTTGAAGGTGGTTTTTTCCATAACCGCGCAGTTCTTGCACCAACTGGCCGTGAAGTCGATGAACACCGGCTTGCCATCCGAACGGGCCTGGCCGAGAACATCGGCAAAGCCGGCGTTGGTGCGACCGTCGATGCCATCGGTCACTTCAACCGGATTGAAGGCGCGATAGCTCAGGTTGCCGTAATAGAGGGCGAACAAGATGATGCCCACGCCAAAGGCATACTTGACATATTCCATCCATTTCCCGGGTTTGGGCAGGAATGAAAGACCGGCCCCCGCAAAGGGCCACGGAAGCGCCATGCCAATCCCCAGCACGAACGGCAGCAGCAAGCCCGAAACACTATTGGCTTCATAGATGTTTGCGGAGAGCAGCAGTACGGCAATCACCACCGGAGCCACGCAGGCCCCCGCCAGCAGGGCCGCAACCGACCCCATGGTCAGCGCCACCACGAAGCTGCCTTGCTTTTGCTCCCCGCCACCCATCTTCGACTGGAAGCGGGAAAAGTCGATATGGAAAACATCGAACATCGCCAAGGCTAAAACCACGAAGATCAGCGCAATGGCCAGATTGAACCAGGGATTCGCCTGAATGGTGCCGAACTGCGATCCCGTCAGAACAACAACCAAGCCCAGAAGGCCATAGACCAGGGCAATGCCCAATCCATAGGTTGCCCCCAGGGCAAACCCCCGCCCCTTCGAACCGGCCTGTGCACCGGCGCCAATGATGGCGAGGTTGATTGGAATCATGGGAAGTACGCAAGGGGTTAGGTTCAGCGCCAATCCGCCGATTAATATGAACAGGATCGTCAGCAACAAACCGGATTCGCGGACAAAGGCAACCGGGTCGGAGAGGAACAGCCGGAATCCACCGACGGCATCCCCGTCCCCCTTCCCCTCGCCCATTCCGAGAAAACCAAGGAATTCCCTGGCATCCATGCCACCGGAGTGCATTTTGAGTACATCGAAATTTTCCAGTTCCTTTTCCCAGTCGGATACGGGCTTGCCATCGGCGGCCTGCACTGCGGGAACCGCGGATGCGCCCTCAACCCCAACCACCTTGGTTTGGGGAATAAAGCAAACCTCGTCGTTGCAACCCCAATATTTCACATGAACGGCCGCCGCGCCCTCCGCCCCGGGCGCCCATGCGAACACGGCCTTGAACGCCTCCGCGAAAACGGGCTTCGGCTTCCCGGAGTTGGGATCCGTGATGTCGGTGGTTTCCGGCAAAGACACCACCCGTTGCAGGTTGCCGACAGCATCGGTCACTTCCAGCGCATCGGCATAGAGATAATGATTTTCCGGCACCTCGACACTCAACCGAACCTCGCTGCCGACCAATTCAACCTGAACATCGAACGGATCACCAAACTGGCCAAAAGCGGTCGAAAGAAACGCTAATAACAGGAGATATAAACTCGCCATTTTCTTCATACGGAGGATTCCTATTGTTAATGTTTCCTTCGACATCATAAGGGAACTATAGTTCATTCCATCTAGTGTGAAAGTAAATATGGGCGAAATAGTCAACCAGAAGGCCGCGGCCAAACGCATCGTCGAGACCCTGCAAAGCAAGGGCTACATTGCCCTGTTTGCCGGAGGGTGCGTGCGCGACGAAATGCTCGGGCGCGAACCCAAGGATTATGACGTCGCCACCGACGCCTACCCGGAAGAAGTCGAGGAACTCTTTTCAAAAACCATTCCCATCGGCAAGGCCTTCGGCGTGATTGCCGTGGTTGACGGGGTCGAAATGATCGAAGTGGCCACCTTCCGCGAGGAAGTCGGCACCCTCGATGGCCGGCACCCGGAAACCATCCTCTTCAGCGCCGCCAAGGAAGACGCCCTGCGCCGCGATTTCACCATCAACGGCATGTTCTTCGACCCGGTCAAAGAACAACTGCACGACTATGTCCACGGACGGCGCGATCTTGGGAAAAGAATCATCACCGCCATCGGGAAACCCACCGAACGGTTTGCCGAAGACCACCTGCGCATGCTACGCGCCATCCGCTTCGCACACAACCTCGGCTTCTCCATCGATCCCGAAACGGAAGCGGCCATCAAGCAAATGGCCCACCTGATCAAGAACATCAGTGCCGAGCGAACCGAAGTCGAGCTGACCCGGATCCTGACCGACAGCGCCAAGCCAGGCGATGCCCTCAAGCATCTCCTCGAAGTGGGACTGCTCCAATACATCTTGCCGGAACTCATTCCGATGGTCGGACAGGAACAACCGCCCCAATTCCACCCCGAAGGCGATGTCTTCGAACACACCTGTCTGATGCTTAATCTCATGAACAAAGGGCAGACTGGAGAGTCCGCCACACATGCACCCGCCTACACCGCGCGGGAGCTGGCCTACACCGTCCTGCTACACGATGTAGGCAAACCGCCCACCGCCTCGTTCGGCGCGGGAGCGGATGGCGAGCCGCGCATCCGGTTTGATGGCCACGCCTCGGTCGGCGCCGCCATGGCCGAGGAGATCCTGATTGGCCTCAGGTTCCCGAACAAGGAAAAGAAGCATATCGTTGCCGCCATTGCAGGGCATATGCGTTTCATGGATGTCCAAAACATGCGCACCTCCAAACTCCGGACGCTGATCGGCGCGGAAACGTTCGACCTGGAGATGGAGCTGCACCGCCTCGACTGCCTCGGCTCGCACCGCATGCTCGACAACTATGACTATGTCCAGGCCTACCAAGAAAAAATGGCCAACGAACCGATCCTCCCCGAGCCGTGGATCCGCGGCCACGACCTCATTGCCATGGGCATCAAGGAAGGCAAGCTGATCGGCCAAATCCTAAAGGAAGCCTACGAAGCACAAATGGAAGACCGCTTTGCTTCCAAGGAAGAGATCCTCGAGTGGATCAAGGCCAACCCCGGCGACCATTCCTGCTAAATAGTCCGTCTTTTTTTTACAGCCATCCATTCTCACACCTTGTGAGGTGTGAGAATATCCCAGTCCGATCATTTCACACCTTTAAAGGTGTGAAAGAGGAAGTTGCAGCCTATTTGGAGGGAATAACCTTCGGCCACCGCACCTAGGTGCTCATTGAATCCTCGTGCCACAGGGTTCCGCAGATGGGCTTTAAGTTTGGAAAAAGGCATCTCGATTGGGTTGAGGTATGGACGGCAAGGCGAAGAGCCCTGTCATTTCGAATGCTATTGAACGGATGCAACACTCATGGATACGGATAGGAGACAGGGAAACTTGCCGGAAGCTAAAAGTTCAAAGTTCGATGTTCATAATCCACGTAGCCTCCCCTATGATGGTCGGCATTAGCAGGAGAATCCCTTTTATGAGTTTGGAAGTTTGCGTTTTAGCCAGCGGCAGCTCTGGCAACTGCATCTATGTGGCATCCGGCAAAACCAGGGTTTTGATCGATGCCGGGCTTAGCGCCAAGCAGATCGCCGTGAGGCTGGATCAAATCGGGGTGGTGCCGGAAAGTATCAACGGCATCTGCGTTTCGCACGAGCATGGCGACCATGTTGCCGGCATCCGTGTGCTGCAGAAGCGCCATGGAATCCCGGTATTCGCCAATGCGGGGACGCTGAACGGCATCATGCGGCAGCCGAAGTCGAACGAGATCTCGGCAAAAGTCTTCCAAACAGGATCCGCGTTCGAAATTGGGGACATCAAGGTGGAACCATTTTCCGTGCCCCACGATGCCTATGAGCCGGTCGGATTTCGCCTCCAGACGGCGAACACGAGTGTTGGTGTGGTTACAGACCTCGGAATGGCCACCGCGCTCATACGGGACAAATTGAGGGGATGCCAGGCCATCATCGTTGAATCCAACCACGATGAAGATCTCTTGCGCGAGGCACCGCGCCCCTGGCCACTCAAGCAGCGCATCCGTAGCCGCCAGGGCCACCTCTCCAACATCGATGCCGCACAACTGATCACGGACAGCGCCACGGATGCATTGGAACACGTGTTCCTCGCCCACCTCAGCTCCGATTGCAACACCCCCGACACCGCCATGCGCACGGTGGCCTCGCAGCTACGGCTCGATGGCCTCGGCCACATCAACCTCGAGATCGCCTTTGCAAACCAGATTTCGAGTGTTTGGAGACCGGGGAAGACCGAGTGCGAGCTGGTTTCGTAACAGGAACTTAACTTGAATGGTCTCACCACAAGGACACAGAGGCACAGAGAAATATAGCAACCCGGCTGCTCTGTGTCTCAGCGCCCTCTGTGGTAAAAAAACGAATCAGTTTAATTTGGCATAATCCACCCTAACAGCAGCCCGGGTGGAACCGGGCCCTCCAAAACAGAGAACATACTTCATGAAAAAACGCGCCCTTTCAGTGAAAGAGGCGCGTTTCTCCTTGAACGGGCAACAGCCCCTTCTCTCTGGGATTAGAAGCGGTGCATAATCTTGCCGCTTACGATGACGGCATCGTAGTCGGAACCAAGCACGCCATCGACATCGAGGCCAAACTCGGTGTTGTCATTATCCCACTTGGAGAACCGGATCCCCGCACCCAGGCGAACGAGATCTTCCTCGCGCGCCTGCAAGATCGCAGCACCGCCCGTGTAGGTTTCATCATCCATCTGGGCATTGAACTCGTGCAACCAATGGGCGCGTAGCTCCGGCTGGATTTCCAGTTCGGAACTGAACGACTCGATCTGCTGAACCATGGAAAGCGTGGCACCGATCGACATCAGCTGCGACCACTGGTCGTAGGAGTCATAGTTCTTATCCGGGAAAGCGGTATCCGAACCGGCGATATCCGATGTTTCGGTATATGCTTCACGGTTGTAGTAGGTCATCAGCAACGAGGCTTCCGGAGTCAAGAGCAACTTATCCTGAAGCATCGACAAACCATACCCACCGCCCAGGTAGAAGCTGAGTGTGTTGGCATCGTATTCACCCGAATAACCGAAATCATCCATGGTCGTGGTTTCAACCCCGCTGAATGCATAGTTGACGTTGGCATCCAGATAGAGATCGTTCAGCATGGCTGAAAAATACCCAACACCATGAACCGTGTTGGCCGTACCATCGTTGTCCCTGTTGCCTTCCAGCATCGTGTGGGCATAACCGCCGGCAAGACCGAACATCATGTTGTTCAAACGCTTGTCCATACCCAGGATGGCACCGGCGACCGTGGCATCGTAGCCGGAGAAATAATCATCCACGGCATCAAAGCTCCCCGTTGTTTTCTGGTTGAGCATAGCGGCATAGCCACGTCCCCAGATCTGGTAGGAGGGAGGAATTTCGATATCTTCAGTCGGCATGGGAAGCGCTCCGTGAACCGCGTCCACGAGGGCATCATAATCGCTACCCTTCGAAGTGGATTCGGCCATGTAGGGCTTGCCCACCTCGGACGGGTCTCCGGAAATGTTAGGCATTGGGGCATTGTCGGACGCAGAGCGCGTCGCACCCTGGGCATCCCAGAACGGAAGACGATCCTTCGTCCACTGAACCGAATCGTGGTACCAATCCGACGGCCCGGCCGCTCCCGCAGGAGCCATGTTGGCCTTGCTGCCATAATTGGCAAGACGCAGATAGGAGCGCGTGCGATCCTTGATCTGGTCGTTGAAGATGGAAGGCAGGCTGATCAACGCGTTGGCCATTTCCGGCGTGCGGGCAAACACTTCGTTCATATCCGGGGCCGCTTGCAACACACCCGTCCAGTTGGTGCGGACATAGGTCCCCAGCTCGGGATTATCCTCAATGTAATCCGCAAGGAAGCCCATTGTTTCAACGAGCCCCGGATAATTCTCGAAAAGCTTTTCGAGCGAGAGATCGCCATAGGTAGCAACCAGGTTACCACCGTTCGTAGTAAAGCCATTGACGCCCTGAGCCCACTCCGGGTTACCGATAATTTCAAACTTCAGAGCATCCAACTCATGCGTCAGGTTGCTGCTCGCCGTTGCCAGCAGGAAGCCATCGGCAAAGTTTTCGGAACTGGAAACCGATCCATCGTTGACCAGCGTCCACTTCGCAATATCCCCAATGTCCACGTTTTCGCCCTCGATTACACCGGTATCAACGCCACCTGCTCCGTCATCGGAGAAGGTCGTTTTCATCGAAGCATCGTCCTCAACAGTAAAATCCTTGGCCTGAACCGTACCCAAACCAACATCCAGCGTACCGCTCTTCTTCACCATCAGGCTGTCAACATTCAGCATGGCGTCCATGGAGCCCAGCTGATACACGTGTTTACCAGCCACTTCCAAACCAGCTCCCGAAACATTGAGCGTACCGCTGGAAATAATGATATCACTGATGCCAAAATCGGTTCCGGTAATGTCCAGTGTACCGCTCGACACATTGACATCTCCGATGTCATGGCTGCTTCCTGAATATGTCACGGCACCATAGCCACCACCCTCCATAGTCACACCGTCGAGATTTGCACCGTTGTTGGCAAGACCGAGGAAGTTGCTGGACGAACCGGCGAAGCCGACCGAAGTAACGCCAGCCCCATCAAGAGCCAGCGAATCGCCAGTTCCGGCAAAAGAGACACGGTCTACGCCGGTTCCACTAATGGAAACCGTGTTCGCGGAAGAACCCTCGAAGTTTACGGAACCAATAGTAGCATCCGACACGGTTACCGTATTAAGGGCATTGGATCCACCGATCTTCAGAACATCGACCGAACCACCAGTAATCGTAGCGATCATGGAGGGTGTCGCCGTTACCGTACCGCCCCCAAAGGCGAGTTCAATCTCTTGTTCTGTCCCGGCGAGCTCCAAGCCGTCAAGATGGCCGCCATTAATGGTTGCATCGACCACCGACGACCCATTCATCAATACATTGCCAAAGGTGCCATCATCAATCGTGACTGTAGCCGGATTTGCTGCATCGAAAAACTCATCATAGGTGGCGGTAAAGATCACATCACCGAATGTGCCGGTCGAGATGTTTGCGGTGCTGGCATAATAGTGCGACTCAAACCAGAGACCAAGGCCCTCAAACGTACCGTCCGTGATAGTTAGGTTGCCATCACGCATCCGAACGCCGGCACCACGGCTTCCAGCTTCGCCATTGGCCGTACCGGCCGCGCCACCGCTAAACGTGCCTCCCGAGATGTTAATGTCGGCATAATCGGTAAAAATACCGTGTCCACCGTCGGCAATGGAATCGCCCGCGCCATTGTTAATCGAAGTACCGCCATCGCCGCCTTTAAATTTGCCATCGGAAATATCAAGGGTCACGCCGTACACGAGGTAATCGTCGTTGAAATACCGGACGCCATGACCTCCGCGCGCACCGCTAAAACTTTCAGTTTCGCCATAGGCTTCGCCGAAATAGTTTTTTTCCTGCAAGGGATTGCTTACTAAATCGGTATTGAACTCGGCCGATCCCCCGTCACCTCCGGAGAAAGAGCCTCCGTTAAAGTCGAGAGTCTGGGATGAAGTGGATAGAATGAAGAGGCCATCGCCACCCATCGCCTGTGCACCATCGCCGCCATTAGCAACTGATCCGCCTTTGCCACCGGAGACCGAAACATCGTCATCGATCGTCCCCATAGCGTATGCACCGTAAATCGATACGCCACGACCGCCGCGGGCAGTCAGGAATCCCGCAGAGGTATCGGCCGTACCACCGTTGCCTCCTGTTAGCGTGCCGGAATTCAGGTTCAAGGTTCCCCCCGAGGCCATATCAATAGCCGCACCGCCGTTGGCGAAGAGTTTCACTGGAGCAAGCGCCGAAACCATACCACCAGAACCGCCGGTCAGGTTGGCGCCGTCGATGGTCAGAGAATCCGAGGTCAATCCCGGGGTAAAGTCGATCGCATCACCGCCATGTGCCGTTGCCGACAAGGTTCCTGACCCAACCGTTACATTCGCACTGCCGCCCGTGCCTCCTTTGACAGTGGAAGAGTTGTGAATCAGCGAAGATCCAACGGAGCCGATCACAATACCCTCGCCGCCGGAAGCATCCACGCTTATTGGCAAGCTCCGAGTGGCGCCCACCCCGCCGGACAGAGTACTACCCGTCACCTCGAAACTCGGAATGCCAGAAGCCCCCGCAGCAGCTTCACCCGTATTGCCGGTTATATCCACCCCGTCAAGAATGCCCCCCGGCGGATTATTGGTTGCCTGGCCATAGGCCATGGAAATCGATGCCACAGAAGCGGCGATAAACAGTGCTGTCCTATTCATTATTCCCCCTCGGAAAGATTGGATTACGTCACAACAAAACAGGATTTCATAATGGGAAGGAGATGTCATGCGGAAAGTGCGGAAAAACAGCAAAATGAAATTGGCATTTCAAGCGGAACCATTGGCACCGAACCCTGCATAAAGCAAACGTCTTCGAGGCATTCATGGGCAATCGCAACCAACCACGCCCCACCCTGCCGATAGCGATTCAAGCGCCTTTTCCTCACGGGATACGTGAGCCTCAGCGGATAAATCCCAACATCGGAACTGCACCGAACAAATTCCGAGGAGCACTCAAGGCACCAACTCAAGCACGGCTTGCCCGGCGTGGAGCAGGCGGGCTCGCCAGCGGGGAACGGTTTTGTACGGGAGCGGGGACATTCCTGTCCCCGACGGGGCCAGAAAGCCCCCGCTCCGTTGGAACCACCCATGAGGCTGGATTCGGGCAGAATCATATTTAGGCAGAAAGATGCGGCGCTTGTAATAGGGTTGCTCGGCGGGGCAGGCGGGACGCCTGCGGTACGACTGGAATGGCCTAGCGCGGAGCAGGCGGGACGCCTGCGGGGAATGGTTTGTGCGGGAGCGGGGACATTCCTGTCCCCGACGGGGGCCAGAAAGCCCCCGCTCCGTTGGAACCACCCATGAGGCTGGATTCGGGCAGAAAAATGCGGCGCTTGGAATAGGGTGCTCGGCGGGGCAGGCGGGACGCCTGCGGTACGGAGGGAGCGGCCTGGCGGGGCAGGCAAGGAATGTCGCCCCACAAAAAACAACGTGGTTCAGATGTCGAACCTCAGCCGTGCGAACGATATCTCGCATCAGACATGCGAGCAACGGACAAAAAAAAAGAGCCCGCCGAAGCGGACTCTTTTCTTGCAAGCTTAGCAGCTAGGATTAGCGGCGAGCTTTGCGACGTGCCAGGAACATGCCGATGCCAGCGATGCCCATCAGACCGATGGTTGCCGGTTCCGGAATGACTGTCACTGCGCCAGTAGCAGTTCCGCCAGCACCGCCGTTATCGAAGAACTTACCTTCCGGAGTAGCTTTGGGGTCGGAAATATCGATATCGGAGAAGGACATCGCCTGCTCATAAACCCAGTCACCACCTTCGGTACCACTAACACGAATCCATGCATCAGCAGTGTAGGTAGCAGTAATAGTGCCTGCAATCAAGCCAGCCCAATCACTATAGTCAGCACCACCAGAAGTGACCACACCAGACAGAGTGCCCAATACAGTATCATTGCCGCTAGCCTTTACGCCATCAGCCCAAACCTGCATTCCAGCCTCATAATCAAGGCCATCGCCTCCGCCATCGATAAGCTGAAGAAGGATCTGGGTACCATCAGTTGCGTTAACGATACCACCAGCCGAACCATTACCACCGATACCGAAACCAGCGGCAAGTGCCGTATAGATGTCTGCAGATGCCGCACCAGCAAGGGCGATAGCACTCAGAAGTACAATTGCTTTTTTCATTTTTATTTTCTCCTTTAGTTAACGACCCGCCCACCTAGGCGGGTCAACTTCAAACAAGCTTATAATTTACGGGGTGAACGGAACCGGCTCGTCAACGACGATGGCAGAACCAGCATTGTCAATCCAGAAGCCTTCCTTCGGATCCATGATAGGATCTCCAGTACCTGTCCAAGTACCGCGGGTGTTCTTAGACCACGCAGCATAGGATTGAGTGCCTTCGTCCCACATGTAAAGGAAACTAAGAGCGGCCAGGTCGGTAGCAGCCTGAGTGGTTTTGAAATCCTTCTCAACAGGGAAGCTATAGCCTGTAGCGACGATACCAGCAGGAAGCGCCCAAACACTGTTGGAAGTGAGCACCTCACCACTAAAAATCAGCTCATTGGTTCCAGCGCCAGCCGCCTGAATCCACATCGCATCACCGATATCGACGGTCAGGTTGGGAGTCCAGCTACCACGGGTATTCAATGAGGCAGAGGTGTAGGCCGAAGTGTCTTTGTCCCAAAGATAAACAAAACTCAAAGCCGGAACATCGGTACCGATCATATCCTGAAGGGTAGTTCCGCCGGTTTCAAAGTTAAGAGCAACGAGACTCAGCTCACCGCCGACTGCATTAACTTTAGTGTAACCAACAATATTAGCGCTGGTCACGGTCTGCGCGACGACAGCGGACGCGCATGCGAGTACTGCTACTGCCATTACTAATTTTTTCATTCTATTACTCCTAGTTGTAAGTGAACCCATTCCACTTAGATTTAGACTTTCTACATCAATCCATGTTGCGCGGCAACTGATTTTTCCGAATATTTCGAATTTTGGACATCAAAACGCATAAACATTTGGAAACCTGCGATTTTCAAGAACCTCAGACCACAACTTTCAGTCGCCAAACTCCACTCGTTGATGCTTGCAACAGACAGGAATTGAACCCATTTCGCCTCTCCATCCATTGCGAACCCGTGTGTATAAACCCATGAAAGACCGAAAAAATCAAGTTCAATTTCAGTTAGCTTTGCAGCAGCTCAGTAGCATTCAGTTCATTGCAGTAGTCTGTTGTTATAAGGGGTTATACAGAAATTTATTGCGATTTGAGGGTTCCGGGCGAGTTTGCGGTTCATTTTCGGGATGGTTTTGCAGGGGGATTTGCGCGTATTGAATACGCCGAGGGCGTGCAGGCCGATGGCCAGGTTCTTCATTGAGGCCAGCGCATGAGACCCGTTGCGCTTGCGGATGCGGTTGTGGTCTTCGCGGTAGGTGGTGTCCCTTGGCAGGTGCAGTTTGTTTTCGATGCTCCAGTGCCCGCGGTTGAGCGCGAGCAACCGGTGCTCGTCGGCCTCGTCCGGGCGGAGGTCGGTTATGCCGCAGACGGTTTCCGTTGTCTTTTCGGCCCCTTTGGTTCGGTTGCGGCGGATCATGAAGACCTGGGCGGCAAAGGGGAAGTCGATCCCGCAGGCGGTGACGGGCGCGGCGATGATCCGGCGCTCGATGGTTTGTCCGCCGGCTTTGTCAACGGTGCGGCGGGCTGAGGGAAAAAGTGCGCCCCGAGAGGCGCTGTTCGATCCGTTGGCGCAGGCCGGGCTGGTTGTCTTTTACGGTGAACACGTAGTGGGCGCCCTTGTCCTGCACGATATGCCGCGCGCTTTCGCGCTGGGTGTTGAGGGCGTCGGCGGTGACGACGGTTCCGTCGAGCTCCAACGGTTCGAGCAGATCCGCGAGGGCGGGGATTTCGTTGCTCTTGTCGTCGATGGCGATCTGGTTCTGGACGATGGCCTGTTCGTGCGCCAGGGCGGCGAAGAGGTTGAGCTTGTTGTCGTGCTCCGCGTCCGGGCGGGTGCTGCGCACGGTTTTGCCATCGACGGCAATGGCTGCGGGACGTTCGCCCTGCAGCTCTTTGAGAACGGTGCAGACCACTTGATCGAGCCGGTCGGGGTCGATCGCATTGAACAGCTCCCAGAACGTGGTCGCGCACGGGGCGTCGTACGCGCCGTTGCGCCGTTTCCAGCAGCGCAGGGCGCGGCGCTGGGGCTGGGTGAGATGGGAGGCATAGTCGGCGATGGCCTCGTATCCCTGCGCCCCGGCCAGCACGGCGCAGGCGGCGATGCTCAGCAGGCAGCCGATCGGATAGCGCCGCCCGCGAACGGCCCGGGGATCGGGCACGGCATTGAACTGGCCGAAGATGGAGCGCAGTTGCGGGGTTTTCACGGTGCAACCCGGATGGAAGCAACGCTCCTGGGCGCCCCACGCATCGGGCAGCTCGGGAGCGCTCAGCAGCTCCCGCGCCTTGCGGTGCAGCGGGCGGATGAAGAGCCGCTTCGGCCGGGCATGGGGTTCGTAGTAATCGGTGCCCGCCCGCTCGAAGCCCTTGGTTCTCCCCAGCTCGATCCAGTTCGAGGCCTTGTAGCAGGTGCCCGCATACGCTTCGATATCCACGAACGTCTCGGCCAGCAGCAGGCCGTGCCCGTAGCGTTCGCACCAGTCGCCATCCAGCCGCGCCAGACTCAGCCGCAGGATGCGCGAGGCCAGGTTCGGATATTCCCCGCGGCCGGTGCGCAGCAGGAAGCGGCTATTCGAAACGACGAAGTGCAGGCGATTGCGCCGCTGCATGTCCGACCAACCGATCCAGCGGTCGCGGCCGGCAATGTGGTACGCGGCCCCGCTCCACGAAAGCAGGGCCAGCCATCGGCCGCCCACCTCGGCGACATAGCGCAGCTGCTCGCCCACGAGCGTCGGGTTGTGAAGATAGTGCTCCTTCTCAATAAAGGCATTCCATTGCTCTTTTTCATGTTCGAGGATCAGGCGAACGGTTACCTTGTCCAAGACATCCTGCTCTGTAGGTATTTTAGTCGATTCCATGCTCCGTAGTGGAGCATACAGGGCAGGATGTTACCAGGTTATTTTCACATTCCCTTGTCGGAATAAGGATTAGGGTCTCTCGTCAATTGGTACTGTGCAGCAGCTATTTCCGCAGCACAGAAAACAGATTGCTAAAGTCATCCGTCCAGAGCCTGGAAACCTCCCCGCCGATACCGGAGGGACTAATCTTCTCAACCAACCGTTCGCTCCGCCCCATCAACACCCACGTTGTCTGACTGCTGAATCCTTTTTTCGGGGTGGTGATCAGGGAGGAATATAGGCCGTAGTGACCTGCGGCCGCCTTGAGCACAGGGGCTAGGTCCAAATATCGATTGCTAATGTGGATGGCAATCAGGCCATCCTCCTCCAATAGCTCCAGATATAGACCGAAAGCCTCTTTAGTGATGATATGCACCGGCACCTGGTCGCCACTAAACACATCGATTGCCAAAACATCGAATTTTGAGATGCCCGCTTTCAGATCGTCTTCCATGGCCATGCGACCATCCCCACAGACAACCTCCACATTCGCTTTCGAATCGCCCACATAGGTAAACCATGGGCTATTGGTGGCTAGGTTGATTACCTCGGGATTGATTTCGTAGAACCTAAAGACATCGCCCTCCTGCCCATGAGCCGCAAGCGTTCCGATGCCCATGCCAAGCAACCCAACATGCATAGGCTGGCCTAGGCGCCTTTTCGGATGCTTGACAATGGCGAGCCCCCCGCCCCCCTTCTCCGTATAATAGGTGGTGGGATATTTGCGATAAATGGGATGATCGATCTGCAATCCATGCGTGATATGCCCATGCTTGAGCTCATAGGACATGACGGTATTGTCCATCTGGGCCTTTTTTGCCACGTAGACTTTGCCGAAAAAGTTGCGGGAGATATAGACCGACTTCCCGGATTCCTCGACAGCATCCCTTGAAACATTGAACCCCAATAGTAAGACAGGAATCCAGAGCGCATGGCGAACCACATGGAACATGCTCTTCTTATCGGCGTACACGGTGAACACTGCAAGCACTGCGGCAAGAACCAGACTGATCTGATATTCCCAGTAATGGCTAAAAACAACTGGCGACACAATCGCCACAAAGATACCCCCCAACACACCGCCCAGGGAGATCGATAAATAAAAACCGGTCAGGAAACGCGGCTCCGGCCTCCGGCGATATAGTCCGTTGTGGCAAAAAAGGCATAGCGAGAAGAGCACCAAACCATACCCAGCTATCTGCGGAATCAATCCAATGACCGAACCCTTTTCCATCAGATACCATGCCAGATAACACCCAACAACCAGGATATAGAGGTAGACATCGTTCCATTTTCCTATGGCCAAACGATCCATGAAACCAACAATATAACTTAGCAGATAGAGCGCCAGCGGAAGCACCCAAAGGAACGGTACCGGAGGAACATCCTGTGTCATCTGATTCGTGATCGCCATGAGCACTAGCACCCCGCATGCCGACAGGCTTATCCAAGCGAGGTATCTTCGCCATCCCGGGGAGGAACTCCCTAGAGCAGCATCCTGATTTACAGCCGATGCCGAAATATCCCGAACATGCCTCGCAGCTAGTGCACAAAGCAACGCATAGACAATAAACCCCAGACTCCAAAGAAACGCCTGCGTCTTCAAGGCAAAGAAGGGCTCCGCCAAGAAAGGATACCCCAACAGAGCCAGCAAAGAGGCCGTGTTCGAAACAATATAAAGAACGTAAGGCGACTTCGAAGAATCGGCCTTATGCATCCATGCCTGTAGCAACGAAGTGTTCGCCGCGAGCAGAAAATAGGCAGCGCCAATGCTCACCAACAACAACCGGAACACACTCCACGCGGGCCATAAATTGTTCTCCGGACGCCAATCGGCGGAAGGAAGGATAGGGTTGCCCCACACAAAAAACAAAGCGATCCCCACTAATATGACTGCCCCAAGCAGCGAGCAATGCATCATCACCTGCCGGCACGGGGCAAAGCGCTGCAGGAAATGCGCATAAGCATAACCACCCAACAACAGCAACTGGAAAAACAACAGACAGATTGTCCAGACCGAGGAAGTGCCACCAAACCACGGCAGGAAATATTTCCCGATCAACGGCTGAACCTGAAACAACAGGAACGCCCCGAGAAATACCGTTGACGGAAACAGGAGATTCTTTTTCATGGGCGCCTTAAAAGGATTAGCTTTTATAAAACCTAGAGGGAAAGTCGCTCGATCTGCCGCTTCGCTTCGTTCGCGCCTTTCGCATCGCCCAAGACCCGCAACGCCTTTTCATAGTCCACCCAAAAATCTACATATTCCGGGAGCATCTCGATGGCCACATTAATGTCCGTAGCCGCGCCTTGAAAATCACCCAACGTCCCCTTAATACGCCCACGCAAAGCAATGAACAACGGCGAATCCGGGAAGCGCCTCAACCCTTCTTCCAAATACTGGTTGGCTTTTTCAAGGTTTTGCAATCGCATGTTCAAATTCACAAGCCGATAGATGGCATTAAATTCATTAGGCTTGTATTTAAGCGCTAGCTCATACTGCAAAACGGCCTGCTGGGCATACCCCGCCGCCGCCACCGAATTAGCGGATATCATGAGACTAGACCCAAGCTCATTGGCGATGACCGGGTTTTCAGGCGCCAGCTTCGCGGCCTCCATCAAAAGGTTGATGTTTTTCTTATAGTTTTCCTGAGCCCGGAAAATATTGGCTTCGAGCATCATACGCATAGCCTTATGTGAATCCTGGACGATCTTTTTCTGCTCTTCATCGAGTCCCTCAAGCAGGAATTTCGGCATCGGGGAATAGTTTTCCAGCAGGGTCTGCTGGTTTTCATCCGGTGTATAGCGGAAGGTGCTTTTGGGAGCGGCAAACTCGACATAGGGATGGTTATCAGTATTAAGCTTACCCTCCCTAAACAGATGGACGTCATCCGAAAGACGAGCCACAAACATGCTCAAGAGCATTTCAGGTTTCGTGAAACCGACATCGGCAAGAGAGGCCCTGACCTCGAGAATCTCAAATTTTTCCTTCGCGACAGGAAGCGTCAGCGCCAAATCGCCCTTTCCACCAAGCATGATCGAATCGAATCCGGTAAAGAACAACAGCGCGTCCGGGAAGACCTTGGCGAAGGAGCGCATAATCATCGAATAGTCTTCATAGGACAATTCGTAGAGCGGCAAATATTGCGCCATGATGCCACCCTCAGCCAGGCGGCTCTTCGCCAGCTCGAAGAAATCGACGGTATAAAGATTGGCGGCTCCAGCCATGACCGGCTCGAAAGGGTCCGAGGTAATCACGTCGTAGGGCTCGCCCCCAACAAACAGATGATTGCGACCGTCGTTAATGGTGACCGTTACATTGGGTTTATCGACAACATTATGGTTCCGTTCGCCCCATACCCTGGCAATGTTCACCACGCTGGGCTCGAATTCAACCACCTCGAGGTGCTCGGCCGGATAACAGCTCACTGCACCAAAGGTGACCCCGGCGCCCAGACCAATATTGACGGCGCGCTGGGGACTGGGATGAAACAGCATAGGCAGGTGACCCATCATACGCTGCAACATCATGCTTCGCTCGGAGGTGTCGGCCTCGACCTTACCCTGGCTGCAATACATCAGATCTTCGTTGGAATCCTTCACCACCGAAATCGTGGAGGTGATCCCCTCGTTAAAATAGAGCAAGCGAAACTGCCGCAGCTGCTCCATAAGGGTGACCTTGCCATCCTTGACATAGTTCCACGGCCCAAAATAGGGGCCCGACGACATGATCTGCTTGTCCCAGTGCGGTGGGCTGATCAAGGTTCCAACCAGCGCCAGAACCGCCACTACCACCGCCAGAATCTTAGCCCACTTGGCCGTTGCCGACGTCAGGCTGAGGGCCAGTCCCAAGGCCAGGATCAAGAAAGCGCATACAATGAGCGACTTTTCCATGCCAATGGCTGGCAACAGGATGAATCCGCCAAAAAAGGCACCCAGCGCCGCACCAATCGTGTTGAACATGGCGGCTTCGCCGACAGCGCGCGGGGAGGAATTCATCGCCGCCCGGATGGCCTTGACCGCCGCCGTGAAGGATGCTCCGAAAAGAATGGTGGGCACGAGCAGGAAAATAAGGGTGATCATAAACTTGAGCATGATCATCCGCCCCCACCCAGGAGTTCCCTTGAGCATCAGGCTTTCCAGCAAATATTCGGGCATCAGCGTAAACCAGCCCATGGAAACCAGGCTGTAGATACCGGTCAGCATGGCGGCCGCGCCAAAGATGGCGGCCGGACGCTTCGCCTTGTCGGCAAAACGGCTGATGATCATGGAACCGATCGAAAGGCCGATCAGGAATACGCCGAGCATGGCGGAAAAGGAATAGGTGGTGGAACCAAACACCAAAATCAGCGCCCGGAACCAGACGACCTCGAAAGCAAGGGAAAGAAAACCGGAAGCACCAATGGCCAACAACAACCCGGTTGCCACCTTGCCACGCTTGAAGCTTCCTTTATCTAATTGTGCTTCTAGCTTTATCGCCTCGGCGATCTCCGGCGAGCTATCCATGGTACGCGAAAGATAGATGGCGATGAAGCCAACAGAAGCATCTAGACAGACGGCCACCACGTTGGTAAGGCTCATGCCGAGTTTAGGAATAAAGACGAACCCAGCCAATAAAACGCCGGAAACCGCGCCCAGCGTGTTGACCCCGTAAAGAATACCCAAGCGAGAGCCAAACCGCTCCACCCGGGTAAGGAACCCTTTGGACAGCACGGGAAGGGTTGCCCCCATCATGGCGGTAGGAATCAGCAGCAACACCAATGCAAGAACAACACGAACTACCGTGAGAACGGCAAACGAATCGGAAACATGAAGGGCAAAGAAACGATAAAGCACCTGGATCAGCTTAAAAATGAGCGGCACGCAAAGTGCATAAAACGCAGTTGCCACTTCCAAAATACCGAACATTTGAACTGGTTTTTTAATCTTGGCTGCCCACTTTCCAGCAAAATGCGACCCCAACGCCAAACCAAACATATAGGTCATCATGACGGTGGCGGCGGCATAGACCGTATTGCCAAAAATGTGACCCAGGTGACGAACCCAGAGCACTTCATAGGTGAGCGCGGCGATACCCGAGAAGAAAAACAGAAGGGATATAGTTTTCATTAGGACGTTATATAGTGCCTCTCAACTATTCAACAAGCAGGAATGGCTAAAAACGCACTGACCGAGTCTCCCGGGGAAAATGCAAAAAAAATGCATTCAATTGACAAACACGATATCAAAACCCACAATCGAAAAATTCTTTAAGACAGGAGGAAGCATGAGAAGAATTATACTAACCACCTGCGTAATGCTGTGCGGCAGCGTGTTTTCAGATTTCTATCTGGATTTCTTGACGATGTGGGGATTTGCCGACGGATCCGACCCGACCGGCAACACCCCCCTTCTTCCCAACACGGGCGACAAAGCCTTGGTTCAACTTCTCTATGCGGGGGACAACGGCATCCCCGACTATTACCAAGGATCAACCCTTTACATCGGAGGCGGAGTTGAAGGAGACGATATCCTCCTAGATCAGTTCGTTTATGAAAACACAGGCCAACCCTACGAGGAGTGGGCGTTGTTTTACAGAAGAGTAGATGTCGGCTACCTCGGAAACGGAAAAGTGTACGGTCGCATCTTCAACACAGAAGACGCCGGATACGGGAGCAAATTCTATGTCGGTCATGTACAAACCATGTCTAATATAGACAAAACCATAGTCCCACCATTGCTACCGGAAATGTATGACCTGGGTCAGGCTAAAGATGCACTGGCGACCAATCGGATATCAGTCTACGAGAACGCTGTCATTCCGGAACCTTCAACCACATCACTCCTGGGCATCGGGGCCATCACATTTTTCCTAACGAACCGTCGCCTGAAAAAGTCCCGCTAATGCCGATCGTCTTTTGGACGGACGGCATTTTCCTCCACTAGCATCCTATCGGATTATGGCTCAATTCTGACTGCACAATGTTGCTTGTTTTCACCCGGCCTATTGCCTATTTTTGTAGCGCAATCACTTTAAGGAGAACCTACATGAACAAAACATTTGCTATGCTGAGCCTTTCTGCATTCGTACTGGCATCCCTATCAAATGCCCAAGCACCAACCAACACGCCGGCGACAGCCCATCAATATTCCATACAACAAGTGCTTAGCTTCAACTCCACCGCCATGAGAATGCATGCGCTTGCCACGATTACCCGCGAAAAGACTGGAGAAACCATAAACGAGAGCTATCTTCCGGGATTCAAGGCCTGCTCGACAGATAAAGCCTCCTCCATTCGCAGCGTGACCGCCCGTCTGCTTGGCGAGCATTTCATTGAAGGTAAAAATCCCTCCAATCCAGAGGCGCTGGCCATATTGCAAAAGCTTTCCAAAGATGAATCGGCCGATGTTCGCTACAACGCCCTCCACTATGGCCTCACCCAGGTCGAACCAAAGTCCGATCAATTGATCGAGGAGCTTGTTGAAGCTGCGGTTGTAAACCGTGAAGAAAACCTTTACGACCGGATCATCGTTGCTATTTCCGAAAATAAGACCCACGCGAAAAACTATCTGGCGGGGAAAATAAAGGATGAGTCGTCCATCGCCTATTTTGAAATCTACCGGGATTTGACTGGAGGAAATCCACCTAATTCCGAAAACTACCTGAACCTCCCATCCACCCAGCCCCGGCTCTATGTCTTCACAACAAAGAACCAGGATAAGAATGCCGCTGCAACTGATCTGGAGAAGTGGGTATCCGGACTCGGAATTGAAAGTTTCTATGTTGAGGTTTCCGGATACGCCGGCCAGCGCGTGCTCCTCCTCACCACCTATATCACACGCGACCACGAGACGGTTGAGGCGAAGCTGAATGACACAAACGAACAATTCGATTTCATGCAAAAATTCTGGCTAACCCCGAAACTGGCGGCAGAAATCGACACCGTCCGCGCAAACGAAAAACGGAAAAAAGGAAAACGCTAACAGGGTAGCGTTTTGCAGGGTTCCGGGAAGAGCTTGCTCTTCCCATTTTCCTGTTTAGCGGAATGACGCACTACATCCACAACATTAATCCGATCCTGCTGGAGATTGGGGGGCCATTGGCGGTTCGGTGGTATGGCATTTCCTATTTGATGGGGTTTATTGCCTGCATCCTGTTGCTGCGCCGGTGGTCGAAGCGGGGCGAGTTCGAGGTGCCGGAGAAGGAGGTTAGCAACTTTGTTGTGCTCCTGGCCTTTTTCGGCGTGTTTCTGGGCGGGCGGCTGGGTTATGTGCTTTTCTATGGTTTCGACTCCTTTTTGGAGGATCCGCTCTATGTTTTCCGCGTTTGGGATGGAGGCATGGCGAGCCACGGCGGGTTCATCGGCGTGATCCTATTCTTGGTATGGTACGCCAAGAAGAACCATCACCATTTCCTGAACCTGACCGACCACATGGCGGTGACGACCTCGCTGGGCTTTGCCTTCGGCCGGCTGGCCAACTTTGTGAACGGCGAGCTTTGGGGACGGGCATCGGATGTTAAATGGGCGGTGGTTTTCCCGCAATCCGCCCATCTTCACTATGGCCAATACACCATTCCCGAGATTGAAAGGATGGTGGAGGCCGGGCAGCTGGTCCCCCGCCATCCCTCGCAGCTCTACCAAGCCTTTGCGGAAGGTTTCCTGGTTTTCGGGATCATGATGCTGTTGCGCCGAACGGCCTGGGGCAAGCGACCGGGAGCGCCCAGCATCAGCTATCTTGCGCTCTACGCCCTCGCCCGCATTGCCATGGAGTTTTTCCGCGAACCGGACAGCACCATCTATCTTGGCTGGCTCACCAAAGGCCAGCTCTATTCGGCGGTCATGATCGCGGTCGCCGTCATCGTGGCCTGGCAGCTGAACCTATTTCGCCGAAGTTCCGCCACGGAACAACACGGATAAACGCTGACTTTGATCCAAATGGTGCGGACATCAGCAAACGTTTTCCCAGACAAGGACTTATCATGAAAAAACAATACAAGGCACTCTCCCTCCTTTCCGGCGGGCTGGATAGCCAGCTCGCGGTTTGCGTATTGCGCGAACAGGGCGTCCACGTGGAGGCCATCGTCTACAACAGTCCCTTTTTCGGAACGGATAAGGCCGAAGCTGCGGCAAAGGCGCTCGACATCCCGCTTCACATCATCGACTTCACCGAAGACATTCTTGAGCAGGTGCAGCATCCCGCCCACGGGCTGGGCGGCGCCATGAATCCCTGCATCGACTGCCATGCGCACATGATCATGCGCGCCGGGGAGTTGCTGGAGGAATGGGGCTTCGACTTCATTGCCACCGGCGAGGTGCTGGCCCAGCGGCCGATGTCGCAGAACAAGCAGAGCCTGGGCGTGGTGGCGCGCTGCTCGAAATATGAAGACCTCATCGTCCGCCCCCTCAGCGCCAGCCTGCTGCCGCCCACGAAGCCCATCCGCGAAGGGTGGATCGATGCCGGAAAATTGCCGCGTTTTTCCGGGCGCAACCGCACCCCGCAGATGGAGCTGGCGAAACATTTCGGCATTACCAGCTACCCCACCCCGGCCGGCGGTTGCCTGCTGACCGAGGAGCGCTTCGGCAAAAAGCTGAAGGACCTGCTCGACCACGAAGGCCCCGATGCCGACCGCACCAACGTTTGGCTTTTGCCCACAGGACGCCACATGCGCCTCGCGGACGATGTGAAGATCATCGTCGGCTCCTGCAAGGAAGACAACGAGCTGCTCGACGAAAAGGCCCACCCGGACGATTACCGCATCACCTGCCCCACCCTTCCCAGCCCGCTCGTAATCGCCCCGCCGAATGCCCGCGAGGATCAGCTGGAAACCGCGGCGGCCATCTGCGCCCGTTATGCGAAGACCCCAAAGGACCAGCCCTGCACGGTGGAAATTACCAACGGTTCAGGATCGCACACCATCGAGGTCATCCCCATGGATCCCGATGCCGTCAAGCAACTCATGATTACCCCGCAATAGCCCCGAAAACCACGCCGTGCTAGCTTGAAAGCGCCAGATAGATCACCATCCCGAGCGGGAGGATCAGGGCGAGATTGGCGATGTTCGATGCAACCAGGGCATCCAGCGCCTCCTGGGTATCCTTGATATGCTCCGGAGAATCCTTGGGTTTATGGATGCGGTAGATCTCGATGAACGAAGCGAGCTCGCATACGGAAGTCACGAGGCCGAGGATCCAACCAACCGCCCAAGCGGGCACGTTCAATTGGGTGATCAACGCCTCGGCGCTATTCCCGAGAAATCGCCCGGAAAGCAGGATTAGCACGATACCGAGAAGCAACATGCCTCCCCCGCCCCATAGCGTCCCACCCTCTGCGCCGGGCGGCAGCACGGCGGGCTTGCCGGCCTTGTTGAGGCGCTTGTCCATCACCTTGTAGACCATGAAAAAGGCGATCAACCCGATAGCTGTCGCATAGCTGGTTCCAATGTGGGCGGCAAACATCAGCAACGGAACCACGACCGACAAAACCCCAAAAACGAGTTCATCGGCAAAGCCCTTGTTCTTCAGGTCGAGCTGCTGGCGGAAAGCGAAAACCGTCAGGAGAAAGAGCACCCAGTTTACGACATTCGAAGCCACAATATTCCACATGCCGGCATCGAACACCCCGTTGAGCGCCCCCGCAACAAGCACGGTGAATTCGGGCACGCTGGTGGCATAGCCGATCATCTGGCCGCGCACCTTGGCGGAAAACTTCAGCGCCGCCCCGATCCTCCCGATGCCCGGAACCAGCAGAAAGCGCACCGCCACAACAATTGCGGCCGCGCTCAACACCAGGATGGAGAGGTCTTTGATCATGAATGCAGGTGCATCAAGTGGTAGCCGAAGCCCCCGGACGATTCGAGCAAAAACCCGGATTTATCCGGAATACATCCCGGTTTACAATCAAAGCCCCACATCACGCCTGTGCTCACGATCGTGAGCACAGGCGTGGTGCCATTTTGTCGCGGGAAGGGCGTCCGTCTCATCGATTCCGCACCCTCTTTCGAAGACCAATGGCAATCTTTTCTTTTCGGGGGTTCCCATATTAGGTACAACGATCCTGTGTTTGGGGGTTGTTAATGGAACGAAAACATGTCTTGGGCCTATTGATGGCGGCACTCTTGCCGGCCATATGTTCCGCCGGGGAAACCCATCTTGATATCGCCGTGCCCTCGCGGGTGGCGAGCGACTACTTTGGCCCCGTGAAATCGGTCGAAGAGGAATACGCCTACGACATGTCCGACCGGAAATACAAGGAATTCCGGGAATACGACCGGGCGGGCAACCTTAAATACCGCAAGAAATGGAACAGCAAAGGGGAGCAAACCTACTTTGCAACCAACATGTTCAATGAAGCGGGATGCCTGGTGCGGCAACGCACCGAGGACGTACGCCATGGATCGACCAACGATTATGAAATCGTGCTCAATGCCCCGACCCGCCAGATCGCCTATCAATGCAAGCTCTCGGGCGAAGTCGAGATTCTGACCTACAACAGCGAGGGCTACCAACTGACGTCCACCATCAAGAACAAGGGGGAAAGAACCCTCCCCCTCTCGAAGTTCCAGCGCGCACCGGACAACACGAAACAACTTTACACCCGATACGATGAGCGGGGACGGATCAAATACACGATGGCCTACGCCTGGACCGACAACGGACTCATGTCGGGCACGAGGATCGCCTATGCCCAAAAAGACCGGAAGGATTCCAACGACTACGAATACCTGCGCATCGACGACCAGGGAAATTGGACGCAGTGCCTGCTGAAACTGAAAACCGTGGAGGATGGAGAAACCAAGGATTTCGAAAAATTCACCACCCGAAAAATTGAGTACCATGATGAATAGCGCATTCAAAACCGCCCTGCTCCTGCTGGTTGCCGCCCTGGCTGCCGTTCCGGTGGTTGCCGAAACCGAGAGCGACGAAGAAGCCCGCGAAAAGCAACGGAAGCGGAATGAGCTGAAAAACAAGCAGGAGAGCCAGGCCCTGATCAGCGCCCAGTTCAGCTATGGATTCAGCGACGTGGCCGACAAGCTGGTGATCATCAGTTGCAAAAGCGAACAGGGCAAGACCTTCGGCAGCGGTTTCGTTGCCCGAATGGACGGGAAAACCTACATTTTCACCAACCAGCACGTCATCATGGGGGCCGACAAGATCAGCTTCAAAACGGCATCCGGAACCCAGCTGAAGCCGCGTAGCGTCGAGCTATCGCTAACCCGCGACATAGCACGCCTCGAACTGGAAACCGACCACGCATTCGACATTGGCAACGAAGTTGAAATGGACATCCCGGTGGCTGTTTTCGGCAACAGCGAGGGCGCCGGCGTTGGCACCGAGTTGTTCGGCGTGGTTAACGGCCTCGGGGCGGAGCTGGTCGAAACCTCGGCCGAATTCGTATCCGGCAACAGCGGAAGCCCCATCCTCAACCTGAGCCAGGAGGTTCTGGGCATTGCCAGCTATGTCCGTGTTTCCCGCAACCATGCCATGAAGGAGGGCACCAAGTTCGAAAACCAAACCCGCCGGTTTTGCTACCGCCTTTCCGGCGTTGAATGGAAGAGCGTTCGCTGGACGCACTACAACAAGCAATACGGTAAGCTCTACCGCCAGAGCGAAATGCTCTACAACGGCATTTTCGAGATCATCAAGAACTGGAGCGAATCCCCGTTGGCCAAGGTAAGCATCGAAGACAATCCTGAACGCAGTCTCCATTCCTGGGCAAAGTCGCACAACGAGGTGATCTCGCGGTTCGACCGCAGCTCCGCGCACAAACGCCAGCTGATGACCGAATATGCCGAAAGCCTGAAAAAGCTCTCCGGGGTGTGCCGCGGCCGGGCTCGCCAGATCAGCATGTTTTCCGAACAGCGCGAGCTTACCGGATTCCTGCGCGAGGAATTCGAAAAACAATCCGGCTCGCTCGATTACGCCGCCCAATGGATCGACCAATGCAGCGCAATGATCTATAGCCAACGCTAAGCCAGGAGCCCGCATGAAAGCCTCTCACATCCCCCTCGCCCTACTCAGCCTTGCCGCCGCCACCTTCGCGGCGGACAACGATGCCAAAGCGCAAAAGGCACTCGAAAAACGGCTCGCCGAGGAGGGCGCCATCAAGGCAAAGTTCGCCTATTCCTTCAACGATATCTCCGACAAGCTGGTCACGGTCTCCTGCGAGAGCCGGCTCGGGAAAAGCTCCGGAAGCGGATTCATTGCCGAGCTTGATGGAAAAACCTACCTCTTCACCAACCAACACGTCATTCTCGGCTCGGAAACGATCAGCTTCAAGACAGCGACCGGTCGGACGCTGCGGCCACGCAGCGTCGAGCTTTCGGCCGAGCGCGACATCGCGCGCCTGCTGCTGGCCGATGAAACCGGGCTGCCGGTAACGAAAAAGCTCTCCATGGGCGGCCCAGTCGGCGTTTTTGGCAACAGCGAGGGCGGGGGCGTTGCAACGGAGCTTTATGGCAAGGTCACCGGGATCGGCGCCGACAAGGTCGAGGTGAGTGCCGGTTTCGTCTCAGGCAACAGCGGAAGCCCCGTGCTGGATCTTAATCGCAATGTGATCGGGATCGCGAGCTACGTGACCTATTCGACCGGCGAAACGAAGGACAACAAACCCCGGCGCTTCTGCTATCGCCTCACCGACTGCAACTGGGGCGCGGTTAGATGGAAAAAATACAATGAGAAATACGGCAAGCTTTACCGCGACTACGAACAACTCATCGACTCCATCTTCGAAGCCGCCGATTCGTGGTACGGCGACCCCTTCAGCCGTATGTTCGCCGACGACCACAAGGATTCCGGCCTGCAAAAATGGTCGAGCGAACACAACCTCATGGTCAAACGCATCGAGCGAACACTCGGCACAAAGATCACCCAGCATGAGCTCGACAACACCAACCGACGCATCCGCAAGGATATGTCCGATAGCGCCGAAGCCCTCACCAAGGTTTGCCGCGACCGCGCGCGCCAAATGCGCCTGCTCTCCGAACAGCGCGAGCTGTCCGGATTCCTGCGCGACGAATTCATCCGCTTTTCAGACCGCATGGAATATGCCGCCACGCACATCGAGCGCTACGGAAAAAAACTGGCCGAACACAACTATTTCTACTTCGAAAAAACGTAGAACAGGGCAACCGCCGGAGCCATCACATCACGCGCTCAAGGAACGCATCGAGCAGGGAAACCGCGCGCTTCCTGATGGCCGCCAGCTTCCTGCGCCGGGCCCTCCCCCGGCTTTCGATCCGATCCCAGGCAACGGAAGCCACAACGGCATCTAGAAGCGCAAGCCCACGGGAAGCGAGCGCCTTGCGGGCATGCCTGAGCGATCGTTTTCTGCCCGGCAAATCCACCCACCGGTCCCAGGCCATCAACGCATCAACGAAACGGGAACCAACCGCCCCGAACCGTCCAGTCGCTCCGTCGAGCAATCGCTTCAGGCTCCCATCCAAGTTCGCCCTCGGGGCTGCATCATCGAAGACAGGCCCGGACGAAACCGGCTCCTCGAAGAACCGATCCATGGCCAAGCCCTCGACGGGCATCACAGACCTCCCGAACCGCCTGCGCCGACGAATGCGCCGAGCCCAAAAAAGTCCCGACGATGCCATCCCCATCAAACTCAATGTTGCCGGCTCGGGAATCACGCTAACGCTTCCAGTGGTATAAAGTTCAGAGGAGTCAAGAAACAGCCCGCCAACGAGTTGGGGAGCCGTAATGGCAACAAACTGACCGCTTACCCCCCCATTCCAGTCGAATAAATCATAACGTGCCCCATAGACCGGGGCATCGCCCGTGAACAGCACCTCCAGCGAGCCTTCGAGAACGGCGAGTCCTTCAACGGTCAAATGCCCGTTTGCGGCATAGCCGGCCGCCACCTCCAGCACTCCCTCGGAAGAGATCGTTAACGATCCATCCACCACGCACGCCGACATCTCCTCGTCCAGGGCATAGGTTCCGGCGAGCGTCAGGCCTCCAGACACCCGGGTTGCCTTGAGCCGCCCGCTCACCTTACCGCCGACGGAAAGCGTTCCGCCATCGAACAGGAAATGATCAGTGGAGACGTTGAAATCATTCTCGACATGCAAGTGGCCGCCCTCCCCTAGCCTGAACCAGCTCCCATTCGCGACCGAAAGCGAATCCACCGAAACCGTCCCACCTCCGGACACCTCCGCATAACAAGGGATTTCGCGGGGCAGTTCAAACGGCAACCCCGGAGCACCAGGCGACTCCGGAGACCAGAGGTCCAGGTTGCCGGCCACATCCAACAACGAACCTTGCCCCGAAACGGATAAATGGTTGATCAGGTAGGAATACACAACGCCTTGCGTTTGATCGCCTGAAAGGCTGAACGAAGAGCACCTGACAATCCCTCCGTTTTCGATGGAATAGTCGATACCCCGGCCACCATTGCCAACATACTGGGCTCCTGTTTGCAAAAGCGCATTCGTCCCGGCCACGGTGACCTCCGTGAAATAGCCCCCGTAACTTCCAACAATGAATGCCGACGGCGTCTCGACCGCCCCATGGGCCTCAACGATCAACTCGTTCCCGTTGTTCGATGGATCGACCTCAATGTAGGACTCGCTGTAAAACACCTCGCCGCTGGAGACCGTCCGGGCGTCAACCATCGGATAAAAACCGAAAGTAAATACGACATACGCCACGACAATTCTCTTCATTTTCCCCTTAAGGCAAGCTGGTTCACGAATACGAGAGGTGAATTTATACATTTTTTCGATCAGTTTAAAGGCGTTTCTTATCCACAGAAACAATAGCGAGTTGCCTCAAATTAAATAACACCGAAACATCCGACAGGATGCGGGCGGAAAGGATTCGTTGACTCACACAAAAAAGACCCTGTATACGGGGCGGCTTTCGAACACGCACCGCAACGGGCTTCCTAAGCCAGCTTAACGCTCACCGGAGTGGCATTCATTAGGTTTTCGGAGACCGGGCAACGGCTATCGACTTCGTGGATGAAGGCTTCCTTTTCCTCGTCGGTCAGGTCGGCATCAACGTGTATCGAAATCGTAATGCCTTCGAAACCGACGCGGCCATCGATCGGCTTGCCCAGCAGGCCATCCACATCGAGATCGCCCTCAACCTTGATGTCCATGCCCCGCAACGCAATGCGTTTCTGCATCGCCACAATGCGGCCGATGGTTCCAATGCACCCGGCCAGCGAGGCGAACATCAGCTCCAGCGGCGTGGGGCCCGTATCGGTTCCCGCTGCGTTGGCGGGTTGGTCGATTACAACCTTGTGCCCGCGTATATCACTCGCAATCACAAATTTATCGTTCAGCTTCGATTCAACAACAACGGTCTTTTTAGCCATCTGATCTCTCCTGTTAAAAATTGAAACTACAGCATGGCAAAAACAAGCCCGGCTTCCAAGGCTTGGAAGCCGGGCTTTTCGCCAAGGGATTCAGCGGGCTAAAGAGACCACCCCTTTCGGTATTCATGGTGGATGTAGCGATTGGCCACATCGTTGTTGGTTTTCATGCCCTCCGAATCCCAGGTCAGCTTGGTTCCCGGCCCGACACGCGTCGCGACGCAACCGAGCAACATCATTTCGGTCAGCGGCCCGGCATAGCCAAAGTTCGATTTGGCCATGGAGGGATCGTTGGCCTTGATCGCCTGCACCCACTCCTCGTGGTGCCCCGGCGAACGCGTCATGGTCTTGCCCGGAATCTTATTGGCGCGCGCGGCGGCCTGCATCGCGGTTTCCGGAAAAATACGCGGCACACCGCCATGGCTGCCATGCATCATGCTGTTTTCGCTGCCGTAGTATATCACTCCGTTTCCCGGGAGTTCCCGTTCTTCCTCCAGTGCTTCAGGACGCGGTGGCAGGTTGCCTTTACCGTCAAACCATTTTAGCGTGAGGGCGGGTTGCCCGCCGCGGGCCGCAAATTTATAGGTCACGTTGGTCGTCACCGGGAAAGTGTCCTTCGCGCTGGCGGGGTCCTTGCGCTGGAACCCAACCTCCACGCTCAAGGGGGCGCCGAGCCCCAGCGCCCAGACCGGATGATCCATGATGTGCGCGGCCATGTCGCCCAGCGCCCCGGCGCCATAGTCCCAATAGGCGCGCCACTTGAACGGCGCAACCTTGGAGCTGTATGGTTTCTGGGGCGCGGGGCCAAGCCACAGATCCCAGTTCATCGTCGAGGGAACCTGTTCTGCCGGCGGGCGAACGATCCCCTGCGGCCAGATCGGCCGGTTGCTCCAGCAATGCACTTCGGTCACGGCCCCGAGCAGACCGCCCTGTATCCATTCGTTGGTCAACCGCGCGCCTTCCGTTGAGTGCCCCTGGTTGCCCATTTGCGTCACGATGTTGTTCTTTCGGGCGTACTCGGAAAGAACCCGCGCTTCGGAAATGGTGCGGGTGAGCGGCTTTTCCGTGTAGACCGGCAGGCCGCACTGCATTGCGGCCATGGTGCTGACGGCATGGGTGTGGTCGGGGGTACTGACCAGGACGGCATCGAGGTTTTTCGCCTCCTTATCGAGCATCACGCGCCAGTCTTCATACCTGGATGCCTTGGCAAAATGGTTGAAAGCCTCTGCCGCCCGGTCGGCATCCACATCGCACAGCGCATAAATATTGTGGTGCATCAACGGAATGATGCTCGACTTCGCCTTGCCGCCCGCGCCGACAAAACCAATGTTCAGCCGCTCGCTGGGTGGAAGCGGTTTCTTGTCAGGAAAACCGCCGCTTTTCTTTTTCGCGGCCTGCCCCAAAACGCTGGAAGGGACAATCGAGAATGCAGAAACCGCGGCTCCGGCGGCCAATACGCCACGACGGGATGGTTGCTTGCTCATATCCATAAACCTCGTTGTTAAAACGATAGGTAATAAACATCACCCCCCTCGCCATTTCCACCCATTATCCACCCCAATTGTTGTAGGTACCGCGCCCGGACTTGTACATTCGACGCATCATCCATATATAGCATATATAGTGACAGGCACATAATAGTTTAATAGTTTGACTGCACTTCGCACATCGTGGTATGGATTTTGCCCATGAGGAAACCGCGCATACTTGGAAAACGTGAAACCAACTATTACCACGTCATGTCCCGTGTCGTGAACCGAGACTACATCATGGGCGATGAGGAAAAGGAATTCTTCAGGAGAACCATGTGGAAGCTTGGGGAATTTACCGGGGTGCGCGTGCTCACCTATTGCATCATGTCGAATCACTGGCATATTCTGGCCGAGGTGCCTACGGTTGTTGAGCTTGAAGATGATGAACTTATCGATCGCATCCAGGCCTTCTATTCCAAACAGCGGGCAAGTGTTGTTATTCAAGCATATGAACGGGCTTCACTCCATGCGAAGGAGACAGGCGACACCTCATGGCTGGATGAATGGCGAATGAAATACACCTCGCGCATGGGCGATCTTTCGATCTTTGTGAAGGAGCTCAAAGAGCGGTTTTCGAAATGGTACAACCGTAAATACAACCGCAAAGGAACCCTTTGGGAGGAACGCTTCAAAAGCGTTCTCGTGGAAGACTCGGACCATGCCATCGCCACCATGGCCACCTACATTGAACTCAATCCCGTACGGGCCGGGCTCGTTGACGATCCTCGCGAATACCGTTTTTGCGGCTATGCGGAGGCCGTGGCCGGAGGCACTGCGGCACGCACGGGCATTGAACGCATCCTTTTCCTGCACGGGCAAGAAGCCAGCTGGCGTAAAATCGCGGCCCAATACCGGATACAGCTGTTCTGCACGGGCGAAGAAGCGGGGAGCCGCCAGGGATTTGAACCGGATAAAGTTCGGCAGGTTCTCGAAAACAAGGGAGAGCTGGGTCTCTTCGAACTCATGCATTGCCGGGTGCGCTATTTCAATGACGGCGTGGCCCTGGGCAGCCGGATGTTCATCGAGGAAGTATTCGAGCAGAACCGAAGCCTTTTCAGCGAACGCAGAAAGAACGGGGCCCGGAAAATCCGCGGAGGAGGCCTACTCGACCTCTTCAACCTGCGGGACTTGCGCCTGGAAGGTATCGCCCCGCCGGCTCCCGGATAAACTATCTCCATTCGTGCTTGGGATATCGGCCCTTCAATTCCTTTTTCAGCATCGGATAGGCGTTTTCCCAGAACGACTTCATATCCTGGGTTTTTTGCTGCGGACGCTGGTTCGGGGCGAGTGCTTCAACCACCACAGGAATCTGGCCGAAACCGATCCTTGGCGTTTCATTGAGATCGTAGAGTTTCTGGATCGAGGCCGAGAGCACCGGCGGTTGCCCGGCCTCGTAGCGCACTCTCGCGTTGAGGCCGCTCGGCAACTTGATCCGTTCCGGCACCTGCTTATCGATCAGGTCGAGCTGCGCCGCCGATAGCCACGACTTGACCACCTTCCATACCGGCCGGTCTTTCAGGTCGCGTTTGCAGACGGCCCCGAGGCAGATTTCCTGCACCATCGCGCGCCGCGCCTCTTCATCGATGGCCGGAATGCCATAGTCGGGACAGCCCTCCGCCAAACAGTTGACACGCGCAATCCACGTTTCGACCGCCTCATCCCACTTATAGAGTTCGAGCCGACCGGCCAACACCTCCTCGGCGATGATTTCCGCCGCCTGTTGCGGATCGACCGCCTGCTTCATGCTGGCCTGCAGCTCCAGGCCGCGGAACAATTTGCACTCTTTGGAAACCACGCGCTTCAACACCGGATCGAAAACCGCTTCGGTCTTTTCCTCGATATCCTCCGGGAAAAGCTCATCGAGCCACGCTTCGGAAATGGCCGTGCACAGGTTGAGCCGCACGTTCAAACCGCGGCCTTCAATTTCGCGGATTTCCGCCGCCACCACGAGCTCCGCGTCGCGCACCACCGTATCGCGGTCGAGGTCGCCGGCACGCCCATGCACCACCGCGCAATGCAGCGTACCCCGGTCGCGCCGTTTGGCCACCTGGTCGGAGAACGACAGCAGGATGCACTTCTGCAGATCTTCATCGAGAGGTGCCCGGGCATTGATATCCAACCCCTCTTGTTCGGCAATTTTCATGAAACGCTGATAGAGCGGCTTCACCAGGCGCGCCGCCCCGGCATGCACACCCAACCGACGGCAGGCATCGACCCTGTACTGGTTTTGATCGGCAAAACTCCACGCGCGCATCAGCCGTTGGAAATCCGACACGTCGTCTTCGCCCAGCACTTCGTCGCGGGTCCCGCGCGTTTCCGCCCCCTTGTTGCGCTCCAGAATCGAACGTCCCTGCGTCAGCGCGGCAATCAGGCACGCCTGGCGGACGCACCCATATTCCTGCCCCGCGAGCAGCATGCGGGCGTAGCGGGGGTGCATCGGGAACGAAACCATTTTTTGGCCGACGGCCGTCAGCCTGCCGGCGTGGTCGATCGCCCCCAAATCGGCCAGCAACGCCAGCGTACGCGCCAGCGATTTTGGATCGGGCGGTTCCAGCCACTCAAAATTTTCCACATCGTCGATGCCCCCCGCCTTGAGCGTCAGCACCACCTCCGCCAGATCGTGGCGCAGGATTTCCGGCAGCTCCTGCATCGGCCGGGCAACGTGCTCCTGCTCCGTCCAGAGGCGGTGGCAGGTTCCCGGCGCGGTACGCCCGGCGCGCCCCGTCCGCTGGTCGGCCGAGGCCCGGCTGATGCGCTCGACCAGCAGCGTATCGATGCCACGGTTGGGATCGTAGCGCGCGATGCGCGCGAAGCCGGCATCGATCACGATGCGGATGCCGTCGATGGTGATCGAGGTCTCCGCCACATTGGTGGCCACAACCACCTTGCGCCGGTCGCACTCCCCCACGGCCGCGTCCTGGTCGTGGGCAGAGAGCTCGCCGTGCAGCGGCAACACGGCAAAGCCGCGTGCGCACCTTCGGCCGCGGATCGCCTCGACCGTGCGGGAGATTTCGTAGCCGCCCGGCATGAAGACCAGCACATCGCCCTCCGCACCGGACTCAATCGCCTGCTCAAAGGCATCGGCGGCGGCCTCCCACATCGGGTGATGGCGGAAGTCGATGCGCTTCTTGGCATAACAGATCTCGACCGGAAACATGCGGCCTTCGCTTTTGAGCTCCCTGCAGGGGGCAAGGTATTCGCGCAACGGCCCGGCATCGAGCGTTGCCGACATGACGATGATTTTCAGGTCGGGTCGGGTCTTCTGCAAACGCAGGGCGCGAGCGAGTGTGATGTCGCCATAGATATGCCGCTCGTGGAACTCATCGAAAACAATCGTCGAAACCCCGCGCAGTTGCGGATCGGAAAGGAACTGGCGCAGCAAGATGCCTTCGGTCACATAGCGGATCTGGGTCTTGGCGGAAACATGTTTCTCCATGCGCACCTGGTAGCCCACCTCCCCGCCCAGCGGTTCGTTGCGCTCGAACGCCACGCGCTTGGCCAACAGCCGCGCCGCCAACCGCCGGGGCTGCAGCACCACCACCTCACCCGGGCCGGCGTTGCCGCAGTCGAGCACGATCTGCGGCACCTGGGTCGATTTCCCCGACCCCGTCGGCGCCTCGATGATGATGCGGTTTCCGGCCTTCAGCGCATCCGATAATTCAACACGGAGTTCATAGATGGGTAGCTTTTTAGGATTCATGCTCATCGCCTACGTAGAACCACTCACCCTTTTCCTTTTTGAAGGCAGAGCGTTCGTGGTGCTGCCCGGGTTTGCCATCGGAAATGTATTCGGCGATGAATTCCACGGTGTCGTCGCCGGAGAACAACACGTGGAGGCGAAGCCATTCGACCTGCTCCATCCAAAGGCGGATGGAGTTGGCCAAGGACGGTGTGCGGGTGGATGGGTGCGTGGTTCGCACCAGGTAATCGACATCCTTGACCACATAGGCTGTATAACGCGAGCGCATCAGTTGCTCGGCGGTTCCGGCTTTGCGTTTTCCGGCAAGGATTGCTCCGCAACACCCATCGAACAAGATACCGCTTCCACAGGGGCAAATCATCCTTCCAACTCCTCGGCGGTTTGCTCCCATTGGGATTCCAGGGTTTGGATTTCCTTCTGGATTGCGGCGAGGCGGGTGTTGATGGCTGCGAAGTCAGCATCGCGACGGGACATCATTTCCTCGGAGAGGGCGGTCTGCTCATCGGTAAGCTTTTCAATCTTGTTCTCGATTTTCTTCAGCGCCTTTTCGGCCTCGCGTTGTTGGGCGCGGATTTTGCGCGCGTCTTTGCCCTTGGCGGCGGGCTTTGCGGTTGCAGGGGTCGGCGAGGCCGCCGCCCCTCCAGGTGACTGCTGGCCACCGGCGGTACGCTGTTCGACTTTCTCGAGATAGTAGTCGTACCCTCCCGGGAAGCGGGAGACGCCCGTATCATCGATCGCAACAATATGGCCGGCAATGTTGCGGACGAAGGTGACATCGTGGCTAACGACGCAGAGCGCCCCCTTGTAGGCCTTGAGCGCCGATTCGAGCGCCTCGCGCCCGTTGACATCGAGATGGGTGGTCGGCTCGTCGAGCAGCAGAAAGTTGGGCGGATCGATGAAGAGACGCGCAAAGGCAAGGCGGATCTTTTCGCCGCCACTGAGCACCTCGCACTTTTTCTCGACCGAATCTCCGCTGAAGCCAAAACCGCCCAGCAGTTTCCGGACATCGGACTCGGACGCGGCGGGGTTTCCCTCCTTGACGATGTGGAAGACGCTTTTTTCCGGCGGCATGGTTTCGGCGAAGTCCTGGCTTTGGTAGCCGACCACCACCTTATGCCCCAGCACGCGCTTGCCCGCGCTCAGTTGCAGCGCGCCGGCCAACGAGCGGAGCAGTGTGGTTTTCCCCATGCCGTTGTAGCCCACAAACCCCACCTTTTCGCCGCGGTTGATATTGAGGTCCAGATCCCGGAAGATCCAGCGTTGCCGGTCGTAGGTGAGTCCGGCCTTTTCGAGGCGGATGATTTCGTGCCCGCTATGCGGCGGCTCGCCGATCCGGATTTTGGAGTGGTTGGCCAGGGTGGCGGGCGCATCGATGCGTTCCATTTTTTCGAGCTGCTTGATGCGGCTCTGCACCTGGGTGGCCTTGGTGCTTTTGGCGCGGAAGCGGCGGATGAAGCTTTCAATCTGCTCGATCTCGCGATCCTGGTTTTTCTTGGCGGCGAGCTGGTGGTGGATCCGGTCTTCGCGTTCTTTGAGATAGTAGTCGTAGCCGCCTTGGTAGCGGGTGGCGTTTCCGCCTGCGATTTCGATCGTTACGGTGGCGAGGGAGCGGAGCAGGTAGCGGTCGTGGGAGATGAGCAGCATGGTGCCTTCGTAGGCGCGCAGGAACTTCTGCAACCATTCCACCGCCGGGAGGTCGAGGAAGTTGGAGGGTTCGTCGAGCATCAGCAGGTCGGGACTGGCAATCAGGGTGCGCGCGAGCTCGGCACGCATCTGCCATCCGCCGGAAAACGAAGCGAAGGGCTTGGCGAATTCCTCGACGTGGAAGCCGAGGCCGCAGAGGGCGGCTTCGGCCCGGGCGCGCATTTCGTAGCCGCCCAGATGTTCGTAGTCGTGCTGCAGGTTGCCGATCTGCTTGAGCGCCCGCTCTTTTTCTTCGGGCCCGAAGGTTTCCATCTTCGCTTCCAGCTCGTGGATCCGGACGGGGATGGTCTTGAGCTCGGGAATGGAATCCTCGGTATAGTCGAGCAGGTTGAGATCGACCGCGTGCGGATTGAGTTGCTGGTGGAGGTAGCCGATCCGGGTGTGCTTCGGAATGACAATCTCGCCCTTGTCGGCCTCGATGTCGTGGCCGATCAACCCGAAGATGGTCGACTTGCCCGCGCCGTTGGGGCCGACGATGCCAATACGCTCGCCGGCGTTGATCCGGAACGTCACCGACTTCAGCACGTCCTGCGTGCCGAACTGCTTGCTTACCTGTATGAAATCGATCATGCGTTTCCCCAAAGACCGGAAAACCTACCGCAAAGCGATGGCGGATTGGAGCCTGCTTTTCAGGTATTTTTGGCGCGCCGGCCAATAGGGGGGCCACGGTGCTTTTCGGGGAGGGTAAAAAAAAAAGCGACCCGCAATCGGAGCCGCTTTGCACCAGAAAAGATTCCAGCCTAGTATTCGTTGCCCGGATCGGTGGCACTCGGGATGGCCTTCTTGAAGGCTTTGCCGGGATTTTCGAGTTCGCCAATCACATTGCCATCGCGGTCAAACAGGGTCTTTTTGCCGAGCTTGCGGATGAATTCAATGCCCTTGTCCTTGATGTGGCGACCGGAGCGGGTATCGATGACTTCCCCGTTGTGGTCGGAGATGACCACGAGATAGGTCTCGTAGGAACCGCCCACGTTAATGTTTCCGCTGGTGCGGCCGAGGGTGTACATCGGACTGGTGTATTCGAAGGTGTTGTCGTTTTCCTTGGAAAACTTGAACTCGCCCTTCTGGACGTCGATGATGCCGTAGTAGCCGGTATGGATCTGCTTGCCGATCACATAGAGTTCCGCGCTAACCGGATTGTCCCACGGTTGGGAGCTGGACTTGCGGACCTTGACGCGTACCTGGACCTGCTCGGTCTTGGCTTCGCCGTCCATGCCGGCCCCGATACTTTTCCGGGATGACTTTGCGGAGACATCGATATCCACCCTGAGCGGAAACTTCGTCTGGGCTTCCACGACCGCCACCGACGCCAGAACCGCAATACAAACGAGACCTTTAACCATACCTTTCATTGCATACCTCCATTTAAAGTTTAAAAGCTTATAAGACATTAGCGCTTCCCAGGCAACAGAAATGGATCACGAACCCACATTGGCAGGCGCCTCTTGCTGCGGCGGATCTTCCTTGGGCGGCAACCAAACCTTGACCTTGAGTTTTTTCACCCCCCACGACCGGGCGAACCAGTGGTTCGGGCGGTAGAGGTCGATATGCCGCCCCTTGATCGCGCCACCGGTGTCTTCGACGCGCCCATAACCGTAGCCGGGAACGTGCATGATGGTGCCATAGGGATAGATCGAGATATCGGCGGCAATGGAACCGGGGCGCACCGTTGCCCCGGACGAGGTAACGCCGATCTTTTTTATGCGGCCACTGAAAGTCCCCGTTTTTTGATAGGGAATGAATGCGAGCCATTTATAGCTGCAGCATTTTCGGCAATGGCAATACGACGTGGTGTCCAGTTCAACCACCACGGGTTCGGCATCCCCGGGCGGGCGTATGTATTTTGGGAAATAGAAGCGCCCCTCGAGCACAAACCACACGGCAACCCCCACGAGGAGGATGACCGTCCATTTTCCCGGCTTCCGCCGTCTGCGCCTGCGTCCCATGAACCGTTAGCGGGTGCCGGGGGCATCCGCGGGCGCCATATCGATGAACCGTGCGTACTGTCTATTCATTGCCCGACCTTTCGTTGGATGGTGGCATCATAAGGAATCGGAAGGCAAAGTAAAGAGGTTCCATCCATTTCAACCACCCCGCGCAATCCAGCCGGGCAAACCGCGCAGGATGGGCTCCTGGATGCCTAAGACAGCCAGTTTTCCAACAGCGCGGCCCAAACACAGAGGCCGAACAGGGCGGCGGCGGGAATTAGCCTCGAAATAGGATGCTTGGCGAAAAAATGGCTCTTCAACGCCCCCAGCATCAGGCAGGCGAGCGCCGACAAGACCCAGATCGTTAGGAAATCGAACCATAGCGTAACAGCACCCAATATTTCGAGAATCCCGATGAAATACATAATCTCCATCGGCAAGCGGAAATCGTGGAACTGCTCAACCAAGGTTTTCGCCTTGGCCAACTTGGCGGAGCCGGCCGCAAGAAAAGCCAGACTCGCCACAACCTTCAGAACAATCAGAAGTAAACTCATCACTATACTCCTTTCATCAACTAAGCGGAGTGTAGCCCCCGGCAGAAAACCGGTCGAGATCTTTCTCGCGCCCTCGCGCCCAAGCGAGTTGCCTCAAATTAAATGACACCGAAGCGCAGCGTCGGAAACCGCCCGCTGAAGATGCATGCATGCGGATTTCATACAAGGATTTGCCCCGTTTCTACAAGAACAGGCCTTTCGGGCATGTCCACTATGGGCAATTGTGCTTCGTTTAGTGGGAATAGACTAACAACCCAGGGGAGAAGATGATGAACCGCAGGACATTCGCAGCAACAACCACCACATTGGCCACCGTTGGAGCGGCCGGGCTGGCGACTACCGCTTCGGCACAAAACCCAGCCACCCCGTTCAAGCTAATGTATGCCCCCGGTTTCCGCCATTTTGTGAATAGTGCGGGGAAGGATCCGCTCGACCAGATCCAGTTCATGTACGACAACGGCTTCCGGGGCATCGAAGACAACGGCATGATGAACAAGCCGGTCGAGCTCCAGCAGAGGATCGGCGACAAGCTGGCCGCGCTCGGCATGACCATGGGCGTTTTCGTGACGGGCTTCGGCATGAACACCTACATGCTCACCTCCAACATTATGGGCGATAAGAACCGTGGCAAGGGAGTGGATGCCGATCCCAAGGCCGTCCGCGCCGAGTTGAAAAAAATGTGCGACCAAGCCATCGAAACCGCCAAGCGCGTCAACGCCAAGTGGACCACCATCGTGCTGGGCGCCGACAATCCGAACCTCGACTACGACTACCAGTTCGCCAATGTGGTCGACAACCTCAGATACTGCTCCGAGCTGATGGAACCCCACGGACTCGTGATGGTGATGGAACCGCTCAACTACATGAACCATCCCGGCGTCTTCCTGAAGACCGTCCCCCAGGCCTACGCCATCGCCAAGGCCGTCGGCAGCCCATCGTGCAAGATCCTCAACGACCTCTACCACCAGCAGATCGAGATCGGCAACCTGATCAACAACATCGACCGCGCGTGGGACGAGACCGCCTACATCCAGGTGGGCGATGTTCCGGGCCGCAAGGAACCCACCACCGGCGAGATCAACTACAAGAATGTCTTCAAGCACCTTTACGACAAAGGCTACAAGGGCATTGTCGGCATGGAGCACGGCATCAGCCGCCCGGGCGCCGAAGGCGAGCAGCGCCTGATCCAGGCCTACCGCGAAGTCGACGACTTTGAAATTTAATCAGGAGAAAACAACATGAACATCGATACCAGAAGACGAACCTTCCTCGCATCCAGCATCGCCACCGGCGCCGGCCTGACCCTCCTTCCCAGCGGAACGTTGGCGGCCGGAAACGACAAACTCAACATTGCCCTGATCGGCGCCTATGGCCGCGGACGGCAGCACCACCACGACCTGAAAACCCAGAACGTCGTCGCCCTTTGCGACGTGCATGGCGAATGCATGGCCATGGCCGCCAAGGAATTCCCGAGCGCGGCGCAATACACCGACTGGCGCAAATGCCTGGAGCGAAAGGATCTCGACGCCGTGGTCATCTGCACCCCGGACCACCACCACGCCTTCATCTCCATCTGGGCCATGAACCGCGGTCTGCACGTCTACTGCGAAAAGCCCCTGGGCGACTGCGTGGCCGAGGCGCGCGCCGTCCGCGAAGTCTACCTGAAGAACAAGCACAAGCTCGCCACCCAGCACGGCACCCAGCGCCACGCCCTGCCCAACTTCGACCGCGTGGCCGAAATGATCAAGGGCGGCGCCATCGGCGAGCTCAAGGACGTCCATACCTGGGGCAACCGCACGCACGACAAAACCGCCTACCTCCCTGCCACCGGCGCCCCGCCGGCCAACATCGATTGGGAACAGTGGATCGGCCCGACCCAATTCCACGCCTACAACCCCGACTATTTCGACCTGAAGCCCGGAAGAGGCTGCCTCAAATGGAACATGTACGACGACTTCGGCAGTTGGCAGATCGGCGATATGGGCAGCCATACCATGGACCTCGCCTGGAACGCCATCGATGCCGACCGCCCCACCAAGATCAAGGCCTTCGGCGATGCGGTCAACCCCGATGTCTGCCCCTCCGAGCTCACCGCCATCTTCACCATGCCGGCCAACGACTGGCGCGACGAAATCCGCCTGGCCTGGTACCAGGGCGGCCCGCGCCCCAAATCGCCGAACAGCGCGATCGACCTCGAGAAGATTGGCCACGGCGCCATGTTCAAAGGCTCCAAGGGCGTACTCATCGCCGACTTCAACAACCGCATCCTGGTTCCACTCGGAAAAGAGACCGGAATGGATTACTACACGCCGCCCAAGGAACCGCGCGCACCGATCGGCGGCTTCATGCACCAGTGGTTCAACGCCTGCAAGGGCGACCTTAAGACCGACTGCGACTTCGACTATGCCGGCCGCATGATCGAAACCCTGATGCTCGGCCTCGCCGCCCACCGCGCCGGCAAGGAACTGACCTACGACGCCAAGGCCGGCGTGGTTACCAACGAACCCGCCGCCAATGCGTTCCTCTCGAAAACGTATCGCAAAGGCTGGGAATTGAACGGATAGGAAAAAGCACGTAGTTCCGCCTGCAGGCGGAACTACGAACCTTCAAGGAACAACCATGAAACGACTGCCCACCCTCATTGCAACACTCGCCCTATCCACCGCCGCCCTCGCCGAAGGCGAATATACCAGCCTGTTCAACGGCAAGGATCTGGATGGATGGATCGTCAAGATCGCCAAATCCGAAATGGGCGAAAACCCCGGCAACATGTTCCGCGTGGAAGATGGACTCCTGACGGTTTCCTACGCCGACTATGCCGGCGAAAAATTCACCGGCGAATTTGGCCACATCCATACCGACAAGCCCTACACGAACTATCGCTTCCGTTGCGAATACCGCTTCATTGGCGAGCAGGTTCCGGGTGCGCCGAAATGGGCCTACGCCAACAGCGGCATCATGCTCCACTGCCCCCACCCCTCCAACATGGAGGTCAACCAAAACTTCCCCAACTCCGCCGAATTCCAGCTTTTGGGCGACACCCGCACCACCGGTTCGCTGTTCACGCCGGGGTGCATGGTCGAAAAGGACGGCAAAGAGGTGAAGGGATCGGTGAAAAGCACGATCCCATCCAAACCGTTCGGCGAATGGGTCAAGGCTGAGGCGGTCGTCAAAGATGGCACCATCCAGCATTGGATCAACGGGGACTTGGTCATGGAATATACCAATGCCCGCTTCGATGACGGCACGCCCATGAACGGCGGCCATATCTCGCTCCAAGCCGAAAGCCACCCGTGCCAGTTCCGCAACATCGAGATCCTGGTGTTGGATTAGAGCTTCGGCCAGCTGGAAACACACCCCCGAAAAGGCGGCCTCCAGCCGTCTTTTTTTTGCCTCTTCACGGAAGAGCGTCTTGAGCTGGAAAAACAGGGAGCCGTTGTCCCTGCATGCACTTCCGAACCCCGTTGAATTCGACCTTTGCACAGATCGAAACCCACCACAGGATGTTGCAGTTATGCTGACGGCCGTCAGCATAACTGCAACATCCTGCGGGTTCTTTTCCAGCGTCGGTGAAACAAAACGGCGCGGAGCACCGTTCCTCGGCCAACGCCGGTAGACGCATATGCCACGTGCCCGGCGACGTGCGTTCCGTGGTTGAAAGCTGCGCTTTGCCGAGAACAATACCTGAAGAGGTTCTGCGATCGGTTCCCGGGAAAAAAGCACTTCCGTGAACAGCCTTTTTTTGTGGGTCTGTTGCAATTAGTTTCGTGTATTCAGTCTATTTCGTGGATATGTTCCTTGCATGAAACGATCGGGAATAGTTTTGGCAATAGCGATGTTCACTGGCGTTTGCCTCGGCGGCGAACTGGTGCGGCTAGATGGCGCGGTGCTGGCCGACTATGGCGGCAACGACGGCGACAGCTTCATGATTGAACACAACGACAAGAAGCAGGTCGTCCGCCTCTACTATGTCGACTGCCCGGAAACCCATGCCACCACCGAATCCGATGCCCGGCGCGTGCGCGAGCAGGCGCAGCATTTCGGCATGGCGGACAAGCGGAAGGTTTTCGAGTATGGCAAGGAAGCCGCGAACTTTACCGAAAAGCAGCTGGCCAAACCCTTCACCGTCCACACCGCGTATGCCGATGCCATGGGGCGGTCACCGGGCGGGCGCGTCTTCGCCTTCGTTACCACCGCCGACGGGCACGACCTCGCCGAACTGCTGGTTGAACACGGATACGCCCGTTCCTACGGCTACCGCCGCGAGCTCCCCGACGGCACCCACTACAAGGAAGCCGCCGCCCGCCTCGACGACAAGGAAACCGTCGCGGCCCTGAAGAAACAGGGAATCTGGAAAGCCACCAACCCCGACCGCCTGGTCGAACTACGCGCCGCCTCCCGCCTGGAGGTGGCCGAGCTCAACGCCATCACCAACTCCGCCGCCATCAAAGGCCCCATCAACATCAACACCGCCACCGCCGAAGAACTGCAAGCCATCAAGGGCGTCGGTCCCGCCACCGCCGCGCGCATCATCGAACTCCGCCCCATCAACTCCGCCGACGACCTCGACCGCATCCCCCGCCTTCCCCAAAAAACCAAGGCCAACATCATCCAAGACACCGGCCTTTAGTTTCCGGGGGGAGCGACGCCCATTTCAAACGGTCTTAACCGGCAGGTCACCAAGATGGGGTTTGAAGTCATTCGCCATTTGGCCTACACTCGGTTCATGAAAAATGCAGACTGGCTATACCATTACAAGGCACTGGTAACGGATGCGTACGACGGCGACACGGTCACCGTGGAAATCGACCTGGGGCTGAAAACGGCCATCAAGGGCGAAAAGCTACGGCTCCACCGGATCAATGCTCCGGAGATGCGCGGCGACGAAAAGGAAGCGGGCAAGGTTGCGCGCGACTACCTGCGCGGACGTATCCTCGGCAAGGAGGTGCTCCTCGAAACCATCAAGGACAAACGAGGCAAGTATGGCCGCTACCTCGCCGAAATCTGGCTGGAGCAGGACGGCGGTTTCATCAACATCAACGATGAACTGGTTACCAGAGGACTTGCGGTTTACAAGGAGTATTAGGTGAAGTTTGCAACCGTTGTAGTCCTCGCCTGGGCGGCGCTGGGTGTGGCAACACGTTGCCGGGCCTGGGATGCCTCCGAAAACATTATCCGGCTAGAAGGTGCCGTCAAGGGCCCGCTTTCGGATTCGTTCACGCTGAAACTGGTGGAAAACCACCGCTACACCGAAAAGGGGAGCTTCCACTACTATCACCACACCGAGCTGGAGCTGGGCTGGGCGTTTGCCGAAAACTGGCGGCTTTCCCCCGCCTTCCGCTACATCACGGCCCGTTCCAAGGAGTCCGACTGGATCAGCAAGCCCACCTGGCTGCTCAACCTGAACAACTCGGCCAGCTGGCGCGGATTGAATCTTAGAACGCGGCTGCGCTTGTTCCACACCGACCTGGATTCGGTGGACGCTATCACCGATTTCCGTCCCAAGCTCACGCTGCAACCGACCCAGGGGTTCACCGGATGGAGCATCAAACCCTACATCGCCGATGAACTGATTTATAACTTCCAGGACAACAGTTTCTACCGCAACCGGTTCAGCGGAGGCGTCAAGCTCGTCCCGCTCAAGCCCCTGTCGTTCGACCTGTTCCTTATGCAGGAGCTGACCCGGCTCGGTAGCCAGAACGATTGGAAAGAGCGCTACAACTTCGGCTGCTCGGCCGCCGTTTACTTCTAGGAAAAGGAACGAAGGCGACTGGTGCCACAACCTGAACACGCGCAGCGATGTCTTTGGCTGCAAACACTAATTAGTACGAGCCAACCCGGCAGGGGAGGACGTCTCCACCCCTCAGGAACAAGTCCAACATTTTTCGTGTTTTTCACCAAGGGCTAGGAAATAAATGTCGAAGTTTGCCTATCCCCCTGCATTTGCATGGCTTGCGGCACCCGCCCGCACCGCATTGGTACCGTTCCGACATTTCTTTCCGAACCGCCGTCGAAGCCATCAAGAGGAATGCCAAAAACTTAACCATTTAAAACCAACAACTTAACGCCTTGGACTCCTTGGTCGGTACGGGGCTGGCACACCTCGCGCTATGGGGATGCAATGAAATCCCCTTATTTAATCGACACCACCCTGCGCGACGGCGAACAGATGCCCGGCGCGGTCTTCACGCGAGAAGAAAAAATCGGGATCGCCATCGCCCTCGCCGAAACCGGCGTGGGCGAGATCGAGGCCGGCATCCCGATGATGGGCCGCACCGAGCAGGAGGACATCGCCGCCATCCTTGCGCTCAACCTACCCTGCCGAATCACCGGCTGGTGCCGCGCCGCGCTGGCCGACCTCGACGCCGCCGAAGCCGCCGGCCTTGAATCCGTCCACCTCTCGTTCCCCCTTTCCGGCCACCACTTCCAGGCCCTGGGCAAATCCGAGGCATGGGTTTTCGAAACCCTCGAAAAGGTGCTGCCCGAAGCCTTGCGGCGGTTTGGATATGTTTCCGTCGGCGCACAGGATTCGGCACGCGCCGACCGCACCCTCTTACTTGCCTTTGCCCGCGGCGTGCATGGACTCGGAGCGAACCGCTTGCGGATCGCCGATACCGTGGGCGTGCTGAACCCATTCTCAACGCGGGCACTTTTTGAGGAACTGCACGAAGCCGTTCCCGGACTCGAACTGGCGTTCCATGCCCACAACGACCTCGGCATGGCCACGGCCAACACGCTCGCCGCCTACGAAGGCGGAGCAGCGGCAGCCGACGTCACCGTCGCCGGCATCGGCGAACGCGCCGGCAACGCCGCCTTCGAACAGGTGGCGATGGCGGTGCCGGAGCTGGGCATCAAGACCCACCTGTTGACCCCGTTGTGCAACCTCGTTCTGCCGGCCGCCGGAATGGAAGCGCCCCGGTGCTTCCCGATCATCGGGAAAAACGTCTTCAGCCACGAGTCGGGCATCCATGTGCACGCCGTGCTCAACCACCGGGCGGCCTACGAACCCTTTTCCGCCGCCGATATCGGCCGCACCGACGACACGCAGATCGTGCTCGGCGTCCATTCCGGCGAGGCGGCGCTCCGCCACGCCCTTGAAAAAATCCATATCAATCCCGGCAAGGAGCCGCTCGGCTGGCTGCTCAACCGAATCCGCAACCACGCCCTCGAAACCAAGCAGCCCGTCACCCCGCGCCAGCTCCGGAATATGTTTTATGAATAATCCTCCCGCCTGTCCCCACTGCGGCTCTATGCAGCTCGTCTCCGCATCCTCCTGCCGCAAGGTATACATCGACCACCACGGGGAACGCATCCCGCTCCTCACCGCCAACTTCAGCCTGGGCCTCCCGGTGATCGAAGAGAACGCCACCACCTACACGTGCAATTGTTCGTGGGCGGGGGCGGAAGGCGACTGCGATCCCCACAAATGACGGCTCAACCGCCATGCCCCAAACCCCGTTGGCACAGCTGATGCAATACTAGGTTCCGAACATGTCGGAAGGCGTGCACTTTGCAACATAATTGTAATTTCGACTCTTAAAATGACCTATAGCAAATGCCAAATTGTAAGTTTGATAATCCAACCCTCTGTGACCAGCGGCACATCAAGGAGCTCGAAACCTTGGCCGACATCGCCCGTACTCTCTCTTCGAAATCGCAGCAGGAAGAGGTTCTCCTCGAAGTAATCGATGTGCTTGAAAAAAGCCGCAGCGTGAAGCGTGGAACACTGATGCTGCTCACGGCCGACGGACGCGAGTTGCGCGTCGAGGCGGTGAAAGACCTTAAAGTGCGGCAGGCCGAGGGCGCGGCCTACCGCCGCGGCGAAGGCATTACCGGGCAGGTGCTCGAATCCGGCGAACTGCGCGTGGTTCCGCTTGTTTCGGACGAGCCCCGCTTCAAGGGGCGCCTGCATGGGCGGTCCGACGAAAAGCTCAGCTTCATCTGCGTTCCAATCATGGTCGAGAACGAAACCGTGGGCACCCTTTCGGTCGATTGCGATGCGCGGCCCTTGCCCGAGCTCAACGAGCTCGCGCGGTTTCTTTCCATCGTCGCCACCATGATCGCCAACGACGTTTCGGCGCGGCGGACCTCGCGCATGGAGCGCGAAGTGCTCGAATCCGAAAACCTGCGGCTGCGCACGGAGATGATGGAAAAATTCCAGCCGGAAAACATGATCGGCAACTCGCACCTGATGCACGAGGTCTATACCCGCATCCACCAGGTTTCCGCCTCCGACACCACGGTGCTGATCCGCGGCGAGTCGGGCACCGGCAAGGAGCTGGTGGCCGCCGCGATCCACTACAGCAGCGGCCGGGCAAAGAAACCCTTCGTGAAGGTCAACTGCGCGGCGCTGAACGAAAACCTGCTGGAGAGCGAACTTTTCGGCCACGAAAAAGGCGCCTTCACGGGGGCGCTGCAAACGCGCATCGGCCGGGTGCAGGAAGCCGAAGGCGGCACCCTCTTCCTCGACGAAATCGGCGACTTCTCCCCCACCACCCAGGTCAAGCTGCTGCGCGTATTGCAGGAACGCACCTACGAACGCGTCGGCAGCAACGAGCTGCGCAAAGCCAACGTCCGCATCATCGCCGCCACCAACGCCGACCTCGAAACCGCGATTCTCGAAAACCAGTTCCGGCAGGACTTGTTCTACCGCATCAACGTTTTCCCGATCCACCTGCCCGCCCTGCGCGCGCGGCGCGACGACATCCTGACGCTCACCAATTTTTTCGTGAAGAAGTATGCCAAGCAGATGGCGGTCGAAATCCGCCGCGTCAGCACCCCGGCCATCAACATGCTGATGGCCTACCACTGGCCAGGCAATGTGCGCGAACTCGAAAACACAATCGAATACGCGGTGCTCATGGGCCGGGAGGATGGCGTCATCCATGGCCACGACTTGCCGCCCACCCTGCAGACGCCCGTGGCCATTGCCGCAACCGGCAGCAACCAGCATACGCTCAAGGCGCGCGTCGCCATGCTCGAGCGCGACCTGATCGTCGACTCGCTCAAACGGCACAAGGGCACCATCAGCGCCGCCGCCCGCGAGCTCGGCATTACCGAGCGCATGGTGCGCTACAAGATCCAGAAGCTCGATATCGACTACGAAACCCTGTTCAAAAAACGACGGAAGAAAAAAACTCCAACTCGAAAATAAAACAGACAGGCCAAGATGAAGATCAGGACCGCCACCATAGAGGATGTTCCGGTGATGGCCGAGCTGCTCCACGAGCTGTTCGCCATCGAGGAGGATTTCACCGCCGACTTCCAAACCCAGGCGCAGGGGCTCGAACTCCTGCTGGGCCGACCGGGGGCGCAAATCTTCGTGGCCGAGTCCGGCGGGAAAGTCGTTGGCATGTGCACCGTGCAAATCCATATCTCGACGGCCAAGGGCCGCGAGGTCGGTCTGGTGGAAGACGTCATCGTCGATATCGACCACCGGGGCCGGGGCATCGGCGCCGCCCTGCTCCGAGCCCTCGAGGAGTGGGCGATTGAACGCGGCCTTGGCCGGCTCCAACTACAGACCGACCGCGACAACCACCCCGCCCTCGGCTTCTACCGCCGCCAAGGCTGGCACCTCACCAACCTCATCGGCTGGATGAAGCATTTGTAAAAAACCACCCCCACTCCCGCCTCAGGCCACGAATTCGTTGTCGATGTCTTCCGCAGGAAATGACGAAACAATTGGGCCGACACCCGGGACGTCGGGGACAGGAATGTCCCCGCTCCCGCACCAACCATTCCCCGCCGGGGAAATACCACCGCACCGCCGACGCACCACTTGCCGTACCGCAGGCGGCCCGCCTGCCCCGCCGAACGGGCAACCACCGCGCGCCCCCAAAACCGCTCGAGATCTTTTGCATCAAACCCTAATATTCTCACCCTTTTTCCAACGCCATTCGGAGCCTCTTGGATGACCCTTAGTTCATCAAACACAAAGATCAAAGGACCGACCCCTCAGACAAAATGACGATTTAGGCGGCCTGACCCGAATGGCCGTACCGCAGGCGGCCCGCCTTCACCGCCGAACGGGCAACCCCCCGCGCCCCAAGGGACGGAGACTTATCAATGTGATGATTGAACGCTTCTGGCGCCGCATCAAGCACGAGGATATCCGAGAATGCATGGGAGCTTGAACGGGGCGCTGGAACGTGTAGCATGCATACAAGTGTAAGCGACAACACCAGTCGTCGGGGAAGCGGTGCTGGAGGAAAACGCACGGAGGCCGCCAAGTTGGTGGCACGTTTTTCACCGATTGCGTATTAAAGGTTCTGCAAAAAAGAAAAGGCCACGACTTCTTTGCCGACATTCTGAGGAAAAAATGCCAACAAGAGGCAGACTATGAAGAGATGCTCGACCATCCCAACTCTATGCGCACTTATGCTGTGCGGCCAAGCTCTCGCAGAGGAATATGTGTTCAATGCAGTTACCGATTTCCCGGAGATAGACCAAGGGGAGGTGCCGTTCTATAAGGATGTCGAACAAAAAGCGCTGGCGATCGATACGAGCAAAACGGAACACCGGAACAAATGGGCCCGCGCCTCGCTTGTTTTCTCTGGGGAAAGCGGAACCTATGCGGCAACACTCACGGCCCTAAGAGAACCGTCCGGTGAATGCTTCTATCGCATCTTGGTCAACGGGAAATCCCAAATAACGGTAAGAAACCGTGAGTGGAAAAAAGAATATGATCCCACGCCCCACCGCTGGTCGGATATCGAAATCAATAAAGGCGATAAAATATCCGTCGAAGCGCGCTCCAGCACTAACGGCTCGATCAAGGAAAAGGGTGATGCCATCTGGGCCCGCGGGCGGTGGAGCAAGCTAACGCTGAAATCCATTGATAACGGCGCCCCCGAATCATCGATTGTCTACCCCGCCAACTCATTCGGAGACCAAAAGGTGCGGGTCAGCATTCAAGACATGGAAACACATGCCTGGACACTGATTGGTGTATTTGAATCAAACGAAGATATCGTAATCGATAAAATCGAGGAAAATAAATACTATCGCACCCGCATCCAAATATATGATCGCAAAACAGGCACATGGATCACTGAAAAAGAGTTCAGCACATTCCGGGGATCTCGTTAAACAGCAGCTCCAACCGTTGCTAGATGACCTGCAACAATTCGTAACCTCGGCAATTCAACAGCTCCACGCACCCAGACCATCACCGACTCCCGCACCAAACACAGCGGCTTCTACCTCGGCTCCATCGGCGGCCCCGCCACCCTCCTTGCCGAGAAAAACATTAAGTCCGTCGAGATCATCATGACTAATACACTCTAAACAAGGTATCTGCTGAGAGCATTTCAGTTAGCGATTTTTTTATTCAGATTCTTTTCCGACTCAAAATCCACCCATTGATCAGAGCTTTCCCCATCAGACTGGTTCCAGTTTTTAGGCCGATTGATGTAATTTGGCAATTTAGTGCTGTGACTGCCAAATGCCCGATCAACCGATTCTTGTTTAAGGTTAGAGACCGAAGAGAGATCGCACCCGATGAACAGAGCCCCGAAGATCCGGGCATTGTCAAGATTGGCACTACCGAAATTAACGTTAGCAAAAGAAGTAAAACTAAATGAGGTATCGGTTAAATCCGCTTGATCAAAAGTGATGTTTTTCAGCGTGGCATCTGAAAAATCAGATGAAGTAACTGAAGCCCCAACAAATGAACAGCTCGATAACTTACTGCCGTAAAAGTCACTATTTGTGATTCTTGCACCATTAAGATCAGAGCTATCAAAGCTGGAAAACCTAAAAACAGACTCTTCAATTTCAATTTCTAGTAACGCTGAGGATTTGACCGTGACTTGAGAGAAGTCTGCTTCGGCCAGATATGCCTTAAAGAAATCAACATTATCATAAGTCGCATTAGTCGATGATGTCTCGATCATCTCCGACTCTGTATATTGGATATTGTATTGATCACTATCATCCAAAATCGCCTTACCGAGATTTGCCTTTGAAAAATCCGTATAACTCAAATTCGCCTCTCGAAAATCAGTAATAATGAGCAATGCATTCGAGAAATTTATCTTGTGAATAAAAGCCTCTTGGAAAGAAGACCTTGTTAAATCAGAATTTGATAGATTGGAATCATCGAGTGTTGATTCATTGAAATTAATGGCATAGAGATTCTGACCGGAAAGACCAATTAGGTTACTAGTCGATGTTCGGGATAGGTCAAATCCCGCAACACTGTAACCCTTGTCAAGTATTTCGCTTATGGCCTCCACAAGCTTCTCCGTACTGTACCTGTTCTTGATTACATCATCATACATCGCTCGAAAATCAGCTTGCTCTCGAAAAAATTTGTTTGCAGCACGCTCCTCTCTAGCCAAATCTCGTTCATCAAGAGCTAAAAAGAGATTCACGACGATAGCGACGATTCCCAGCACCACACTGAGCTGTCCCACGAAATGAAAAGCCTTTTTCCACCTACTTTTTTCCTCAAGGATTTTTACATAGACCGGATCTTCCATTAGCGACCTCCCAGTTAAATCTCCATGAGTACAAACTTTCCATTAACAACAGCGTTTACCGAGGGTAAGGCTTTTGTCCCGACCGCGGGATTTAGCGAAAGAAAAGAGGACTTCACCAAGGCCCCTGACCCTTTCGCTTCAATATGCGTCCGATGGTTCAACTTAAATATATATTATTTAGACCTACCCCTCATTTAACGAGGAACTGCCTGGAAGGTCTGGATTAGATCCAGCGCAAAGAAAAACATGTGCGGATCATCCTCAACGCTCAGGTTGTAGCCGTAACCCAACTGCAGGAAATTTTTGAGAAGAGTAAGCTGAACACCGACCGCGAGTTCTGTTCCGGTCTCAAAGCTTGGAGCAGAAACATTGATTCCCAATCCGGGAGCAAATATATCATAAAATGTGTGGCCATATGATATGGGCCTGTAATGGAAGTTATATCCCACCCCAGGTGCCGCCCTGAAGGAGGAGGAGTTGTCACTTAAACGGTTAAAGAACAAAAGCTGAGCGTTGTAGGTAGTGTACCACCCGAACTTCCTTACTCCAAAAAGCTTCGATCCTTCAAAGGTGTATGTGTTTTCACTCTCTTCAGACGCAATTCTCGGATTCACTGTAACACTATATATGACCATGAGGTCATCGCCCTGTTCTGCGGGAGTATCTGCAAGATGAACAACTCCAGCAGGAGAAAGCGCTATGGAAAACGGCGTGCGTGCAATTGTCCTCCCGTCCAGTTTACCGAAGGATTGTCTTTGAGGAAGACCTTTGAGAGCCATCAGAGAAACGTAAAGCTGGGCAAAATCTCCGTTGGTGTTTTTCAGCCCTGTATCCAGAGCATCTCCAGCCTTTTTCAATACATCATCCAGCCACTTTTTCTGGTTTGCAGCTAGATTCTGAGAGGAGGATGCCTTCTGCTCCAGAATAACAACATTCTCTTTTATTGCTTCAATACCAGCAACAATTGTTGTTGCTTCGGCTGCGACCTCAACAGGACTTATCGGCGTATCAGCCGAAGCGGATTTAATAAGGGTCTCGATCTGCTTTTTTACTGCTTTAGTTTTATCGATGATTGCTTGTGCATCAGCCTTGTATACGGCCAGCGTTGTATCGTTCGTATTTGTAATATCGTTCAGTTCGGTCAGGAGAGAATTCGTTACCGATGAGAATGAGTTGGAAAGTGCGGTTACGATATCCCGTTGTAGATTTTTAATATTCTCTTCTGTGCTCTTGTCTAGGATGACATTGATAGTTTTGGCCAACTCGTTATAGGCCTTGTATTCATCTGCAACTCGTTTGGTATCTTCCTCGCTTGGTATGCCGATTCGTTTACTCTTCTGGCCTCTGCCGGATCCGGCAACTTTTGTGTATGGACTGATGGTTACAGGTATCTGTTCTTTTCCCCTGACCAATTTGGCTTCCATTTCGAGTTGAGCGTTGTCTTTTATTAGAGCCAGTTCATACTTTTCGATCTTATCATTTAACAATGAAATATATTCGTTAAGGAACTCGGTTATCGCATCTGGACTATAGTTGCTGGCAGACGGCGCGATACGATTGTAGATACTGCTGACATGATCATTGGCTACATCGGACTCTTCCAGCGAGATGCCAAGCTTGCTTTCATCATCGGCATTGTAGTTCCACTTCCCATAATAATATCGCTGGTTTACGTATTCATGAATATTTGTTTTGAGTTGACTCACTATGGCCAACTGCTTTGTCCAGAGTTCCACATACTTTAGCTGGGTTGCCTTGCTAGGATCAAACGATGCATAAAAACGTTCATATGATTCAACTAGACCCAGAACAATGCGAATATCTTTCCGGATGGCTTTTATCTGCTCTTGAAGTAAGCTGATCTCTCTTGATTGTTCCTTGGTTGGGCCAAGGCCGATTGCCCGACTCAGTGCCGCTCTGTCAGGCTTAATCTCAACCACACTTTCATAGTCTACGAGATTCTTCGGTGGATTCGAGATGGCATTGGTCTCGCCTCTTCTTGTCTCATATGACTGAAAGGAGCTGGAGACTGACGTGTAACCCGCTTCTACCATCGTTACCGAAAACAAACCCGTGAAGCACATTAGAACCGCTAGTTTAATATGATTAGCCTTTGACATACCTCGAACTCCCGTTGGATTATGTAGCCTGATCTATGCTGTTTTAGTCTTCAGATAGCACTCATCGATATTCAATGTGTTGAGCTTGAAACGTTTCAATTTCTCTTCGATTCGTTTGTTTTGGGGGCTGATGAAGGTCATCAGGTAACCATCAACCGGCCTGAATAGTTTTTTGGAAGCTGCGGGCATGTCCGTGATATTGTTCAGGAGTTCGGAATCGGTAATCCACACGACACCGCGCTTGGTGGCATAGCGCTGTTTAGCTAGGTCGAATGCTTTGGCAGCACTCTTGCTGTTCCCATGAACGACAGCGATTGCAGCATATTTTGAAGCATCAAGATATAGCTTTAACTTTGCCGCTGCTTCAGCTGGCGGGGTTGTTATTGCAAGAACTAATGCGTGGGATGATCCAGGTGTTGGCATGATATATCTCCGTATTTTATTTAATTAATTCAAACATTCCATAGTGAGCGGATGTATTTTAGGTAGGCGGGTTTGCTGTAGGGTTTGTTTTGGTGGATTCGTAGATAATCCAATACCAACTTGTAGGCGATGGGTTTGATGGCGTTGTTGTCTTCCCAGTAGCCGATGTGGCTGATGGGATTGCCCATGCTGATGACGCCGCCGATCTCGGTGACATAATCCATGTCGACGGCTTTTTTATAATGTGGATTCAGCTCGCGCAGCGGATAACCAATGATGTCTTCATCGTCGAGAATATTGATCCAGGCTCCGTTAGGCCGTTCGACCTGGGTTGGGCTATCGGCTTTGGCAGGATCGCCATAGCGCAAGGCCCAGACCGCGATGGGAGAACCCAATGTAAACAGGTTCGTAGCGGTGATGTCGTCCGCATGATCGTAGAGGTAGTTGGAAACGATGATTGAGCCCAAGCTGTGCGCCACAAACGTGAATTCAACATCATCGCCGTCATATTCATTTTTTACGGCATCGATGACGGACTGCACCTTTGCATCAATCTCATTGTAGACCTCGTCGCCCTCGCCCGTTTTTTGATAGGCAATGGCATCGCCGGCAAAGGAGATCAGAAACTTGCGCAGCTTGACCATATCGAGATCATGCTTGCTGTTTACCCGTCGCCACAATTCGGCCTGCGGATCGGAGGTGATGGGTGCCCAGACGACCTCGCGGCAAATGAGATCCGGAGAGGAAACTGAAGCATCCTTCTTTTTGAGTAGTTTAACGAAGGTTTCCTGAAGCTTCTCCGCACTCTTGTGGGAATAGCCGGCTTTCTGTTCGCCGATGCCGTGAAGGTAGATGACCGCTTGCCTCTTCATCGCTCCCCCCTTGGGCACGCCATGGTGCTCCTGGTTCCATCGCAACACACAATCAAACGCTTCATAATTTACCTCCCATTTTTTATGATTCCGCTTAAGCCCTGCCAAGAAAACAGAAGGAAAATAAACCACCGATGATCATTGTGCAAGTATTTTGGTCACATTTTACGGGTTTAAATTTTAGAGATAATAGGAACTTAGCCTGAATGGTCTCACCACAGAGGACCTAGCGCGGCATAGCCGCAACCAAATTGTTTAGAACCACTGATGAACACCGAAGACACAGATTTTTTTTTTACCACAGAGGGCAATGAGACACAGAGCACCCTAATCCTCTGAGCCTCAGTGTCCTCTAGCGCAGCGGGTGGTGAAAACTTGTCAGGAAAACAAGAAATTGACGGATAGTAGTACGGAGGCACAGAGAAATAGTGCAATCCCGCTCCTCTGTGCCTCATTGCCCTCTGTGGTAAAAAAAACGAATTAGTTTAATTTGGTATAAGTGATCGGAGTTAATCCGTGTCGATCTGTGGCTTTGGAATCCACCATACCACCGCCGCCCCGCGGGGCGATGCAACGAACTATGGCCTTATAAAACCTTATTGTTCATAGACTTGCCGCCCTGCGACACTAAGATCACGTCTCGTTAAGCGAGAGGCAACGGAGACGTTGTACATGCAAAGCAACCTACAAGGAGCGATACCATGGCAGACTCATTATATGAACGACTCGGCGGATCGGAAGGCATTAACCGGATCGCAAGCGATGCGTTGGACAATCATCTGGCCAACCCGAGGATCAAATCCCGCTATGAACATCTGGACAACCTTGAAGCGGTGCGGAAGGGCGCGGCCAACTTCTTCATTTCAGCGACCGGAGGCCCGGATGTCTACGAAGGCAAGAACATGATTGAAACGCATAAGGGCATGAACATCGACGAAGCGGAGTTCATGGCCGTGGTGGACGACATCCTTGACTCGCTGGACAAGAACAGCATTGCCCAACGGGAGCAGGAGGAAGTGCTCTTTGCCCTCTACAGCCTGCGGCGGGAAATCGTGGGCGTCTGATATGCAACCAACCTGAATCGCCTCACCTCTGGGAGTCCAGCGCGGTCTAATCTCAACCAAAGGGGTTCACAGGATTATTGATAACAGGACTATCTTTAAAATCATGATCTTCGACGACCAAATAGTCCTGTTATCAATAGTCCTGTGAAATAGGTATGAGTGCGTTTAATTCGGTATAAGCGATCAAACAACCAGTGTGCGACAAGGGTTCCTTTTGGAGCTACCCGACCGTTTATTAGGCCCTTCGCCGAAGGGCAGGAGCAACATGTTGTTCCTTAGCGAACATGTTGTCCGGCGTAGCGCGGATATCCGATCCGCGTTTCCTTGGTAGCGGGAACTCGCATCGGACATGCGAGCTACGGCTTGGCATCGGCTGCCGAAGGCCTTTTGTTCCGGGCGCAGTCTTGGAAAAAACCTAGTCCCTTTCTATTCAAATCCTATCATGTTGAATCGATCGCGTTGCTCTCTATTTTCTTTCAGAAAATCATGCTTCGCGGCGACGGTTTTTTTACCACTGAGGACACGGAGCACAGAGGGATGGAGTTCTCTGTGTCTCGGTGCTCTCTAGCGACACGAAGTGAGGCTGGCGCGAAGCGACGGCAGCGAAGCGGCAACCGGGTGGTAAAATTTGGTTCCGGCTCTGCTGGGTTAGGCTTTGCGGCTTTTTTTCATGGCTTCGTAGTCATCGAGGGTGCCGGGATAGTCGATGATGCCGTCTTCGGTGACTTCGAGGATGCGGGTGGCGAGGGTGGCGATGAAGCGGTGGTCGTGCGAAACGAAGAGCAGGGTGTTCGGGAACAGCGAAAGGCCAAAGTTGAGCGCCTCGATGGATTCGAGGTCGAGGTGGTTGGTTGGTTCGTCGAGCGCCAGCACGTTGCCCCCTTCCATCGTCATTTTCGAAATGATGAGGCGGGCCTTTTCGCCGCCGCTAAGGACACCGACCTTTTTCCAGCAATCCTCGCCGCGGAAGAGCATGCGGCCCATGAAGGAGCGCAGCTCGACCTCGGAGGTGCCGGGCTCGGCGTAGCGGCTGAGCCAGTCCAACGCGGAGACGTCGGCATCCAGCAGCGCCGAGGTATCCTGCGGGAAGATGCTGAGTTCAACGGTTTCCCCGGGGATGACTTTGCCGGTATCGGCTTTTAGCTGGTTGCAAAGGATGTTCAGCAGCGTTGTTTTCCCGATCCCGTTCTTACCAATGATGGCGACGCGTTCCTCGGGGCCGATGGTGCAGGAAAAGTTGCTGAAGATTTCTTCATCGTACGACTTGGAAACCCCCTTGGCCTTGAGCACCTTGTCGCCGAGGCGCTTCTTTGGATTAAAGCGGATGAACGGCGAGACGCGGCTGCTGGGCTTGAACTTGGTGATTTCGAGTTTATCGAGGGTTTTCTTTCGCGAGGTGGCCTGCTTTGCCTTGGAGGCGTTGGAGCTGAAACGGGAAATGAACGCCTTCAATTCCTGGGCCTGCTTTTCAACCTTCTTGTTCGCCTTCTCCTGCAGGTCGCGGGCATCGAGGCTGGCGATGGTAAAGTCGTCGTAGTTACCGGGGAACATGCGGATTTCGTGGTAGTCCAAATCGGCGATATGGGTGCAGACCTGATTCAGGAAGAAGCGGTCGTGCGAAATGGTGATGAGCGTTCCGTTGTAGCGCTTGAGCAGTTCAACGAGCCACTCGATCGATTCCATGTCGAGATGGTTGGTCGGTTCGTCGAGCAGCAGGATGTCGGGCTGGCCAAACAGCACCTGCGCCAGCAGGACGCGCAGCTTAAAGCCGCCCTGCAGCACGGTCATGCCCTGCGCGAACAAATCCTCCGTAAAGCCGAGGCCGATGAGCAAGGTGGCCGCTTCGGCCTCCATCGTGTAGCCGCCGGCATCGCCGAACTCCTCCTCGATATGCCCGCACCGGTCGTTCTCTTCATCGGTGAGTTCATCCTTCGAATAGAGGTATTCGCGCTCGCAATGCAGCTTCCAGAGCACCGGATTGCCCATGTAGACCGTATCGATGATCGAGTGCTTGTCGAAGGCCGAGTGGTCCTGCCGCAGATAACCCAGCGTGCAGCCATGGCCGATCGCCACCTCGCCTTCGGTCTGGTCCTGTTGGCCGGTCAGTATTTTCATGAAGGTTGATTTGCCGGAACCGTTGGCCCCGATCAATCCATAGCGGTTGCCCGGCGTGAACTTAACCGACACATCCTCGAAGAGGGTGGTTTGGCCGAAACGCATCGTGATCTTGGATGTTGAAATCATATGAAAATACCTGGGTTGAGTCTGTTTTTCCGAAAAAGCAGGCAGTGCTATATCAGCATATGCCCCGGAACCCCACTGCTAATTGCAACGAATTGGCCCGGCAACGGGACCCGGCATCCCCTGCCGCGTGCATCAAACCCCATCCGGAACGTGTTGGTTCCAAATGTCGGCATAGACCTCCTGGAAGGTGAGCCAGGTGTCTTGTTCGGCCTCGCAGTCGCGCACGACGTTCATCGAGATTTGCAGGTTCTTAAGGGCGGTGTCGAACTGGCTTTTTGAACAGCCGCATGCGCTAACCACCTCGTTGCGCAGCTCGGTGGTGGTCCAGGGTTCGTTGCGGATGTATTCAAAGATTCGCTGCGCAAGCGGGTTGAGCGATTCGACCGGTTGATAGGCCGCCGGGAAATGGGTTCCGGAGAGATGGTCCATCTCCATCAGGACTGCGAATCCGCCCTTGATCTTCCCGTAGTAGATTTCGTTCGGGTAGTCGGCGGGCAACTGGTTCTTCCACGTCCAGACCGCCCCCATCTTTACGCCCCAGCCGGATTCACCCGGTTGCTTGTCCGGCAAATCCACCTGTTCCCACAGGGAAGTGTGCTCCACTTTGCCGGAAGGGAAGATGGTGCAGATCTTCACTTCCTTAACGAACTCGCGCGCGTCTTCAATGGTCTTAACCTTCATCGGCCATCCCTTTCCATTCATTCCATCCAACGGGCCGTAGAATAGGATTCCGGGCACCGGTAACGAAGGAAATTCCTCCAGCGTTCGCGACGGGATGGCCGCGCGACCGCGTTTCCAGCTTCCAAATCCGGGCCGGGTTTGATAGGTTTCAGCGGTTGGCCAACTAGAATCGCATGGATGCCATGCCGACGTTCAGACCATGAAAACCGTTACTCCATACATCCTATTGATCGGCGCGGCCCTGGGGATGGGCGCCGCCTATCGCATGCGGCAAAGGCCGGAGCCGGAACCTGCGGCCCCACCATCCGCGACGGAGCAGGTGCGGGAAACCCCAACCGAACCGGAGAAAGACGAACCCCTGGTTGTTGTGCGCAAAACGGCTCCGCCACCACCCAAACCCATTGAACCACCGGAGCCGGCGGAGATCCGGGGCAAGGCCCCGGCGAAAGAGGCGGCACCGCAGCAGTCCACCCCGAAAGCCGTCCAGCGCAGGCCGCGCCCGGCCCCGAATTATTGGGAGATCGCCGCCCGGCGGTTTTCGCAAAAGCAGGACATGCTGAACCGGGAACAAAACCCGGACCGGCGACTGGCCCTGATCCAATCGATGTCCGCAAACGTCCGGATCGATACGCCCAGCACGATCGACTGGGCCATGGGGCTGGAGGATCCCGAGGAAAGAAGGGTGGCCCTGGAGGCCATCAACAAAAATGCCCTGGTCGGTATCGGCGCGAGAATCCACATGGATGAAACCGGCGTGCCGAGAATCATGGACACCACCGTCCTCAGCGCCATCGACTCCACCGGAATGACCCAGCCCGGCGACTACATTGTGGGCATCGAAAACGGCGAGGGGGAACCCACCTACTTCAAGGGGCAGTCGATGCAGAACATCGTGCAGCAGCTCCGCGGCCAAGCGGGAACCGAGGTCAACCTGATCATGGAACGCGTGGAGACGGACGACTCCTCCAAGTCTGTAGTCTTCAACGTTCCGGTTCAACGGTCCATGATCGTTGTCCAGCCCCCGTTCTAAAATTGACGGGCCAATGGACAAGGATTACTGTGGGCACCAAATCGTTGCAATCCTTCACGGACAAGGACAGGTGTCATGAAAAAATTCCTCTATCAGAAACAATGGAGCTGGAAAGCCAGCGGGATCGCGCTGGGCCTTGCCTTCCTGCTCGCCGTGGTGGTGGTCAAGCCGATCGGGGTCTCCACCCAGTTCGTCATCTTCGACGGAATGGTCTGGAACCTGTTTTCAAGCGACCTGGTGGTTGAGGACGACTCGGCGGCATCGGGCTATGCGAGCACCAATCCCTATTTGAACAAGAGCGGCGGGAAATATGCAAAGAGCATCGCCAAACCATTGAACTACAGCTTTGTTTTCGTGCTCGCCATGATCGCGGGCGGGTTCCTGGCCTCCCGTCTCCAGTCCGACCGGCAGCCCGGAAACCGGGTGGCACCGGAAGTCTGGCGCAACCGGTTTGGCCACTCATCCGGCAAACGCTATCTGGTGGTCTTTGCCGGCGGCGTGCTGGTTCTGTTTGGATCGCGCCTCGCCGGGGGATGCACCAGCGGACACATGATGAGCGGAATGATGCAAACCTCGCTGAGCGGCTACCTGTTTGCAATGGGTGCGTTTGCGTGTGCCATCCCGACCGCCATTCTGATGTTCAGGAAGGGGAAATAGCATGAATCTCATTGCAGCCATTCTGATCGGTACATTCTTCGGGTTCGTTCTTCAAAAATCGGGGGCGGCAAACCCCCAGCGCATCACCGAGATGTTGCGCCTAAAGGATTTCCATCTCATGAAAGCCATTCTCCTGGGCATTGGACTCGGTAGCTTGCTGCTCTTCATCCTGTTGGCCCTGGGTCTTGCCGACCCGGGGCATCTGAGTGTGAAAACGGCCTACACCGGCGTAATCGCCGGGGGCGCCCTCATGGGCGTGGGCTGGGCGGTTTCCGGATTCTGCCCCGGCACCGGACTCGTTGCCGCCGGAGCCCTGCGAAAAGATGCGCTCTTCTTTATTCTCGGCGGCCTCGTCGGCGCGTTGCTCTTCACCCTGCTTTATGGCGCACTGGAATCCACGCCAATGTTCCATGCCATCGGTGGCGGCAAGGCAACACTGGCGGAAACCGGAGTCGAGGGCTATACCGCCTTGATCCCCGCCATCCCTCCCCTGGTTATCGCCGGAGGCATCGGCATCGGGTTCATCATCATTGCTTGGTTGCTCCCGCAAGACCGCACGCCCGAATAACCCGCAGTCAACCCACTCGCGGACATCCGGACGCAGGCTGGCATTGGTCGTGCTACATGGTTTCGTTTGCGGGTTGATTTTTGGTTCGAGAAGGCGGAATGGGAATGGATTGGCAACCGATTGCGGTGAATGTGCTCATCGGCACGCTGGTGCCCGGCGTGGTGCTTTGGCTGATTGGCAAGAAAGTCCAGTACGACTTCGAGTTCTGGAAACTGCTGCTGATCACCAGCTCCGCCGCACTCGTGAAGCAGATTCCGTTTGGCGGCATCTGGATCAGCATCCCGGTCTACTACATCCTGTTCTGCCTGCAGACGGGCATCGACTATCTGGAAGCCATGTGGATGACCTTCCTCGCATTCCTGGTCTACGCCGCGGCGGGCTTCCTGCTGATGATGGTTGCCGGCTCGCTCTGGGCCAACCACCTGGATGAAGTGCTCGCCGAGGAACCGGCGATGGAAGTCGTGGCCCCGTTTGAGGCGGAACCCCAGGAACCCCCCAAACCAACCCTGGCGAAAAAACCACCCCCGGCCCCGGCACCACCGAAACCGCTTGCAAACGCGCCCGAATGGCTCAGGGAAAAGTATACGGTTTCAGGCATTGCGGAAAGCCGGGGGGAACGGCGGGCCATCATCAACGGCAGCATTGTTCCCGAAGGAGAGGAGCTCGAACCCGGCGTGATCCTCCAACGGATCGGAATGAACCACGTTGTCATCCGCACCGGCAACACGAGCTACCAGCTCGACATCCGCACCGGCATACCGGCGCAGTAGGCTCCGCCCTACTCCCTTACCGGGCGCGGCGGAGGCGGCGGGGGCGGAGATCCCCCCGGCCCGCTCGGCAATTCCTCCGAAGAGGATTGCCCAACCTTCACAACACGGAAATTGCAGCTTGCGGCCACGATCGCCACCGTCCGAACCTCCGCTCCGGCAACGGCCACGAATTCCGGACCCTCGTTGCTCCACGCCCCGCTGCATAGGCAGTCGCGGCATTGCAGCTGGTAGCGCCCTCCCGGTGTTGTTTCAACCGTCAGTTCGATTTTTCCATCCACCAGCCTGACTTGACTGATTCTTCCCGCTCCCATGGCCGGCACCGACCACAGGAACGCCATCATTATTACGATTTTGCCAATCGATCGAATACCCCTTCTCACGACAGACCTCCTGGTTCAAAAACGGATAGTTAAGGCACTACCGCCGCCCTCCAACAAGCCAATTGTTTCCCGCCACCGGCAGCACCCCGATTGACCGCCGCTTAATCTCTTTCAATGAAAAAACGACTGTTTTCATGCCCCCAAAAAGAAGTCGGAATACAAGGCATTGAGCAGGGGCTTGCAACACAGCAACTTGATGAAACACCGACGAAACAGGTTCCTTTTCAGGATTTTAACCGCCCGGAAAAACTGCAAAGCGACACGCCGCTTATTGAGATCCAGTCTAATACTGTTTTTTGCTAAACGAGTTGCCGGAATCGGCTCCGGAGGCACCGGCAAAAGCAGTCGAAACTTCGTCCACCCGATACCTTTGTATCCAGGACCGTCCGTGTTAGGGTTGTTCCCGAAACGATGAAGAAGCCAACCTTCAGAACCGCAATGATCATCACCGTCCTAACGGTGCTGGCTCTCTATGGCTATGGATGCCGCCTCATCTTCAACGGTGTCGAAACCTACACCCGGGACGCGCAGGCAACCTATGGAGGGGAACCGGCCATGGCCTTGATTGCATTGGTTGAGGATGAAAGTGCCTCGTTCGAAAAACGCAACAGCGCCATCTGGGCGCTGGGGCAGCTCGGCGACAAACGGGCGCTGCTGGCCCTGCACAAGCTCGATACCGGTGAAATCCAGAATCCGCCCTACGATTCAACCGCCTACATCGTCCAATATTCGGTAGAGAAAGCCATCAGCCAAATCAACCGCTTCAGCATCGTCCGCTGGATGTACCGTTGGCTGGACTAGTACTCTGCCAGGGTATTATTGACCGCCAAGACGCGAAGGACGGGAACTTTTATCCTTATAGATGCGGCGGCTAAATATCGAAATTATTTGCCACAGGAGAGCGCAAAGATAACAAGGAATCCTCCATATGGTTCTGAGTTCCATGCGCGCAATTGCTTCTCAATTGTGTGGCCAAACCTTCCCTGCTGAGAATTCACAATATTTAATCGCCCCAGCAATAGTTCGGGAATGGAACCACGGATGAACACGGATGGACGCTGATATTCAAGAAGATACGATATTGGCCCCACCTTCCCTGTGGGTTGGATATCGGTTATGCATATCCTGTTTCGATACCTGTGTTTATCCCCGTTCATCTGTGGTTCATTTACGTTTCTAGAGCAATTTAATTTAAACTGTAGCCGCATGAGGCAAACCAACCTTGAGCATCCGCCGCACTAACGCACCCTAAGGCAGCGCCGATCGCATCAAACAGAGATTCCAGGGAGCGCGCTTTTTCCCCGCGAAGCAATTGCTTTACTTTGCTCCACATCTTTTCGATGGGATTGAGATCAGGACTGTAGGGCGGAAGGAACCAAACCTCTGCCCCAGCTTCTTCGATCAACTGTAACGAAGCCTTGTCCTTATGAGCCGAGAGGTTATCAAGCACAACGATATCGCCCACTCGAAGAGTCGGAGCTAGAACCTGTTCGACATAGGCACGGAATACATCGCCGCTTGTGGCGGCATCAATCGCCATGCAGGCTGTTTCTCCGTTGAAACGAATGGAGGAGATCATGGTGGTGGTACACCAATGGCCATGCGGGGCGTGATCGTAAGCCCGCTCATTTTTCGGCGAGCGTCCGTACAGCCGAGTCATATTGGTCTTGGCTCCAGCCTCATCAATAAAGACCAACCGAGCAATGTCAAGTTGCCCTTGCATGGCCATCCACTCAGCCCGTGCGAGTTTCACGTCTTCGCGCCCTTGCTCGCTGGCGTGAAGCGTTTTTTTTAAAGCTCATCCCCATGTCCTTGAGTACATAGTGAATGGCAGGCAGCGTGCAATCGAGCTCCAGTTGCTCTCGGATCTCCCACAACGTGATATCAGGTTGCCGATCAATCAGCGTTTTCATCTGCTTCCGGTGCTCTTGGGTGAAGTAGGGTTTTCTTCCTGAATGGCTGTGAAGCGGGGCGATATCGCCGGTTCGCTTCCGTTGCGAGAGGAGCTTCTTTACCATACCAAGCGATACCTTGTATCGGTCAGCAATGTCCTGCCGGGTTCCTTCTCCGGCATCGTAGGTGGCCAGAATTCTCTGGCGTAGATCCAGTGATAGAGTGCTCATGCAAAGAACTCTACACAATGACTCATCTAATGGCTATAGAATTATTTAAAATGCTCTAGGTTTATACCTGGCGTCCTTGCGGCCCGTTTTGCTTGATCCCAGTCGCACGAACAAAACTTCCGTCCCTCCCAAAACATCATACTTGCATAAGTATGATATTTGTCCCGATCAGGGAAATCCCGCGCGTTCGTTTCCGAAAACAAGGCATCCCTCGTTCAAGCGGGGGATGCCAGCACCGAACACCACGCGTCACCGGGCTCATGCGCGACATCGATCACGCTACCGGTCTCCCGTTTTGGCATGTGCAGACCGATTCGCCTAAAAAAGCAGTTGCCAAGTTTACCGTAGATGAAAGATTTGAGTCCCGACGGCGTAGACGCCTACTCCGAGGGGCTCAAACCGAAGCAGGTGCGGTGAAATCGGCAACCCGAAGGGGAGAAATGAAGAAAACAAAAATAACCCGTTGGTTGAAGCGGGAATCAAACGATAGCAGTGTGTTTATTGGCTATATCTCCGTTTTCTTCATTTCTACTGCGTTTTATAGGATTAGCCGAAGGCATCGACGATGCGGTCAACGGCGGGCAACAGGAGCGAGCGCGGGTGCGCGCAATTGACACGGAACCAGCCCTCGCCCGCCGCACCGAAAAAGGTACCGCCAGAGAGCGCCACGTTGGCCTCGTTGACTAATCGTGCAAAGACCTCCTGCCATGCCCCGAATTTCCGGAAGTCGCACCAGACGAGAAAAGTGGCCTCCGGCTCCATCACCTCGGCACCCTCCAGCAACCGCAACCGGTCGCAGACCTGCCGCGTGTTTTCGTGGAGATAGGCCACCAGCTGGCGTTTGTATTCGGCCCCTTCCGGCGAAAGCGCGCGGGCCAAGGCCACCTTGCCGAGCAAATTGACGTCGCCGGCATGGGAGCGGTCGAGCCCGGCCCGGAACCGCGAACGCAGCCGGGCATCGGGAATGATGGTGAAAGAGGCCTGGAGTCCGCTGGCATTGAAGGTTTTCCCGATCGAATGGGCGACGATCAGGTTTTCCCGTGCGGCATCGATGCCGAGCATGGAAACATGATGCTGCGGGGGATAGACAATATCGCAATGAATTTCGTCGCTCAAGACCACGGTATCGTTGTCCGCGCAGAGGCGGGCCAGCCTTTCAAGCTCGTCCCTGCTCCAGATCCGCCCCCCGGGATTGTGGGGATTGCAGAGGATGAGCATTTTGGTTTCCGGCTGGCTCACGTGTTTCTCCAGCGCATCGAAATCGATTTCAAAGCGCCCCTGCCCCACGGTCAAACGGCAATCGGCAACCGAGCGCCCGTTGATGGTGGTGCAGGAAAAGAAGGGGCCATAGACGGGCGAAAGCACCACCACCGATTCGCCGGGTTCGGCCATGGTTTGCACGGCAACCGAGATGCTCGCGACCACCGAGGGCGAAAGCGAAATCCAATTGCGATCCACCTCAACACCATGCTGGTCGTTCATCCACCAGCCGATGGCGTCGAACACCTGGCCATATTGCTCGGTGTAGCCAAACATGGGATGCCCGAGCCGTTCGCGCAGGGCATCCACCAAAAAACCGGGCGAGGGCAAATCCATATCCGCCACCCAGAAGGGTTCGACGTCGGCCTTCCCGAAAAAGCGTTCGCGCGCTTCATATTTTTCGGCAAAGGTGCCGGCACGGGAAACAGGCGTGTCGAAATCGTAGACTACTTCCTTATCCATACCGTTACTTCCGAAAGGGTGTGCTGGTGCTTGTTTTTGGTTTCACGGATGACGAACGGAACCCTTAGCGGCGAGCCTTGCAGCGCGAAACCTGCATCGAGCTCGGCGTGCAGGCCGTCGAGCGTCGTCACGGGTTCGCCATCGCGCTTGAAGCCGCCCAGCCACTTTTCCTTTTTCGTGAACTCCTCCAGCCAGGTGTAGGGCGAGGCGATCAGCAAGACGCCGCCGGGATTCATGCGCGTCCGAATATCGCGAAGGAAGCGGGCGGGATCGTTAAGGCGGTCGATCAAGTTGGCCGCCACGACGAGGTCATAACCTGAAAACTCGGATTTCATGTTGGTGGCATCCTGCTGCATGAAGTTAATGTTGGAATATTCACCGTGCAGGCCGAGTTCCTTCAGGGAGTGTTCATGCAACGAAACCAAGTCCCCCTCCTCGATCCGCTCATAGCGGATTCTCCCGCTGCGTTGCAGCCGGGCGCCGACCTGCACAAAGCGCGCCGAGAAATCGAGTGCATCGACCGCATCAAACGCATCGGCCAGCTCGAAGGCGCACCGCCCCACGGAACAGCCGATATCCAGCGCCCGGCCCTTTTTCCGCCCATCCATGGCATCGAGGGCCAGCAGCGCCATGGTCTGCGGAAAGTTGGGCACGCCGAAACAGGGTTCGCCATAGTGGAACTCGCAATACTGCGAGATCAGCGCATCGGTTTCATAAACATCGAACTCCTTCTTCACCATCCGCTCGGAAGCGACATAGCGGAACCCGGCATGCTGATAGAAATGGCGACGGAATGCATAGCGGCTATGCAGGGCAATCTCGTTACCGGTGGAGATCCACGAGCCCCCTTTGATCAGGTTGTGCCGGTTGTCGAACGTCGGCACCGAAAAATCGTCGTAGAGCGGATGAACCTCGAAACCGTCGAAGCCATAGATCGGGGTTTCGTTCCATTGCCAAACATTGCCGACGAGATCGAAGAAGTCGCCGTGCGCAAAGGTATCGACCGGGACGGAGGAGGCATAGTGCTCCAGGTTCCAGTTGGCGGCAACCGGCGACTCGTGGTGCTCGGCCTCCAGCCCGGCCACCTGGAGCATCCGGCGGTATTCCGCCTCATCCGGCATGCGGATGGCCTGCCCCGTTTGTTCGCCCTTCCAATTGCAGAAGGCCTTGGCCTCCAGATAGCAAACCTCCGCCGGCCAGTTGGGCGGCAGCGGGATCTCTTCCGTCATCAGGCGCAGGCGGAAGGCGCCCGGCTCGCCACGCCAAAACTCGGGCATGGCCGCCTGGTGATAGTTCCGCCAGGCCCGCCCCTCCGCATCCCACCAGCGGTCGTCCGCATATCCGCCATCCTCCATGAAGGAAAGGAATTCCCGGTTGCTGACTAAATATTTCGATGCCTGGAAATCCGTTACACCAAACGATGCCTTTCCATATTCATTGTCCCAGCCATAGAGGTGGTGCCCCTTGCCCTTGCCAAGCTCCACCGCTCCGCCCGGCACATCGAGCAGGCGGTTTTCAGGTGCATCGCCAACGTCGGGGCAGACTGGAAAAAGCGGACTCGGCTTAACGGAGGCGAGGTCGAGCTGCCGGATCAACACGGAGCTGGTTTCCAGGTGGATGCGCTCGTGCTCGATCCCCATCACCACGGGCCACAACGGGCTCTCCCAGTCGATCGGCATGGAAAAATCCACGGTGTCAATCAACTCGTTCACCACGACCTGGACTTGATTGCGATACGCGCGGGTTTCGGCGACCGACGGCCAATCATAGTGGTCTTCGTTCAGGTCGTCCCAGCTCATTTCATCCACACCGATCGCAAAGACCGATTCCATACGCGCATCGACACGGCGGTCGATCAGCTTCGCGAGCATGAGCTTATTGACGAAAAAGACGGCCGTGTGGCCGAAATAGAAAATCAGCGGGTGCCGCAACGGCTGCGGGCGGTTGTAGAAGACTTCATCGGAAGCGAGGGTATCGAACAATCGTTCGTAGAGCTTCCAGGTTGCATTGAAGTACCCTTTGATCCCGGCGCGCTTGGCCTCGGCATCGCCGGAAGCAAGATCGATGTTCTGCGTGATGAACTCCATTAACCTCTCTCCGTAATCGCATTCGTGAAAACCATGGATCCTGAGTCCATCGATTTTTAGCCGAAGAGTAAAGGGAAAACAAGGCCCTGCTCGGATGCCTTGTCCTTATCCGAGCAGGGTATTGATCACATCGGCGGCGGAATAGTCCGGACTGCCGGAGGGGCAGAAGCGGCTGATGTCCACGAGATCGTCGCCCATGGTAATGAGGCATTTTTCAAGGGTTCCATCGGCCAGGCGCTGTGGATAGCCAATATTGGCGGCCAGTGCGTTGCAGAGGCATTTCCGGCCAACCGTATCCGCTTCGACCCCGCCTTTGGCGACATAGCTGGCAATCGGTTCGGCGGCGCAGCGGTAGCCGATTTTCCCGTCGGCCCGGCGAAAGGGCTGGCGCAGGAAACCAATATCGCAAATGCGCTTGCGGTGCCGGTAGACAGCTTCCTCGGAAAGGCTTCCTTCAAGATCGGCAACCTTGAACGGGAAACCGGTTGGCGAGGCCTGCGCATCGGTGTAGACACGCGCCTTGCCGGCGAGCGCCTCGCGAACGAGCTCCTGGCGAATTTCGGGAATGAGGCCGGATTCTTCGCACAGCGCGAAGGCGGTTCCGGCCTGTACGCCGGCGGCCCCCTCTTCAAGCGCCTTAGCCAATCCCTCGGGGGAGCCGAAGGATCCGGCGAGCCAGAACGGAAGCCCGAATTCGCGAAACTTTTCCAGCTTGGCGTCGTCGCGCGCGCCATAAACGGGTTCGCCCGCTTCGTTGAAGACGGCCGCGCCGCGCGGCGGTGCGTTATGGCCGCCGGCCACGTTGCCTTCGACAATGAAGCCTTCGATGCTGCCCGTTGCCCGCTTCAACAAAATGGATGCGAGCGCCTCGGTGGAAACGATCGGGAGGAAATCCGGGCGAAGCAAGGCTTCCGGCACGGCGGCATCCTCCATGAATGCGCGCGGGTCGAAGGGCATGTTGACGATTTCAATCTTTCCATCCTCCCCGGTAACGGAGATCGGATATTCAACGGCGTCGTGGTTGGCAAGCGCATCGAGGATGCCCGGAACCGTTAGCGGAATACCCGCCCCCATGATGACCACGGAGACGCCGGCCAGCATGGCGCCATAGATGGACGGAAGGTGGGGCAGCTGGATTTTTTCAAGATAGTTGATGCCGATAGGTTCGCTGAGCCCTTCCTTGGCCAGGAAAACCTCCACGAAGTTGCCGACGATGCAGAGTTCCTGCGGAGCTTGCAGGCCCTCGAGACTATGCATGGGAATATGCCGATAGGGCTTGTTCTCCGGCAATCCCTTGGGCACATAGAAGGCGTCCAGGACGCGCTTGGCCATCTTGGGAAACGGAAAATGGTCGAGCGCGCGCCGGACGTGCCCCTCGAGGTCGCCGTCTTGCAGCTTTCGCGCAACCACGGCATCGAGTGCGGTTCCGGAAACAACGCCCAGCTGGCCGTTTTTCGATACGGAATGGGCCAAACGCCAGTCTGAGACGCCGAAACCCATACCGCCCTGTATGATCTTAGGAGGTTTAATGTTCACAATGCGGGGAACTATGGGCACCTTCGGGAGGAATTGCGACGCGAAATCGTGATTAAGTACACGGCGTTACATGCTTTTGCCCCGGCCTCCGCCCCAGCATGCCCCTAGTATTAAATACTAGACAAACCAAGGACTGCTATTAGTATTCCACCAATAAAGTAAAATAATGCACACAGCAAGAACGGCAGGGAAACCGCTGGACTGAACGAGTCTTCAGGATGGCCCTATGGGTTGGGACATCCTAGGTTTCCGACAGCACGGGGAGTTATTGGGTTCATGAAAGATAAAACGTCGCCAGAGGGCAACCCTAAGGACGAGGATTCCGGAGGGTGTCGGGCTTTCCGCAAACTGACGGATTGGCAGATTGACCAATACCGCATGGCGGTCGATGAAAACAAGTGGTACATGGGGGAGCGACTCCAGCGCCATGTCGACTGGGAAGAAGCCGAAAAAGACTTCCTGGTCAACGGCTACTACGGATGTGCCCCCAAATGGCGCAAGCAGTTCTGCGCCGTCCGTTGCTCCCATTTCATCTCCTGCGACCTGGGAAAAGGCTTCTGCTCCTAGGTCAGGAACACCGCGTCCAACGGCGCAATAATATGCATTCATCTTTCCTTGATTGGATTGACCCAAGGAGTTCCGATGAAAACAAGATACCTGATTGCCGCATGGATGTTTTGCCTCAGCGCCTACCCGCAACAGCGTGGAAACTTCACCTACGACCGCATTGCGGAACGCCACGACAAAAACGGCGACGGGATCGTGGCCAAGGATGAGTTCGGTGGCAATCCCCTGATGTTCGACCGTATCGACGCCAACCAGGACAGGAAGATCGACCGGAAGGAATTCGATGCCGCGATCCGGGCACGGAGCAACCAGCAGCGGCCGGCCATCGCTGGAATCGACGGCAACACCGCCCCCCTGCCCCGGAAACAAGTCCGGAGCCGCCAGCCTCCGGAGGGCGTCACCCTCCACCGCGATCTGGAATATGCCGTGGAAGAGGGCCAATCCCTCAAGCTCGATCTCTATCTGCCGGAAAAAACGGATACCCCGCCCCCGCTCATGGTTTGGATCCATGGCGGTGGCTGGAAAAACGGCGACAAGGCCAACGTGAACGGGGCAATCCTCAAACTCAGCAGCGAAGGCTATGCCGTCGCCAGCATCAACTATCGCCTGAAAGACCTATCGATCCACCCCAAGAACATCCACGACTGCAAAGGCGCCGTCCGCTGGCTACGCGCGCATGCCAAGGAATTCGGCTTTGATCCCGAACAGGTTGCCGTTGGCGGCGGTTCCGCAGGCGGGCATCTTTCCTTGCTGCTTGGCCTCAGCCACGGTTTTGCCGAGTTGGAGGGCACGGTCGGCGGCAACCTCGACCACTGCTCGGCCGTCAAAGCCATCATCGACCTATACGGCCCCAGCGACTTTTCGTCGTTCTCCAAAAACAGCGAGCGCTTCAACAAAGCCCACGAATTCCGCATGGAGCAACTCAAACACGCCTCGCCCACCACCTACCTCACCAAGAACGATCCGCCGGTGCTGATCCTGCATGGCGACCAAGACAAGACCGTACCGGTCGAACAGAGCATCCTGCTCGACAAACGCTACAAGGAACTGGGGCTCGAATCCGAACTGCACATTCTCGAAGGCGCCGGCCATGGCGGCGTGGTTTTCAGCGATGACGAGCGTTTCAAACTCATCAAAGCGTTCCTTGATCGCCACCTAAAGTGACGAGTGAAACGTGAGACGTGAGGCGTGAAAAGATCACGTCTCAACCGTCACTCGTCACGCCCCAAATTCCGCCACCATGAAGGTGTGGTCGGAGGGCTTTTCCTTCTTGCGCGGCTCGAGATCGATTTCGCACGAGATGCTTTTCGCGGTTAGCGGGTCGGTGGTTAGCACATAGTCGATGCGCCAGCCCAGGTTTTTCGCAATGGCGTCCTTGGCGCGGTAGTCGAAAAAGGAATAGATCTCCTCGTCCGGGTGGTGCTTGCGGAACACATCGGTGAAACCGAACGAACAGACGTCCAGAAACGCGTTGTGCGCATCGATGTGGTAGCACGGATCGTCCTTGCGCGTCTCCGGTCGGTTCACATCGATAGGCTCGACCGCAATGTTGATGTCGCCGATCCACGCCAGCGGCTGATCCGGCGCATACTCGGCTTCGAACAGTTTCTTGAGCCGGGCATACCAGCCCAGCTTGTATTTATACATCACATGGTCGATCGCCCGGCCCTGCGGGACATAGGTATTGACCACGGCCACCCCGTCCACCATCGCCCGCACCAGGCGGGTTTCATCGGCCGGCCCGCCATCGTCGAAACCAAACTTCACATCCGTTGGCTCGCTCTTGCAAATCAGCGCCACGCCGTTGTACGACTTTTCCCCCCTGAAGACCACGTGGTAGCCCGCCGCCTCGATCGCCTCTTTGGGAAAATCCACGTCCTGCGCCTTCGTTTCCTGGATCCCGAGCACGTCCGGTTTGTGGTCTTCAAGCCACTGGAGAAGGATCGGCAGGCGCGAGCGGATGGAATTGGCATTGAACGTTGCAATTTTCATGATCATCTTTCGTTATTTAGATGTTGTCTAAAGAGTAAAGTCGAATAGAGTCCGGCATGTCAAGCGGGAGCCACTGAATGATGATGAAACACTGCATATTTAACACGATCGGAATCGCCGCGGCGCTGTTCCTGGGTTCCTGCAAACCGGCGCCCCCCACTGCGGCCCCGGCAACGCCGGTCGAAATCGGGCAACGCATTGCCAACGCGAAAGCGCCCCTCACCCTCGTCCATGTCTGGGCCACCTGGTGCGATCCCTGCCGGGAGGAATTCCCGGAATTGGTCAACATCCACCACACCTATGCCGGAAAGGGGCTGGAGCTGATCCTCGTTTCGGCAGACGACCCCGCCGCAACAGCGGAGGTGGAGGCCTTTGTTGCCGAACACGGAAGCCCGGTCGGAAGCTTGGTGGCAACCGAACTGAACCAGGCATTCATTGAAACCCTCTCGCCCGACTGGGGAGGGGCGCTTCCGGCATCCTTTTTCTTCAAGGGAGGAAAAATCGTAAGCGAATGGGAAGGCAAACGAACCTACGAGGAATACGCACAAACGATCGAAACACTGTTGAAACCATAAGGAGACAGAAATGAAGCTACACCGAATGATAGCAATCGTATTGGCGGCAAGCGCCGTCGCCGCATCTGCCGGACTCGGCATCGGGGACAAGATGGTTGATGCCGATGTGAAAATGAAAAGTACGGACGATTCCATGCTGACCTTGAAGGACGTGGCGGGCGAAAAAGGCACGCTGGTCATCTTCACCTGTAACAAGTGTCCTTTTGTGGATGCGTGGCAGGAAACCATGGTGAAGCTGGGCAACACCTACTCGGAAAAAGGAGTCGGGGTTGTATTCGTCAATTCCAACGACCCGTCGGTTAAAGGCGATACGCTCGAAAACATGAAGGAAATGGCCAAGAAGGAAGGCTATCAATTCCCCTATGTCCAGGATTCCACCTCCAATGTCGCACGCAACTTTGGCGCCGCGAAAACGCCGGATGTCTTCCTGTTCGATGCCGCCGACAAACTCGTCTACCAAGGCGCTGTCGGAGAGGGTGGTCGCACCGTGGGCGACGAGATCTGGCTCAAGGATGCCCTCGAGGCGCTCGTGGCCGGAAAGAAGATCGAAAAAAGCCAAACCAAGGCCGTCGGCTGCGGCATCAAATTCCGCTAGTTGATAAATCGTGGACGCGACGCCCTCGTCGCGTTCCTGCCGTGCGGACTGCGGAGCATGTGCAAAGCGACGAGGCGTGAGGCATGCTCACGAAGGCTTCCACGTTAAACAAAAAACCGGCTCGCAAGCGAACCGGATTCTCCTCTGTTGGAAGGGCAGACGCCGTCTGCCCGGGCGCACGGCGTGCGACCCTCCAGCATCGGTTTACACCGTTGGAAAACAGCGGCGGATCAACGCATGAAGAGCAGGCTCGGGTGGAACCGTGCCCTCCAACGACCAAATCCTTCATCCAAAGTATTGCACCGCTCCCGCGAATACGGGATAAATGCGCCTGTTTTTCCTTTGGTTGGAAAGTTCAACATGAATGTTTTTTTTGAATTCCACAAACTGGTTAAAGAACTGCAGCAGCAGAAGGTGCAATATGCCGTGATCGGCGGCGTTGCTATGGCCTTCCATGCCTATGCCCGCTTTACTAAAGATATTGATCTTCTCACTAAACCGGCGGAGTTGGATAAAATTAAAACCATTCTGGAGATTGAAGGCTACAAAAGCTCCGGAGAGCCTTGGACATTTAAAAATCAGATTGAGCTACATCGCTTTTGGAAAATTATCGACGCAGAAGAGATGGTCATTGACGTACTGGTTGCCCGAACAGAAAGACACAATCAAATCGTTGATGAGGCGCTGGAGGCCTACTCCAAACATACCGGCGTAGTTCGTGTTGCAAAAAAGGAGGATTTGATCTGGTTGAAGGGCCAGCGGAATTCCCCTATAGATCAGGCAGACATTGAGACACTTAGAAATGAAAGCGACAAAAAACTTTGATACCATCCTGAAAGAACTTGGAGATCTCTATGAATTCAACAGGGAGATTCAACGGTTTTCTTTCCGTTATCCAAAGCAACAGGACACCGAAAACGCAGGCATAATCTCAGAAAAAATTTCAGAATACGAAGTACGGAATACGCAACCATGAGCGAAGAAATCAAGACCACCAATTTCATACACGACATCATCGACGCCGACCTGGCCTCGGGCAAGCGCTCCGAAGTGGTGACCCGCTTCCCGCCGGAACCCAACGGCTACCTGCATATCGGCCACGCCAAGGCCATCACGCTCGATTTCGGTACGGCCGAAAAATACAACGGCCGCTGCCACCTGCGCTTCGACGACACCAACCCCGAGGCCGAGGACATCGAATATGTCAATGCCATCCAGGCCGACATCAAATGGCTCGGTTTCGACTGGGGCGAACACCTCTACTGGGCGTCCAACTATTTCGACACGATGTATGAATATGCCGTCCGCCTCATCAAGAAGGGCAAGGCCTACGTCTGCGAACTCTCCTCCGAAGCGTTCAAGGACTACCGCGGCGTTCCGACCCGACCGGGCAAGGAACCGCCCGGCCGCGAGCGCTCGGTCGAGGAAAACCTCGAGCTGTTCGAAAAGATGAAGAACGGTGAATTCAACGACGGGGCCTGCGTGTTGCGCGCCCGGATCGACATGACTTCCCCCAACCTGCACCTGCGCGACCCGGCCATCTATCGCATCAAACGCGCCCACCACCACAATACCGGCGACAAATGGTGCATCTATCCGATGTACGACTTCGCCCACTGCATCGAGGATTCCATCGAAGGCGTCACCCACTCCATGTGCACCATGGAATTCGAAGTGCACCGCCCGCTCTACGACTGGATCCTCGAGGAGCTCGAGGTCTTCCAGTCCCGCCAGTACGAGTTCTCCAAGCTCAACCTGACCTACATCGTGCTCAGCAAGCGCCGGCTGCTGCAGCTCGTCAACGAAGGCCGCGTTTCCGGATGGGACGACCCGCGCATGCCCACGCTCTGCGGCATGCGCCGCCGCGGCTTCACCGCCGAAGCCATCAAAAAACTCTGCGCCATCGTCGGCTGCACCAAGTTCGAGGGCATCACCGAAATCGAGCAGTTCGAAAGCATCATCCGCGACGACCTCAACGAAAACTCGCTGCGCGCCATGGGCGTCGTCGATCCGATCAAGGTCGTCATCGAAAACTATCCCGACGACCTCGAAGAAGAATTCGAAGTGCCCAACCATCCGCAGAAAGAAGAATGCGGCGTCCGCAAGGTGCCCTTCTCCAAAGAGCTGTGGGTCGAGCGCACCGACTATATGGACGACGCCCCCAACAAGTTCAAGGGATTCACCGTCGGCCGCGAAGTGCGCCTGCGCAGCGCCTACCTCGTCACCTGCAACGAAGTCGTCAAGGACGACGAAGGCAACGTTGTTGAACTGCGCTGCACCTACGATCCGGAAACCAAAGGCGGCTCCGCCCCCGACGGGCGCAAGGTGCGCTCCACCATCCACTGGCTTTCCGCCAAGCACGCCATCGACGCCGAGGTGCGCCTCTACGACCGCCTCTACACCGTCGAGAATCCGCTGGCCGACAAGGAAAAGGACTTCAAGGATTTCATCAATCCCAAGTCACTCGAAGTCATTACCGCCAAGCTCGAACCGATGCTCGCGAACGTCGAACCCGGCGTGCGCTACCAGTTCGAGCGCGTCGGCTACTTCTGCGCCGACCTCGACCACACGCCGGAGAAGCCCGTCTTCAACCGCACCCTCACCCTCCGCGCCCCGCGGAAAGTATAAAATTTCACCACAGAGCACACGGAGCAACAGAGCAATCAGGGCCAGCCTCTCTGTGGTAAAAAAGAATAGCTATGATCCCATTCCGCAAAGTCGAACTCGAAACCTCCGGCTCGCTCTACCTGCACAGCATGCCGGGAAAAGAAGAACCATTGGCCGAATGTTTCCAGGCCCTGGAAGAAACCTCGGTCGACCGCATCATCTGCCTCAACCGTCAGGATGAACTCGATGAAAAGTCGCCGGACTATGCCAAAGCCATCGCGGATGGCACCCTGCCCTGCGAACATATTCATTTTCCCATCGGCAACTTTGGCGTGCCGGAGGACCGGGAAGCCTTTCTGACCTTGGCCAAAGAATTCGCCGAACAGCTGAAAGCCGGCAAAAATATCCTCGTCCACTGCGCGGGCGGCGTTGGCCGAACCGGCACGCTCGCCAGCTGCATTACCACCGCGCTGAACAAACCGCTCTCGCTCGTCACCGCTGCCGGAGGAAAAGCCGAAACCGACCAACAGCGCGAACTGATCGCATCCCTCTAATACCAAATTAAACTGATTCGTTTTTTTACCACAGAGGGCAGTGAGGCACAGAGGAGCGGGATTGCTATATTTCTCTGTGCCTCCGTGTCCTCTGTGGTGAGACCATTCAAGCTAAGTTCCTCTAACCGTTGGCGCACCGCTCTCCCTCTGCGCGCGGAAAGCGGCATCGCCGATGCCGCACTCCAAGGCGTTTCGCTCCGCTCAACGCACAAATCAACCGGATACCTTGCGGCGCAGCCGCCCTGGACTGCGGAGACCGAGTCTCCGCTCTCCCATTACGAACGAAAAGAAAACAACGTAGAAGCGACGCCCTCGTCGCATCACCGTCGAACGGCGCCCTTTGCGCATGCAACGCGAAGACATCCATATTCAGTCGCTCAGCTCGATGCCCTCGTCGGCGCACCATTCGCGCAGCGCTTCCGCTTCGGCGGCATTGGAATAGTCGTACCACTTTTCAAGCAGGTTGTGGTTGATCAACCAATCCTTGTAGCGGGCATAGGCCCCGCGGCGACTGAAAATTCCGCGCACCTCGTCGTAGCCATCGGGAAACGTATCGCTCACGAAGCGAAAGACCAGCCGCGACCCCAGATCCAGCTCCTTTTTAGGGGGCATTCGAACCACATCATCGGAATCCCAGGCTTCTTCCGGAATTTCATCAATTCCGGCAAAGTCGGATTGATAATAGATCTCTCCCGAAGCCTTATCGAGCAACACGGTGGTACCACATCCCCCGTCCATGCTGGCATACTCAAGAGCCGCCTCGACATCCATGAATCTAAACTTCATACATTTCCTCCAACGCAAGCGCCCATATGCGACCGAATCTTTCAGGCCGCCTAAAGGCGGGACTACATACTTTTCTTCTTTAATCGTTATCCGGATCATCCGGCAGCAGGATGTGCAGGATGAGGTTGGCGACCATGCCAACCAGGGCCGAGAGGCCAATGCCTTCGATGGCGATGTTGCCGACCGCCACTTTTACGCCTCCCAGGCCGCAAACGAGGATCAGCGCCACGATGATCAGGTTGCGGCTACGGTTAAAGTTGAGCTGTGCGTTGGAGATGGTGCGAATGCCGACCGAGGCAATCATGCCGAACAAAATAAAACTGACCCCACCCATCACGGCCACGGGAATCGTGCGCAGGAAGGCGCCGATCGGACTGAAGATGCCGAGGATAATGGCAAAGCCCGCAGCAATGCGGATGACGGATGGATTATAATTCTTGGTCACCGCCAGCACGCCCGTGTTTTCTGAATAGGTCGTATTCGGCGGCCCGCCAAACAAGCCGGAGCACATGGTGGCCAGGCCATCGCCGAGCAACGTACGGTGCAGGCCGGGCTTCTCGAAGAAATCCTTGCCGACCACCGCGCCGTTGGTGGTGATGTCGCCAATGTGCTCCATCACCGAAACAATCGCGATCGGCATGATGGCCAGGATCGCGGCGAGTTCGAATTTCGGGAACGTAAAGTTGTCCGCGCCAATGAACAGGCCGCCGGTGTTCTGCATCGCCGAATAGTCCACGCGCCCCAACGCCGCCGCCACGGCATAGCCCACCACGATTCCGATCAGGATCGGCACCAGTTTAAAGAAGCCTTTCATGAAGCACGAAACCGCAATGATCGTCAGGATGGCCGTCATGGACAGCAGCCAGTCGGCCGACGCCATGCCCACGCCGATCGGTGCCAGCGATAGGCCGATCACCATAATCACCGGCCCCGTCACCACCGCCGGGAACAACCGTTTCATAATGTTCGTGCCGCCCAGCTTCACGATCAGCGACATCAGGAGATAGACCACCCCGGCGCAGATCACTCCGCCAAGCGCCTGCGGCAAACCACTGCCATCCTCGCCCGCGACCGCCTTGATCGCGCCGATAAAGGCAAAGCTCGACCCCAGAAACACGGGCACCGATCCCCCCGTCACACCGTGGAAGATGAACGTCCCGATCCCGGCGGCCAGCAACGCCACGCTTGGGTCCATCCCGGTCAGCGTCGGCATCAGCACCGTCGCGCCAAACATGGCAAACACATGCTGGATCCCCAACACCAGCTTTTTCGGCACACCTATCTCTTCCATCTCACTACCTCCGGCTAATTTCGAATAGTTTTTGCACATTACCCGGCATAAAAGAAGCTCTCTCAGCCTTAAACCGTTCCGCAGGTTTCCAGCTTGCGGCCCTGCCACCTGAAGGCAGATGACTCGCCACCAACCAACTTTCAGGACTTGCGCTTCCCCCTGGCTGAGGGTAGAAAAAGGATATGCAAATCGCCCTACCAGATGAAATGGTTGAAGGCTTGGATCTAACGCCGGAGCGTGCCTGCCTAGATCTTGCCATCGGTCTCTATGCCGAACAAAAGGTCACGCTTGGGCGTGCTGCAAAACTTGCAGGCATGGCCCAGTCCGCATTCCTGAAGAAACTCGGAGAACTTCGTATTCCCATGCACTACGATCTCCCGGAGTTAGAAGAAGATTTGTTGATGGTGAGGGACGCGTAGTGATTGTCGTTAGCGACACCTCTCCTATCACCGCTTTGATTTCCACAAACAAAATCGACCTTTTACAACGACTCTACGGGAAAGTCGTTATCCCTCTGGCAGTTGCGAATGAGCTTATGGATTATCACGAAACCATTCCGGAGTTCATTTGTCCCATATCTATCGAAGCATCGCCATTGCTTGAGCAACTCAAACATCAGCTCGATCCCGGTGAAGCGGAGGGCATTGTCCTTGCCAAACAGCTCAAGGCAAACCTACTCCTGATCGACGAGACCCTTGGCCGCGAGGCAGCCCGTCAGGAACATCTACCAGTCATCGGCCTGATGGGCGTTCTCCTTGTTGCAAAGAAGAAGGATTTTATCGCGTCTATCAGCGACCTAATCGAACAATTGGAATCCAAAGCGGGCTTCTATCTCTCCCTTCAAGTTAAAGCCAGAGTCCTCGAAGCCGCAGGGGAATAATAACGATCCCAACTCTTGACTCTCCCACCTCGTTTTAAGACCCTATATAACTAATTTAATCAAGAGGATACACCCGCAACATGCCAGTTGATTTATCACCGCGAAGAACGCCGATGCACAACAGAAAAGCTTTGTGCCTCCGTGCCCTCTAGCGCAGCGGGTGATAAGAAACCATTTCATCAGCAAGGAATCTCCCATGTCAGAAACCCCCTCGTTCGATCCCGTACCGTTTGCCTCGAAAGACCTCAACATTTCCGCGCGGCAGGTGGCCGCCGTGGCGAAGCTGTTCGCCGAAGGCAACACCGTCCCATTCATTGCCCGCTACCGCAAGGAGGCGCACGGCAACCTCGACGAAGTCCAGATTACCGACATCCAGGAAAAGCTGGCCTACTACAACACGCTCGAATCGCGCCGGGCAACCATCCTTAAATCCATCGAGGAACAGGGCAAACTGACCGACGACCTCCGGCTGAAGATCGAGGAGTGCCAGTCGAAAACCACCCTAGAAGACCTCTATCTGCCCTACAAGCCAAAGCGCCGCACCCGCGCCATGATCGCCAAGGAAAAGGGACTCGAACCGCTGGCCGAGCTGATTCTCACCCAAGCTGACTCCGGCGACATCGATGCCGAGGCCGCCAAGTTCATCAACGCCGAAAAGGAAGTCGCGTCCATTGAAGACGCACTGAACGGCGCGCGCGACATCATTGCCGAGCAGATTGCCGAAAAGGCCGAAGTGCGCGCCCTGATCCGCGATGCCTATTTCAAGACCGGCGCCATCACCTCCGCGCCGGTGCTTTCGTCCGAAACGGATGAAAACTCCAAATACAAAGACTACTTCGATTTCTCGCAACCGATCGACGCCATCCCGTCGCACCGCTACCTTGCGATCCGCCGCGGCGAAACCGAGGGCGTGTTGCGCCGCAAGCTGACGATCGATGCCGATCCACAGATCGAGCGCATGAAAGCCATCGTCGGGGCCAACCCCGCATCCCCGTTCTTCCCCGAACTCGAAAAAGCGATCCTCGATGCCTACAAGCGCCTGCTCACCACCAGTGTCGAAATCGACGTCTCGGTGGAAATGAAAATGAAGGCCGACCGCTCCGCCGTCGAGGTTTTCGCCAAGAACCTGCGTAGCCTGCTGCTCGCCGCACCCTATGGCGAAAAGGCCGTCATCGGCATCGACCCCGGCCTGCGCACCGGATGCAAATGCGTGGCGCTCGATGCCACCGGAAAATATCTCGACACCATCACGATCTATCTCGGTCAAAGCGCCGAGAAGGAAAAGCAGGCCAAGATCAAGCTTTCCGAATTCATCGAAAAGCACCAGCCCCAATCCATCGCCGTCGGCAACGGAACCGCCGGGCGCGAAACCGAGGCGTTCACCAAGGCTCTGCTCAAGGAGATGCAAAACAAGATCAGCGTGGTATCCGTCAGCGAAGCCGGCGCTTCCGTCTATAGCGCGTCGCCCATTGCCCGCGAGGAATTCCCCGACCTCGACCTAACCATACGCGGCGCCATCTCCATTGCCCGCCGCCTGCAGGATCCGCTGGCCGAACTGGTGAAGGTCGATCCCAAGTCCATCGGCGTCGGCCAATACCAGCACGATGTCTACCAGCAGCTGCTCAAGGACAAGCTCGACGAAGTGGTCGTCAGCTGCGTGAACCATGTCGGCGTGGAACTCAACACCGCCAGCGCCCCCCTGCTCTCCCGCGTGGCCGGCATCGGCGATAGCCTCGCCAAAAAGATCGTCGAATACCGCAACGAACACGGCGCGTTCAAATCGCGCAAAGAACTGATGGAGGTTTCCGGCCTCGGCCCGCGCGCGTTCGAGCAGGCCGCCGGCTTCCTGCGCATCCATGGCGGCGTCCAGCCCCTCGATGCCTCCGCCGTCCATCCAGAACGCTACAAGCTGGTCGAGCAAATCGCCGCCGATCTCGGCGAGCAGCTCGAAAAACTCGTTGGCAACGTCGAGGTCGTGAAAAAGATCAAACTGTCAACCTATGTCTCCGACGACGTCGGCGAGCTGACCCTCAAGGACATCGTCGACGAGCTGAACAAACCCGGCCGCGACCCGCGCGAACAGTTCGAGGAAGTCGGCTTCCGCGAGGATGTCATGACCATGAACGACCTCAAGGAAGGCATGGAGCTCAAAGGCGTCGTCACCAACGTCACCGCCTTCGGCGCCTTCGTCGATATCGGTGTGCACCAGGATGGCCTCGTCCACATTTCGCAGCTTTCCGATCAGTTTGTGAAGGATCCGGCCGACGTCGTCCAGGCCGGCGACCGCATCGATGTCCGCGTGCTGGAAGTCGACCTCATCCGTAAACGCATATCGCTTTCCGCAAAAAAGAAAGAGGCGAACAAACCGGCCAACAAAAAACCGCATGGCCAGCGCCGCCCGAACAACAACCGGCCGCAGAAGCAACAGCGCGACAACAAACCGCGCGGCTTCGTCAACAACCCCTTCACGGGTTTGTAGGTTCGTAGACGAAGCTTCCAGCTTCGTTCCGGGTGAATACGGAACATGCCTGTCCATTGGACACAAAGCAGGATGCTCCGTCTACGGGTTTGCTACAACTCGACGCCTTCCGGAATGACCACCCGCATGCGGTAGTAGCGATTGGGCATGGACGAGGTGTCCTCGAATTGCACCGGAACACCGGTGCCTGCATAGCCGCCGAGCAGGCGCCAGTCGGGCGCGACGAGCGAATCGGTGTATTCTATGACATAGATCCGCCCGTATGCCGTTGAACTGGAAATGAGGGCCGTGCCACTGCCGGAACCGGACACCGCAAGGTTGAGGTGCGAGGCGGCGTTGGTTGGATCGGAACCCAGCCGGAATTCATCGAGGTTCGTATAGCCATCACCGTCCGCATCGGCCGATGCCACCATACCGATTTCCGACCCAAAGAATTCCAGCTCCCAATCATTCGGCATCTCGTCGCCGTCCGCATCGGTTCTCAACCGCCACGCAAAGGTGGTGGTGCCAACGGCGGACTGCACCTGGATCCGATAGTAGCGGGTCGGGATTCCGGCCGTGTCTTCATAGGCCTCGATATCGCCCGTGCCGCCCAACACCGTGAGGGGTTTCCAGCTCGGAGTAATCAGGGAATCGCTATACTCGATGGTGTATGTGCGCCGCAGCTTCGTTGAACAGGAAACCACGACCGTTCCGGCCTCCGTCGGCTCGATGGTCAGGTTGAGATGCGAGAGGCCGTCGGACGGATCGGTTCCGAGCATGAATTCCTGGGCGGCGGTATAGCCATCGCCGTCCGTGTCGGCCGAGGCCACCACGCCGGTTTCGGAACCATAGTATTCCAGTTCCCAATCGTTCGGCAGGTCGTCCTGGTCGTTGTCGGCGACCCAGTTCCAGACGATGGTGGAGACGGGATCGGTCAAGGGGATCAAACCGGTGGTCGCGGCCGTACCCTCTGCCGGGATGGATCCGCTGCCCGTCCAGCCCTTCAGGACATAGACCGTGTTGGAAACCACCACGACCGGATCCACCGAGCAGGTGGCCGAAGAGCCCCACGCGTGGACATGGAAGCCGGCCGATGGCGTCGGTGCCCCGGCAAGCGAGACCACCGCCAGGGTGTAGTCGCGCGCATCCACCTGCGTGACCGCCGTGCCGGAAACGGAAACCCCTGCATCGCGCACCGTGCGGAAACCACTGTAGATGTCGCCTTGCGACGGGAATTGTGAAAATCCGCTACCGCAACGAGCGTACTCCGCACCATCGATCCAGCTGCCGCCGCGCTGGTGGCGGCTGCCGTCGGCAATCTCCTCATCCCAGCACCACTCGGCCACGTTGCCGGCAACCGCATATAGCCCAAAGGCGTTGGGGGCAAACTTGCCCGGGGCAAAAGTGAGCGGCCAGGCCGATCCATGGTCGGGGTGGAATCCGCGAGTGGAGCTCGTGTCGTAGGAATTTCCGGCAGCACTAACATAGTTGGCTTCATCGTGCGTAATCTGATTGCCCCAAGGGAACCGGTTTGCGGAACCGGCACGCGCGGCATATTCCCATTCCTCAATCGTCGGCAACCGATAACCGGTTGCCCCTTCATCCAGGCCGGGAACCTCGTTGCCGCTTTTGTAGATGCCGCCGCCATTGGTATAGCAAGGCTGCAACCCTTCCAGCTCGCTGCGGGCGTTGCACCACTTGACGCAGTCGTACCAGTTCACCGTGGTGACCGGATGACTGTTCGTGATGCCCGATCCCGGATTGTCGAATTCATAGTCGTTGGTTACGGCCCAGTCATAGACGAGATCCCAAACCGCCTTGGTGGTTTCGGTTTCATCCACATAAAGACTGATGGGCATCGTTAGGTTGATTGGCCCGAAATCCGGATCCGTACCGGTCGTTGTGCCGGCAGGAACAACCACCGTTCCGGCCACCGGTATGGGAGTGGTGTTTTGCCCATCGTCGGCCAGTACCAAAAACTTGAGCCCTGCGGAATGCCGGTCGTACCAATCGGCCCCGGCATCCCAAACGATGGTTTTGCCGGCCCCCGTGGCCACCCCGGCCCCGACATCCCCGGAAAGGGAGGCGAGTGCAACTTCGTCCTCGCCGTTGAACGCCTTAAGCGAAATGGTCACCGTGCTTGAAAAGTCGCTCGAAACATCATAGCCAATGGTTACCGCCTTTGTCCCGGGCGCCTGCGCGGCAACCGTGTTCCCCACGGTAACGACCGCATGCGCCGTTGTTCCGACAACCAACATTAAACCCGCCAGCATCCATTTTGTTTTCATCGCTCTTCCTCTCAGAAATCCAGTACTCCAACCATCCGATAAAACGACGAGCCCGCATCCGTTCCTACTGAAAATTCCACCATCGCCCCGTTGGTCTGCGGCGCAACCGGAACCACCGACCAAACCTCTTGATCCAGATTTGTTGCGCCCATCAATGAATAACCCATCCCCGGTTGATATGCTCCGGAAACCTTGAGCCCCGACAGGGTGCCTTCAACCTGCTGCATTCCTAAATCGGGGATGCTTCCCGCAGTCGCCGCCGCCAGCCACGCCGCCGCACCAAAATCCACGCGCCCCCAACCAAACGACTGATCCCACCCCGTCGGCCCAAGATCCTTTGCCGATGCCTTGAGGATGGCGAGCGCATCGTCGGCAGAGAGCGAAGGACTGATTGAAAAGAGTGTCGCCAGGATGCCGCTCACCAACGGAGCGGCATAGCTCGTACCACTGCCGGAGGCATAACCATGGGCGGTCGTTGCATAGACTTGGTAGCCCGGTGCGCAAAAATCAATGTGCGGGCCATAGTGCGATTGGAGTTCATCGTCGCTGTCGGTCATCGACACGGCAACGATGCAGGGCTGGTTCGTATAGTCGAGATAGCCGGATCCATTCACCCCCGCCATCACCACAACGCCGTCGGTGGTTGCGCGGTGGTATTCCGCCGCGAGGTTCAACACCGGGCTGTCGGCGCCCGTCCAGCTTAGGTTCACCACGCGGATGCCGTTGTCGGCCGCCCAACGGATCGCCGCATCCATGTATACGATGTCGGAATCCGAACCAATGGCGCAATTGACCGGCACCAGCGTACAGTTGCCCGCACCGGCAATGCCGGTTGCGTTGTCCAGCACGCCTGCCGCCAGACCAGCCGCCATCGATGCATGGTCGGCATTGCCGGAATAGACCGGAGCATCGTTCACCACATCCCATCCGTTCATGGTATTGGCCGCCAAATCCGGATGCGAAAGATTGAAGGGCACATCCACAATGGCCACCTTCACGCCGGCCGAACCCGTCCCCCAATTCCAGGCATCGGCGCTGCCGATCGTGTCGTGATGCCACTGGTTGCCCAGCAACGGATCGGAGGGAACAAATTGCCGGTGCAGTTTCCGGTTGGGCTCGGCAAATGCCACGTCGCCACGCGATGAAGCAAGGGCAACCACCTGCCCCACCTCCCCCGCATCAACGATGAAGGCCAGCACCTGCTCCCGCCCATGGAATTTCACCAGCACCTCGCCCGTGCGGCTTGGGCCGTCCAGCGAACGGACGTTCATGCGTTTCGCGCGGCGAAGCTCCGGCAAGCCCACACCAAGATCGGCCAGGTCGGAGCGACCGAGATCGGAGAGATGCAATGCCCCGGCATCGGCCCATGCCAACAGGCCAACCAGTGCAAACACACCACTGTAGATCCATCGTCTCATTATCGTTCCACGGATATCCTATAGAAGGTGGGCAGTCCCACCGGTGCGGTACGTTCCCGATAGGTATTGGCCGGCGGTGTTGCCGGTATGCTGCCGGAAACCTGCCAGAACCCTTCCTGCAGGTTGACCGAACGCCACACCTTGTACGTCCGGTTCGAGACACTCGGCCACACCAGGGTGGTCGAGGTGCCAATGTCGGTTTCGAAATCCACGGTCAGTACATCGGCAAGGTTGGTCGGTGATGTTCCGGCCACCCACTCCTCCCACGTCAGCATGCCGTCGCCGTCGTGATCGAGCAGCCCGGCGGTCTCCCATGCATTGGTGAAACCATGGTCGTAGAGCCAGCGCTGCGGCACACCGTTGCCCGTCGTGTTCTCGGCGAACAGCGCAAAGATCGAACGGGGTTGGGTCATCGGAACTTCGAGTTCGTCATCGGTCGCCGTGGTGCCCCCCACATCGCCCGTCCACGCGTCGATGTGGTAGAACAAATCCGGCAACGCCGTGAGCGTGATGACGGTTCCGGCATCCACCCACTGGTCGGGCTCGGCTACCTGGCCATAGTCGCCCGCACCGACCTCCAGCCAATACTTCGTGTTCCACTCCCAGGTCAGCACCATGCTGTTGGTCAGCTCAACCTCAACCATCGGCGTTGCTCCGGTCGAAGATTCAAGCCCGGCCAACGACCAACCGGCCAACGTCCATTGCGATCCGCCCTCGGTATGGAAGCCGTTGGTGACCGAACAGCTGACCACCGTTCCGAAGGCATTGGTGTAGAGTCCCGGAGGAGGAACCGACTGCCCGGCAATCGAACGGATGTCCAGGATGATCAGGCTACCCAGAAAGCCCGTATTGGCCATCGCCACCTCGGTCATGTTGGAAAAGGATATGTTGAACGAAGCCATCAACTCCGCCTGGTCTGCCGGGCCGTAGAGGGTGACATCAAAGCCCGTGATTCCGCTCTGCTCCATGTTCACATGCGTGTTCGAGGCAAACAGGCTGCTCAGGTCAAAATAGATCTCGTTGCCCGACGCGCCGTCGCCCACGAACGAAGCAATCGGCGCGCTGGCCCCCGTGGCCGTCAGCACGCCCACCGCCCCGTCGGCCGTCGGTGCAAACACCGTGGAATCGAGCTGCAGCAGCAACTGACGCGACTCCAGCACAAAACCGTTTTCCAGCTCCGTGGTCACCGCCAGCATACCGTTGGTTGGCCACACCGCAGATCCGTTTTCGTTGGTCGCGTGCACGCGGCAATAGTAGGTGGTCGTCGGATCGCAACCGGAGATGCGGTGCAACGCCAACCCCTTGTCCGCGGCTCCGCCCTGAATGGCGCGCATGTCCGCGCGGCGGTAATAGTTCGTGGACTGCGCCGGATCACCCGTGAACACCGGCGACTCCTCGGAGCCAACCACACCGGCCAGATCCATGGTTCCGCCGGCATCGGAGAACACCTCCACCCAACTGCCCGCCGGTTCCGTTGTCCGCACAAACAGGTCGAACTGCGAAGGTGTAACGTTCACCGCCGTGCACCGGTCGATCTCCGGCGCGGCAAATGCGTTGGCAACGAGCAGCAACACCACAAAATGAAGAATTAAGATTTCGGAATGTAGAATGGAGGAACTCAGGCGGCGTTGGCCTTTCCCTAGAAAAAGCTGCCGCAGACCCATCATTCTGAATTCTGAATTCTTCATTCTTAATTCAATGCGGCGAAGCCGCTTTAGCATCCTATTCATTGTTCATCTCCAGCTCTTGCGAACCCATGCCCAACCGTTGCAGGCCGGCTGCGCCATCCCGCTCAAGGATTTTTTCACCACCGGCCAGGATCACAACCCGGTGGACACCGTTGGCTTTCAGGATGCGCGCCATTTTCTGCGCCTCGCCATCGCCATTGTCGATCAGCACCATCAAGGGGGCTTCCCTCCCCACGGCATCCGCTTGGCGGCCCTGGTGACCGGAACCGGCAACGCCGGCCACCTCGAACGGGGACTTCACCACCGTCTTTCCCGGAAACTTTTCCGCAAGCGGGGTTAAGGTCGGCGCAGGAAGCGCATCGGCTTGCCGGGCCTGGATCCCCGAGGTCGCTTCCGGCTCCGGCTCTTTCCGCAGATCCACCAACACCACTTCGTCGGTCGTATCGAGATCCTGCAGGTTTTGGTAGGTAATGACGTTCAGCGCTTCCTTCTGAAACCCCGTGGCCTGCGTCGTTCTGCCCTTGCGCGTCTGCCAGGCCGCATAGCCTCCATCGAGCGCCTCGGCCTTGATGCCCGGCTTTTCGTTCAGAATGTCCACCGCCCCGGAAAGGTCTTCTCCAAACCCCTGCCCGTAGACCACAACAAAGCCCAGCGGCGGTAGCTTCTTGAGTGCCAGCACCCGCTCGGGAACATTGATGGCGTTCGGAATATGCCCATGCCGAAACATCGACTCGTCGCGCACATCGATCAGCGTCACCTTCGTGCTGCTTTGCAGCAACGCATCAAGCTCCGCCGGACTCACGGCTTCGGCGCCCAGGGCCAACAGACCGGCCAATCCCAACCATCGAACCATTTTCATTTTCGGTTTCATTCCGGCCTCCAATCATTGACGGCCTGCTGCATATCCACCAGCAATACGGCCGAAGCGGGAATTGCAAAATCATAACCCAGCAGCTTGCCCTGCCGCACCTCCGCGGCAAACCAGCGGCCGGATGCGGGATCGAGCATGCGCAGTGCCCGCACGTTGCCGAGCCCCAGCCCGCGCATCAACCGGTGCGCCGTGCAGGGTTGCGGGAAATCGGTTAAGCTAACCACGTTCACACCCACCTGAAGATCAACGGATGCCTGCGTCGCCGCGCCCATGTCCGCCACGTAGGCATCGCCGAACCGGATCCAGAGGAAATCGCCTTCCACCAAAGCAAAGTTGTCGCCGGTGGCACCGCTGCTCCACATTGCCGTTTCCTGCACCAGGGTCGGCACGATCGAGGTGAAGCGACTGATTTCCGTTACGCCGACCGCGCTGTTCCACCGTTCAAGCAAGGTGTACGCATCGGCGGCCTGATCGGCGACCGACTGCGTGACCGGCACGGCGTTCATGTTGCGGAAGACCGCCTGGATGGCCGGGAGTTCCGCGCTCTGCACCGCGCCGCCCTCCAACCACGTCAACTTGCGTCCGTTGACCGAGTGGAAACGCTTCGCCCCTTCCGAACGCGTCAGCGGAATCGCCGCCAGATTCGAAAGGTGGATCAGGCGGAGGTTGACTTGCCCCACCCCGAGCGAATCCTCCTGGCAGCAAACCCACCCGCCGTCAAGGAACGGGAAGGCTTCGTTTTCCGCCGTGTCGGTAAGGCGGATCTCGGCCTGCCGCAACAGGTCGTAGCCATAGAGTTCAACCTGCGAGTGGCGGTTGTCCTGCCAGACGATCCACTGGTTCATCAGCACGGGATTGTATTGGCCATAGATGTTGTCGGTCACGCGGAACCAGTCGCCCCGCTCCAGATCCATGTAATAGATCTCGCCCGGCCCGGAGTCGCGCCAGTCGGCCCAGACCACGCGCCCGTCGTCGATGTCCGGATAGAGCTGGTCTTCGATGCCCGGCAGCAACACCACATTCGTTCCGCCCTCGGCCAGGTTGATCGCATGCAGTTGCCAGGGATCGTCCGGACTGCTGGTCGATTTCGATTGGAAGACGATCCACGGCCATTCGATGTCGGGATTGATTTCATCCCTTCCGAGCGAGGAGGTCACCTGCACCACCGCGCCGGTGTTATCGAGGTCGGCCATGTAGAGATCCCAGCTGCTGTCGCTGCGGCGGCCCTGCCAGACGGCGTAGTGGCCATCCGTCTTCGGGTTCTTCTGCGTGAAGTCGCCGACCGTCAGCTGGCGCGGAACGCCGTTGGTGGCCAGCAGGTCGCGCGCAAAGATTTCCGGCGAGCCATCGCTCTGATCCTGCCAGACCATCCAGCGTCCGCGGGCATAGGGCGTGGCCGGCCCGCGGTCGGCGGCGGCGAGCACCTCGCCCTCGGCATAGAGGTCTTCCACCTGAACCAGCATGGTGGCAAAATTGGTCTGCGAGAGTTCGTTCACCAGCGTCAACCGAACCGTGTACCAGCCCGGCAGCACGTCCGAACCGCTTCCGTTCTTGCCGTCCCAGATCCAATCCGTGACGCTCGACCCCACATTGCTGAAGGTAACCGACCGCACCAGGTCGGCGGCATCGTAGCCATGGCCCAGCAACGGATCGACCAGCCAGCTTACCGAATGGAACACATTGGTCTCCTCCAGCACGCCGCCAATCTGGCCGCGCACATCCACGGCATGCAACCCGGGCACCAGTTTTTCCACCGAGAACGGAGTGGCGACCGGCTCGATGGCATGGAAATAGTCCTCGTCGATGCGCCAGCGATAGTCGGTCACGCCGGTGCCTCCGGCCATCAGGGTTGCATGGTCGAGCCGCGTCGGGGTGGCCGGCGCACCGAACACCTGCACCGGATTGGCCGAGGAGTCCACCTCCCACGACACACCGACGGCCTCGGATTCCGGAGGATAGCTTCCGTATCTTGGTCGGCCAAGCACATCGACCGTATGAACGCCATCGCCCAGCCCGGACAGACTAATCGGTTCCGCAACCATTCGCTGCGAAGACCAGCCACCGCCATCGAGCCGATACTTGTAGTAATCGACATATTCGCCGCCCACGTAAAGCGTGGCCGAATCCAGCGCATTGGGCGAACACGGCACATTGCTGACCGTGGTCCAGGCGATGATGCCGCGGAAAACATCGACCTGGGCATCGGTTACGAGTGGGCTGTCGGAGGCTGCGAAGGAGATGCGGGTGGAGCCCGGGCGGATCGAAAGCGCATCGCCGGTGAGCAGCACGCTCTCCTCATCCTTGTCGAACTGCTGCACGTCGGCCGGGGCGCCGTTCACGATCAGGCGCACTTCGTTGGTATCCTCCACATTGTTGGCCGAATCGGTCGCGAAGAAGCGCACGTTGTATTCGCCCGCCTCGCGGATCCAGAACGGATAGGCCGGTTGGAACGGCGCGTTGGTGATGGAGTATTCAATGCTCACCGGACTGTCGTCCGTCGAAAGGAAGAACATCTGGGTTTCGTCGGTAATGTAGTAGTTCGTCCCCGAGTTGACCATTTCGCCGGCAAACTCGATGGTCGTGACCGGCGGGTTGGTGTCGGCCGGAACCGCGCCATAGGTCACGGTATAGGTGTTCGACCCCAAGTTGCACAGGTCGAAAATATTGAGGTAGGCCAGCCGCGCGTTGTCGGTCTTGCGGTAGCGCACGTTCGTCCAATAGTTGTTTGTGTTGACCACCTTGCCGTCGCCGCGCACCACCGAGTCGATCGGCAGCTTGGCCTGCCGCGGATCGTCGAGGCGCATGTAGCACCAGTCGGTGCGGTCGGAATCGACCTCCACCAAGGCCTGCCCCGGCCCCGGGGGGGAGCCGAGCGCCGCGTTGACAATGTGGTTGACCGGCAGGATCTGCCCCTCGCTCTCATAGAGCGCGTCGGGAATCATATTGTCGTCGCGGTCGGTGTCGGCCAGGAAGTCGAGCACGTCGTCGCGACCGGCGGCATCGTTGAGCACCTCCTTGGCAATAAAGTGCGCCACCAGGTTGGTGATCAGCGAGGTCTCCTCGCCACCGAACTCCGGCGCGTGCGTGTAGGTGGCCTTGAACTCGACAAACTCGCCGGAGAGCGTCGTAATCATATCCCACGCCGCCTTGCGCGCGGTGCCCGGCGCGAGGTTGCCAATGTTCACCGTCAGGCTCGTGCGGTCGAGCGGCGAGTCCATCACGCGCACCCCCAGCAGGCGCGGCACCAGCAGCAGGCTCTGCTCGTTTTCCACGATCCGCGGCTGCTCCGAACGGATCATCACGTTTTTCGCCTGGCCGTAGCCGACGTTGCGCACCAGTACGCCAAGGATGAACGGAATGGGCGCCTCGACGGTTTCGGTGAAGGGATCGTCGCCCTGCACGTCGCGCGGCTGGAAATAGGCGATGTCCAGCAGCGGTTGCGGCTGCACCGTAATCATGTCCGGCACGGCGAAGAGCACGTCGTCCGGGAAATATTCCCCCTGGAACTTGGCCGAGAGCGAGCAACCCACGCGGTAGCGCTTGCCCGCCGGATCCTCGCCGCCCGCGCCGGGCTTCGGAACGATGAACCAGCGCACCACCGCCTTCTGCGTCGGGGCAATGATGCCCTGCCCCGTGATGTTGTTGATGTTTTCCATCTCCGGGGCGCGCACGAAGAACCAGTCCGAGGCGTTGTTTTCCACATCCCCGTCCGGATCGGACGGATCGGTGAAGGTGAGCTGCGCCGAAAAATCGGTGATCGAATCAACGCCGTCGTTGTTCGTCACCTCGAGCGTGGCCAAAAAGCCGATGCGCTCCAACGAAAGCTCCTGGAGAATCTCGATCTTCACCCGCGAGCACACGCCCTGGAACTGCTGTTGCGCCAGCGCCGTGTTCAACAAGGCAAGAACACCGAGCACGACCAGACTCCTGGTTGCATATGACCTCATTGAACCGGCCATCCTCTTGACTGTTGAATACCTTTTCATGGCGCCACCTCCTTACCCTGGGCCTCGTCTTTTGGCGGCGTCCACCACCCGCACTGGTCGTGCACCATAATTCCCTCGGCATACATCGCCACATCGCCGCGCAACCGCACGGAGACAAACGGCCGCTCTTCGGCGATCCGTTCAACGCCAACCACCTCGACCCGCGTTCCGGCGGAGGTGGAGACCCAGTCGCCCGGAACCACGTTGCGCGCCGCCGTCCAGCCCTTGGTCGCGGCGTCCACCCAAACGAGGTGCTCGTCGGTAACACTCAAGGTCTGCTCCGGATCATCGGCAAAGCTCAGGACGACCCAGTTGTGGGCAACGCCGCGCAGGACTTCGGCCACCTCGGCGACGGCTTCTTCGGCCACGCCGCTCTTCACGCGGTCGCCCTCGGCGAGTTTCGCTGCGGCGATTGTCTCGCCGTTCGCCAGCAGCACCGCAGCATCCGGGGCAAGACACGGCGGGCCGCCGCCGCTGAAGGCCGTACCACCGCTGTTTCCGCCGGGGAGACTGCCGCCACCAGGGCCGCTATCGCCTCCAGCAAAGGCGCAGCCAATCAGCGCGGCCGCCTTCATGACCCAGGTCGGCGTCATGTGTTCGGAGATCTCGTCCCAGATCCTTTCAGCGATCTCCCGCTCGAGCGAGTTCATGTTGTTGGCCCTGGAGATCAAGGGCGACAGCGAGTTAGGGCAGATGGAGTCGCCATTCAGCCGGTTGATCAGATTCATCAGGTTCTGGCCAAAGTTATCGATCGCACCGAACATGAATCCGACACAATCCCAATAGGCGTTCTGCTGCACCGGCCCGTCGGTACCGTCGCCATAGTAGTTGACCACAACCGGAATCTGCACTTCCTGGAACGGGGTGAGCCGCGGCAGGTATTCGATCAGCGGCGTAACCGCGCCCCAGTCGAACGACTGCCCTGTAATTTCAACATCGTTCAACTGGATCAGGCCATGGTTCTTGGCCGTCATCGTATAGCGCGCGGTGAAGCCCGGCTCGACATCCTTGAACCGCATGAGCGACGGCGTCAAAATCAGCACCGGCTGCGGCACGTGGGTCTCGAACGTCTGTTCGATCACAATCTCGTAGCGATCGGTGAACGGTACCGGAACCACCGAGAAGTTGACCGTCACGACATTCTTCGTGAGGCGGGTCGAAGCCTCCACCGTCTGGTCGGGAACCACCTCGACGGAACCGGCCTGCGTGGTGTGCCCGGGTGCGGAAACCTGCCAGAACCACAGGCCCTCCTGCAGATCCTCCACGATCACGATGCCGTTGGTGCCGGTCTTCACCGGATCCAGCTCCGTGCCGAGCAGGCTATTGCGCAGGCGCATCGTGGCGCCCGGCACCGGAATGCTCAGCGTGTTCTGCACGAACATCTGCACGTCGCCCTTGTCGGCCGAGCTGACCGTCGCATACAACGGTACGTTGAACTCGGCAGTGTGGTTGGTTCCGCTCACCACCATCACGTCGCTGTAGCGCTGCATGACGATGCCTTCCGGCGGCGCAAAGACCACATCGAACGTATTCGAGGCACCCACCGGCATATCCGGCAGATGGTATGTGCCGTCGTCATCGAGCACCAGCGAGGGATACATCCAATCAATCGTTGCGGGCGGCGCCATCTTCACGCCGGTGTAGTCGCGCACGCCGCGGTTGACCAGCGTCACGGTACGCGTAACCAGGTTGTTGCGGTCGACGGTCACATCCACATAGCCGGATGCCGGTTCAACCACATCCACGATCGGCACGGCTTCGAGCAACGTCAGATAACCCGTAAAGGTGTCCGCCGCGCCCTGCACCGCCGAGGCGAAGCGGATTTCCACCACGGCTTCGTCCGGTGCATCGAGGGCCGTCTGCAGTTCGACCGGCACCACCAGGCGCGAATTGGCGTCAACCGTTGTTTTAGTCATGTTCGGCGTGGCCGTCACGGTGGCGATCGGAATCTGGTTGGTGCCGTCCATGCGGTAGGCGTCCACCGTCGCGTCCATGCCTTCGAGCGGCACCGCGCCCGGATTGAGCAGGGTCAGGCTGAACTGGTAGGTATCGTTCTTCGACATGCGGATATCGCCGTAGCGCGGCAGCACATACATGCGGAAGATTCCGATGGTGGTCTGGTCGAGGCGGTCGACCACGTCCGGGTGGGCCGCCCAAATGGCCAGCTCGCCGCTAATGCCATCGGGCACGTCGTATGTGAAACCATAGTCCCCCGCCCCGTCGGTCGTCACATCCTCGAACCAACGGTAGTCGCCGATCGCGAAGCCAAGGTGCAGGTCGGTGTCCGGCAGCGGCGCGTCGTCGGAACGGCGCAGCGCCTGGCCGGTGATGAAGATCTGGTCGTCGTTGGCATAGTTGGCCTTGTCGGTCATCGACGTGCCGTAGTATTCGGAAAGGGTTAGGCTAAACGTATCCGTGCCGCTGATCGGCCCGGAGGTTTGCTCGTCCGCCGTCGCAATCCGGTGGAAGATGGTCTCCACGCCGCCCTCGACCGTCAGCGTGCCGCCATCCGCAAGCCCGACCGGAACCAGCACGTCCTCGATCCAGGCATCCACATGCGCACCCGGGGCAACGGTCACATAGCCGCGCCCGTCGGGGGCCAGCACCATGCCCGGGGCCGAACCGCGGTATTCGCCGCGCGAAACCTCCACGCCCAGATCGTTCTGGAGCGAGATATACACATCGCCCGGCTGAGCGCCGTTGGCCTTCATCAGCACCACATCCATGTCGGCGAAGCCGAGGTTGAATATGCGGACCTTGAAGTTTTGAAGCGCGCCGGCAATCGGCGTGTTGGTGACCGTGACGCTGACTTCGGGGCCATCGGCCAACGCATCGTCGAAGGAGAACAGCCGCTGATAAAGCACTTCCGCACCGGAAGCATCCGGCGTCTGCACCAGGCGCACGCGGACGCTCTGCGCCGCCGCGTCGTCCATCGCGGCCATTGTAACCTGTGCCGCCAGCGAGCTGCCCGCCGGCACGGAGCTGGTTACGGTGGCGGAAATCGTCGTGGCCGGCGCGGCGCCATAGGTGCGGCGCAGCTCGACGGTTTCGAGCGGGAAGGCCTCGGCCAGCGTTTGGTTGTCCACCGACACTTCGTAGGCATCGAAATAGTGCAGCAGCGGAAGGTCGGCGCCGGCCTCGTTCACGGCCAAGTCCATATCAAGGCGGTAGACATCCGCCAAGCGGCCCGGCCCCTCCTGCCCGACGCTATCGACGCTACGGACTTCGTAGCTCACCAGCGAACTGCCCGAATAGCTACTGTCCACATAGCTCGTTGCCGCCAGGACATTGGTGTTGAGCTTCACGCCGTTGCGGTAGAGGTTGACGCCCACGATGGAGGCATCGCCGGTCGTCCAGCCGAGCGCCGGCGGCTGGTCTTCGTACATCAGCACTTCGAAGCTGGCTACCGCGGGCACGAGCATCACGAACTCATGGCTATCGCCGAAAGCTTCATTGCCGAGCCAGTCGGCCGAGGCCACAACATAGTCGGAGGTGCCGCGCGGCGGATAGTCGTTGATCGGTGTCGGCACGTAGGGGCTTCCGATGAGCGTGCCGTTGCGGTAGGCGTTGTAGCGCACCGGCGACTCGCCCTCGGCCGGGGCATCCCAGGTCAGCTGCACGCCCGAGGCCTGCAATTGCACCACGGTGTTGCTCGGCGCGTTCGGCGGGGTGCGGTCGGAAACTTCCGTGTAGACCTGGCTAAAGGAGCTTTCCGCGCCGCGGCGGCTGGCCGTGACCGCATAGCGGTACTGCCCGTCGGCCGGCGGAAGATCCGCAATGCCGTTGCTGACGATGCCGGAGGCCACCTCGACCGTCGGAACACCGGTGTCGCCCGGAATGCGGTAGAGGCTGTAGGTTTCGGCGTTGGAGACCGGATACCAAACCAGGTTCACATAGCCACCCTTCACCGGAACCGGGTTGAGCAGGTTCGGCGCGGCCGGCGGGGTCGGGTATGCCGTGTCGTAGATTTCCAGTTTTTCGCCGGAGGTGATCGCCATGCCGACATTGTCGAGCGCGTCGGAAACGAGGAGATTGAAGTCGCAGAAGACCGTCCCGCTCACATTCCCAGGCGAGAGCGTTGCAATACCGCTCCAGTTGGTTCCGCTCCCGGTCATGGCCACGTTAATGGTTGCCCCGGCGGGCGGATCAAGCTCGACCTGCGGAACCGTACCGGGTTTCGGCGGTTCGGAGAGTTCCAGGTTCACCACCACAGTGGTGTTGCTTAGCAGCTGCACCGGCGCAACCGGTAGCGTTTCGATGGAACCCGAGGGCGGGGTGGTGTCGATCACCAGATCTACGCCGATGGGAGCCGCGCTGAATTCGTTGCCATGGATATCGGAGGCCGAAACGCGCACCTGCGCCAGGCCGGAGGGCGTCAGCGCGGTTATGTTGAAGTCGCCCTCGAACGTGTTCGCTGCGGTGTTCGAGACCACCAGCATCGTCGGGCCGCTGGCACCGTAGGGAAGGATCAGCAGGTCGGGCGCGCCCGAGAGCGGCTCGTCGGACGAGAGCACGATGCCCAACGCGCCAGGGCCGACCGGCGACGACTGGTCGTAGCCAATGGTGAACGACGGGGGCGTCGTATCGTACTCGACCGAAACCACGTTGGAGAGATCGCCGGCATTGCCCGCTCCGTCGTAGCCAACGACGCCGAAATAGTAGGTGCCATCCGCCAGGCCATCCACCGGATAGTTCATGCCATAGACGACCGTACCGGTGGCCGAGGCCTCCGCAACACTTGCGAACGGCGCGTCGTGCCAGAACACCTGGAAGCTCGTGGCCTTTTCGCCCGTTGCTGGATAGTTCCACTCCAGGCTAATGCCATCGGTCACGCTAAAGGAGGCCGGCTGCATTTCGAGTGTTGCCGGCGAGCCGGTATCGCGCACCACCCGACGCGCTGCCGAAATCGCAGAACCCAGGGCATCGAATGCATCGGCAACCAGGTTGTTGTTGCCCTCGAGCAGATCGACAGTCAGCGCAAAGTCGCCGTTGATGTCGGCGGTCGTTTCGCCGGCAAACGCGGCGTTGCGCATGAGGCGGACGCCGATGAAGGGCTCGGCCGTGCCGCTGACCGCCACGGTCGGGTCAGCCGTCACGAAGCCCGGTGCGGGCGAGGTGAGCGAAGGAACCGGCGGCGGTTCGTGCGCGATCGTCACATTGGCTTCGCTCACGGTGAACGCGCCGTGTGTGTCGCGCGCCAGGAACTTGACGCGATGGATGCCGACCGCGTCTTCGCGGATATCCCACAGCACGTTCATCGCGGCCGCGTTGCTGGAGGCCACGAGGATACCGTCGACATAGAACTCGACCGATGCAACGCCCAGCGCCGAGCTGGCCGCGCAATGGACGATCATCGGGCGCCCGACCACCTGGCCTTCGGCGAGGTTGAACTGCGCGATCGACGGGCCATCGGTCACATAGGTAAGCGGTAGTACGATCGGCGCATTGGTTTCGCCGTTGACGTTGCGGTATTGGACATAAAGCGTCTTGCTGCCGCCGCCTTCGGAGAGCATCACGGTGTTGCTCGAAACAAAGTCCTCGAAGAAGACGCCACTGAAGGTGGAATCCTCGCTGACGCGCATCGACTCGGCAACGCGGCAGGCATATTTCATCGACACCTCGCGCGAGCCGACATCGGGATTACCGTCGTAGGTATCGGCGGCGGGTGTCAGCAGCGGCTCGGTGGTCAGGAACGGGGCATAGTCCACACTGCCGGCAATCCCGGCAAGCACTTCGGCATTGTTGGTGGAGCCCCACCAGATGCCGGGTGCGGACATGGTGTTCACGCCGTTGGCAAATGCGTTGGTGTCGTTGTTGACCACGATGGAGTTGCCGAGCGCCAATTCGCTGTTGCCGGACATTTGCAGACCAACCGCATTGAACTGCGCCAACAGGTTCGAGGTGGCCAGAAGCGCAGCGCCATCGAGCGACAAACCGGTGGGTGCATTGAACAGCACGGAGAGGGCGTCGGCCGCCGGCTCGCAGCCATCGATCTGCAATCCTTCGCCATACATCGTCCAGACATGCGTCAGTTCGGAAGCGCCCGCATCCGGGCCCAGGTAGAGGCCCGACCAGTCGCCCGGAGCCGGCGATGCTTCCGCGGAAGTCAGGACTATCGGATCGAAGACGGTGCCAAGGGCGCTCAACGTCCCCTCTTCCACCCGCAGGCCGGTGCCGGCCTGGAAGCGCAGCGTTACGCCGGGCTCGATGGTGAGCGTGGCGTTGCTGACCACGACCATGTCGCGATAGATATCGTAGGCGGCGGCCTGTGCCCCGCCGGTGCCGATTACGAGCGGCGCCGCAATAAAGCCGCCGAACGGGTCTTTCCAGAGCACGGTCGAGACGGCGGGATTGTATTGGCCCAAACGGTTATAGCCGACGACCGCGAAATAGTGGTCGACACTGCGATCGAGACCTTCGATGCGGATCGACTTTTGGTCGGGCCCCAGCGAGGTGTGGGCCATCAGCGCCGAAACGTCGGAGAAGTCGGTCTGCTGCCAGAAGACATCGTAGCCTTCGAGGCCGAACAGGCCGGTGGTGTCGTAGCCCGTCCATGAAAGGTCAACACTGTCCGCACCCACCGGTGTGGCCACGACCGCCACCGGCGGCGGCAGCACGCTGTCCACCCGTGCATAGAGGCCGGTCACCGCCGGGTCGCGGTTACCTGCCACATCAACCGCCGCAACGCCGAGGTAGTAGTCGGTGTCGAGCTGGATGCCGCCGATGAGGCCGCTGCTGGCGCCGGCGCCGACATAGTTGACCGGCGGTAGGCCGACCACACTATTGAAGGTGCTCGTCGAGCGGTAGAGGCGGAAGCCAGCCAAATCGGATGGCGGTGCGTAGCCAGCCCACGAAAGGGTAAAGGAGGTGGCATTGGAAGATGCTACGATGAAGTCCGGGTTATCCGGCGGCGTGGCATTGACCTCGACCATCGCGGCATTGGTTTCAACAATCACCGCGCCGTAGAGGTCGGTCGCCAGCGAGACCAGCACGCCATAGTCGCCGTCGTCGCCGGCACTGAACGAGATCGGCTCCAGGCTGAAGGTATCGTTTTCGGTGTAGGTGGTTTGCCATACGCCATTGCTCGAAGCGATGAAGGTTAGGCCGGGCGCGGCTTCGTTGGTGAAGACCACCAGCGGATCAACACCGGGTTCCATCGAGCGGTCGAACACGACGTCTACCAGGAAGTTGGTGGTGGCCGGAACCGGATCGGCCTTGCTGCGGCTGACCGACTTCACCTGCGGATCCAGCGGCTGGCCGGTATATTCGGCCACCACGTGCATGTTCGAATGCTGCAAGGTGCTGAAGGTGTTTTCGTATTCGTTCGTCCACGCGAGGAACGAACCGTTGAGTTCGAATCGCTGGAAGATGTAGCGGTTCGGCCCGTTGGTCGTCATCTGCGGTGCGGCGAAGGTGGCGGTGGTGCCGTTGGTGTAGAAGCCCGCGCCGGAGACGGAAGCCACGCCGGCAGGATCGGAGGCGGTGGTGACCGTGTGGTACGGATTCAGTTCGTAGAAGTAGGCACTCATTTCGCGGTCGCCGTAGAGCACGTTGGTGACGGTGAGCGACGTGCCGCGGTGCACCGCCCCCTCCTGCCAGTGGTCGAACCCATAGCCCGGATTCGGGTAGGCCCGCAGGATGTTGGTGGTGGCATAATCATACGAACCCGCGCCCGTGACCGCCCCCCCGGCCTGGGGTATGCGCAGCGCAGTGATGGTAAACTGCGGCAAGCCGAAGTTGGCCACGAGGTTGAAGTTGCGCGAGAGCAGGAACGAATAGTTCGTTGAAACGCTACGGAACGCGCCGTATTCCGTCCAGTTGAAGAAGGCGTATGGCAGCACGTTGGTGTTGACGGCGGCGGTGACGGTGACAATGGTGCCGGAGCGGAAATGGCCGGCACCGGAAGCCGAACCGCCCGCCACCGGACTGGCCGCCACGGAAACGTCGTAGTAGTTGTAGACCGGCGCGAGAACCGATTCGCTGTTTTGTTCGGCCGAGGCGTGGCTGGTGGCATCGAACTCGTAGTAGACGTCGCCATGGTCGGTTTCAACCACCACGTTGTGGGCGACCGCAACCGATGTGGTGTACATGACCGAATGCGGCACGACGGCATCGATGGCCAGCGGCCCGGAAACCATGTAGGTCTGGCTGTAAAGTTCGGCGCTGTTGTCCGCCCGCAGGATGCGCAGGCGTTCGGAGACGGAACCGGGCACCGCGATGGAGCCGCGGTTGGCGGTGTTCCATTCAATGGTCAGTACCTGCCCCACTTCGTTGCTGCCGCTCACGGAGAGCCCTTCGACCGTCAGGTCGGGATAGTCGGCCAAGGCCACCGGGAAGGTGGAATCCGAGGCCACGATGTTGTCGCCCTCGAACAGGCGTTCGTCGACCAAGTCGCCGAAGTCGGTGTAGACCACAATGTAGAAGTTGCCGCTGATGCCGTCGGGCAGCGCGACCATCTGCTGGTTGGTGTAGGCCTCGCCCACGTCCAGGTTACCGATATGGCCGAAGGTGCCGAGCGGATAGTCGTCGGAGTCGCCCATCACCTTGTTGCCGGAGAGCACGACGCGGTCGAACCAGTTGCCTTCCACGGTCGATGCGGAACCGATGTTCTCGACGCTGTAGCCGATCAGGACGGAGTCGCCGCTCTCGATGCTGCCGGAAGGCGGGCTGACAGCCGTGATGCTGAGATTGGGGATCACCACGGATGCCGTTGGCAGGACTTCGACATCCAGGATGTAGTCCTTGCCCAGGCCGCCGGTGTTTTCGCCGGAGCGCACCACCACGAAGTAGGTATCGTTCGCCGTCACGCGTACTTCGGCCGAGCCGTCGCCGGTTGCGCCTTCCTCGGCCTGGTAGGCACCAGCCGAATTGTAGACGCTGACGACCGGTACGAGCCCCGAATCGTTCGGGACGCGGACGCCAACGAGGATGGTCTGGTCGTTGGTAACGGTGCCGATGCCGAAGTAGTCGTTGTCGGCCACGTTGCTGACATAGCCGCCGATGCTGCCAACGGTGTTGCTCGGACTGGTGTCCAACGGTATCGCATTCGCCGTTCCGACCGTTCCGTTGTTCTCGGTTTCGAGCAGCAGCGGGTCGCGGGCGGCCAGCACATGGATGCGGTATTCGCCGTAATAGTTGTCGTATGTGCTGACGCGCACATAGTAGGTGCCGTCCGCCGGAATGGTATACGGCGCGGTCTGGCCGCGGTTGTCGTAGTGCGGGCTGATGAATTCGGCCAGCACCGTGTTGTTGGTGTCAACCAAACGGAAGCGCAGGCGGGTATAGGTGCCGCCGAGCATCAGGTCGGCTCCGACGACGACGGTATCGTTGGAAGATGCAAAGAACCCAAAGAGATCTACATCGGAGGAACTCTGCAGGGCACCCCGTGCGCCGCCCCCGCGCAGGTTGACAAGCTCGTTCGTCATCGCGATGGGCGTCGCCGTTGCGGTGGTTCCGTTGTCGCGGTCTTCCAGGCCATAGCCATCGACGGGCTCGACAGTGAAGGAGCGCACATGCGCGGCCGCAAGATTGTTGGCCAGGATGTCCGAAAGCGCGGTGCTGATCGTGAGCCGGATGTCGCCGGGTTGCAGCGGCGCGCCGGAGATGCCCATGGCAATGCTTGAGCCGCCGGAATAGGAACCGGGCACAAGCGTGTAGAATTCATCGTCGCCGTTGCCAAGCACACCGTCGGTACCCGCACCGCGCAGCTCGTAGTGAGCCGGGTTGGTTACCGAGAAAACATCCATCGCCTCGGAGAATCCGATGGTGAACGACGAGATGATCTCGGTGGTTTCCGAGCCATCGTCCGGCAGCGAAACGCTGGTGATTTCCGGCGGGGTGGCATCCGACAGCGTGAGGTCGAGCAGGTATTGCGCATCGAGGCCACGCGTGGAGGCGGCATCGGAGACGCGGGCGTAGAAGTTGCCGTTGGTCGTCGTTGCATGCACCAGGTTGGTGGCGGGCGAAAGCTGCGCCACAAGCCCTTGCGGCCCGTAAATTTCGAGCGAAGCCGAAAGCGTGCTGCTCACGGGCCAATCCAGCCCCAGGTTGATGGTGGTGCCAACGCCGAGGTTGCCGAGCTGGAAGTAGTCGCCGGAAGTGTCGTCGGCGTGGACGAAGCCGGCCATATGCGCGGAGCGGCTGCCCAGCTGGAGCACATAGCTGGGCGCGTCGGCTTCGCCGGTGTTGTTGTTGCTTTCCGATTCAAGCAGGCGCGGCGGTGCCACGGTGGTGATGCGGAAACGGTATTCGCCGTAAAAGTTGTCGTAGGTTTCGACACGCACCAGGTAGCGCCCGCCCATCGGCAGCGTAACCGGCGCGGTCTGGCCGCGGCCATAGTGCGGGGAGACATAGGACAGCAGCTCTTCGTTGTCCGGACGATACACGCGCCAGCGCAGGCGCTGGTAGCTCCCGTACGGAGGAATGTCGGTTGCAATGCACAACTGGTGGCCGGCCTCTCCCTCGAACGTCCAGTAGTCGTAGTCGGAAGAATCGTGCATGTTGCCGCGCGCGCGCTGGGTGCGTACGGCACCGTCGGGCGTGTCGGCGGCCAGCCGATCGGTGAAGTCCGGCGAAAGGATCTGCAGCGAGTCGCCATCATAGTTGATGACCGCCAGCTCGAGGCCGGGTTGCGAATCGAACTGCCCGGCGAGCACCTTGACGGGGCGGTCGCCGCAGGCCGAGACCTGCGGGGCGGCGAATCCGCCGAAGCCGTCGCCGAAGAGGATGCCGACCGAGTCGGAGTTTTCGTAGGCCACCAGCAGGTCGAGCACGGTGTCGCCATCGACATCCTGGCCGCTGAGCCACGGGGCATCGCCCACCCAGCTGTTTTGCGCAGGTTCGAACACCCCGCCGCCTGCCCCCATCAGCACGCTGACGGTGTCGGCATTCCAGTTGCCGACCGCCAGATCGATCTTGCCGTCGAGGTTGAAATCCTCGGCCAGCACCCGGCGCGGCTCGTCGCCTGCGGGAAGGTTGGTGATTGCCCCCAGGACTCCCCCGCCCTGGCCCCAAAGGATCGCAACCACATCGGTGTAGCGGATCGCCGCGGCAACATCGTTGGTGCCGTCCTGGTTCAAGTCGGCAATGGCCACTCCATAGACTTGGTTTCCGGCATAGGTTGTCGTTACGGCGCCGAAGGTGCCGTCGCCGTTGTCGAGCATGACGCCCACGGTGTCGCCATCGTGGTTGGCCACCACGAGATCGTTGGTGAAGCCGTCGCCGTCGAGGTCGCCGAGCGCCAGGTGGGTCGCCCCGTTGCCGCAGTAGAAGGAGGCGGAATTGGAGAAGTTTCCGGAACCGTCGCCCAGCAGGACGGAAACGGTGTCGGCCAGCTGATTGCCCACGACGAGATCGGGATTACCGTCCGCATCCAGATCGGCGGACAGGATGGCGTGCGGGCCGTCGCCGACGGCGAGGGTGGTGGCGGTGGCGAAGGAGGCGTCGCCGTTGCCGAGGAAGACGGAAACGGAGTCGGATGCATAGTTGGCCACGGCGAGATCGAGATTTGCATCCGCATCGAAGAATCCGGAGACCATGTCGAGCGGCTCGGTGCCGGTGGCATAGGTCTGCGCAACGGAGAAGGTGCCGTCGAGCAGGTTGGTGGCGAAAAGGTTCAGGCTGTCGGCCTCGGCGCCAGAGTCGTTGCTGCGCGATTCGTAGAGATAGCCTTCGACCCCGACGATGCGGAAGATATTGGTGTAGGCCTGCAAGGCGGTTCCGCTGCGGTCGGTCACACTGGTGCCTGCCACGAAGCGGATCCAGCCGGGTTGCAGCGGGCCGTCGGCGACCGTGAACGAGGCGGTCAGCCCGGCGGTGTAGGCAATGGAGAGCGCATAGGGTTCATCGTCGCCGGTACCGAACAGTTCGTCCGCACCGGCCGAGAGCAGCTCAAAGTTGGCGGCTTCCGTAACGGTCGAGGCTTCCATCTCTTCGGAGAAGGTGACGGTGAAATCGTCGATGATCGTTTCGTTGGGGCTGCCGGCATCCGGCAGGGATTCATCGGTGACGACCGGCATGGTGGAATCGAACGTGGAGAGATGGACGATGTACTGGGTTTTGACATCCTTCGGCCCGTAGGCGGCGCGGACGCGGATATAGTAGGTTCCGCTGCCTTCGGTCACGTAGTAGAGGTTGGTCTGCACATCGTGCGGACTGGGGGCATCCGCCACTAGCGAGGCATCGCCGAAGAGTTCGCCGTGGTTGCCGCTCGAAGAGGCGTCGAGCACGTCGCCGTTGAAGTCCCAATAGCCGACCAGACCGGACTCGTTGCCGACGAGCGGATTGTCGCGTACGGATTCGATTTCGGCCTGCGGAAGCGCGCGGTTCCAAACGCTCATGTCTTCGAGCCAGCCATTGAGCCAGCGTCCGTGGCCGATGCCCATGCGGGCGAACGGATCCATGACGTCCTGCAACGTGGCATTGCTGCGGGAGACGCGCAGCGTGCCGTTGAGATAAAGCTTCATCGAGGTGCCTTCCCAAGTGGCCGCGATGTGCGTCCACTGGTAGGGCGGAATGTTGGCGGAAGAGCTGAAGGTGAGATCCTGGGCGGTTCCCGACGATCCATTGCCCATGCGGTAGTAGAAGGAATCGCTCGTCCATGAAAACAGGGCGATCCAGTCCACCCAGTTTTCGCTGGCGGAGTCGTGGGTTTGCCAGAAACCCCAGTCGTAGGATTCGCGCGGGTAGACCCATCCTTCAACCGTTCCGCTGCGCGGATTGAAGTTGGTGGTGGCATGGCGGACATAGTCGGACGCGCCGTCGAGGTTGAGCACCTGGGTGGTGCCGGTGGTCGTGAGCGGGATGAGGGTGCCGCCTGAATTGACGATCTCCAATTCGGGTTCCATGTTGTGGAACGAAGGGAACTCCAACACGGCCTGGACAACGGTGCCGGAGGCGAGGTTGCCGAGGTTGTAGTAGTCGTAGCCGGTGCTGCGCAAACCGAAGCCCGCAAGACTGGCCTCCTGCCGCCCGGCGCTGAGCGCGAACACGGGCACATTGGCGGAACCTGTGCCGTCGTTGGCTTCCGATTCCGCCTGCAGCGGCGGCTTGGCGATCTGCACGGCAATGTGGTATTCGCCGCGGTAGGAATGGTATTCCCACACCTTGACGGTGTAGCGCCCGGAAACCGGCAGCGTGAGCGGCAAGGACTGCCCCGTACCACCGTCTTCGAGTCCATACCAGGTTCCGAGCTCAATGCCGTCGGGGCGGTAAAGCGTGAACCGCAGGCGGCTGGAATCCGGGTGGTCGGGCAGGCTCAGGGCAACGGTGGCCATGTCGCCGGCCTCGGCGCTGAAGCTCCAGAAGTCCACGTCGGCATCGTCGCGGATGTTGCCTTGGCCAAAGCTGCCGTAGAGGCCGGAGCCCGGCGGGTTTTCGGGAATCGTTTCGCGTTCGTTGCCCAACAGGATGCTGACATTGTGGCTGCCGTAGTTTACGACCGCAAAGTCGGGCATGCCGTCTTCGTTGATATCGCCCATGGCAGCATCGATCGGATTGCTTCCAGCCCCGTATCGGGCAGAGACGAACGAGCCATCGTCCAGCTGCTCCATGACGGCCAGCTGGTTTCCATAATACAGGGCAATGGCAAAATCGAGGAGGCCGTCGCCGGTGAGGTCGGCCGCAGGCATATCGCCCCACGGGGCATCGCCGGTATACCAACCGCCCATGTTGGTGAAGGTTCCGCCGCCAAGTCCGCGGAAGAAGACGGTGTTGTCGCTGCTCAGGTTGGCCATCAGGATGTCCTTGACGGCATCGCCATCCACATCGGCAATCAACGGGCTGCGCGGGGCGTCGCCGGAATATTGGCTGACCGCCGCCTGCAAGGTGCCGTCGCCGTTGCCGAGGAGTATGGCCATCGTGTCGGAGTTGTTGTTGGCCACCACCACATCGTTGGTGCCGTCGCCATCGAGGTCGTCCACGGCCACACCGAACGGGGCGTCGCCGCAGGGTTGCAGGACGATGGGAGCAAAACTGCCGTCGCCGTTGCCGAGCAGGATGCCGACGTTGTCGGAATATTCGTTGCAGACGACCAGGTCGAGGGTGCCGTCGTTGTCCATGTCCGCAATCGAGAGATCGCGGGGATAGGTGCCGGTATTATGGTTGGTAAAGACGGCAAAACCACCTGCGCCATCACCCAGCAGGATGGAGGCATTGCCAGAATAGTAATTGAGCACGACCAAATCCATGTGGGCGTCGCCATTGAGCAGGCCGGCTTCGATGCCCACCGGGCCGCTTCCGGTTGCCATATTGGTGGAAAAGTTGAAGGTGCCGTCGCCGTTGCCCAGCAGCACGCTGATGCCGCCTGCGGAATGGTCGGCGGTGGCGATGTCGAGATGGGCGTCGGAGTTGAGGTTGGTCAACACAAGCGCATAGGGATAGGCGCCCACAGCCACCGTACCGGCGCCGACGAACGAGCCGTCGTGGTCGCCGGAAACCGTGGTTCCAAGCGAGGTTGCAGCGGCGATCGAACCGTTATCGCGGCTTTCCAGATGGAAGCCAACCGGCTCGGCTACAGAGAAGGTGCGTACGTGGTCGGCGGCCATCGGCGCGCCGGCGCGGTCGAGCAGCCCGGTGGTGGCAGTGAAGCGCACGGCGCCGGATTGCAACGGGCCGTCGGAAATAATGAAGAAGGCCTCCAGACCGGTGGAATAGGTGGGCACGAGCGTGTAGATTTCGTCGTCGCCCGTATCGAGCGTGCCATCGGGGCCGGCGGAGCGTAGTTCATAGTTGGCCGTGTTGTTGACGGAATCCGCATCCATCTCCTCGGAGAAGGTGAGGGTGAAGCGGTCGGTTACGGCGGGAGAGTCGGCGCCCTCGCCCGGGAGGGAGTTCATGGCAATGAACGGCGCAACGTCGTCCAGCAGGGAAATATCGAGGATGTACTGGTGGCTCAGGTCGCCCTGCGCAAGCGCATCGCGCACGCGGATGTGGTAGACGCCGCTGGTGGTGGTGGTGTATTGGAAGTTGGTGGGCCATGCCGTGGATTCGGTGCGGTCGGATTCGACGATATCGACGTTGCCGAAAAGCGCGAGGTCGTTTGCGTTGGCCGTCAGGTCGTCGGCGGTGTTCCCCTCGAAATTCCAATAGCTGACCAGGCCGGATTCGTTGCCGGCCAAGACCGAATCCATGGTGGCCTGGATTTCGGCCTGGCTGCGGACGATGTTCCACATCCTTAGCTCATCGAGTTCGCCGAGGAACGACTGGCTGGTCGCAAAACCGCCGCCCAAGTTATCTTGATCCTGCCCCACAACGAAGGCACCGTTCTGAATCATATTGTAGGCCAGACGATGGTTTCCGTTGGAGAAGACCATTTCGCCGTTTTTATAAAGCAGGCTGGTTCCTGTGACGCTATCCCACGTCCAGGCAATATGATTCCAACGGTCGTTGTTGGAGCCGATGCCGGAGGTGGTCTCCGTGCCACCAACCGCCAGGCGGAAGTTGCGGTAGTTGATCATCAGGATTTCGTTGTATTGCCCGCTGCGGGCGTAGGAAACGGGAGTTCCATCCTTTGAAGTATCGGAGGTCTTCATCCAGAATTCGGTGGTGAAGGCGGAGGTCGGGAAGTTGGTGGCGGGATTGACGATGCCATAGTCGGCCGCTGTTCCGCCAAGGTGCAGTACGAGGTTGGAGGTGAAGGCCACGAGATCGCTGTCGGCATCAAACATGCCGAGCTCCGGTTGCAACGGACTGTGGGACGGCTGGGAGAGCGATACGTTGACGACGGTGCCGGAGGTGAGGTTGCCGAGGCTGTAGTAGTCGCCGGCGGTATCCACGGTGTCGATGCAGCCGGCCACGGTCGCGTCGAGCTGGCCGCCGCCCACCGGATCGAAGGTCAGGAGGTCGGCCGCGCCGATGCTGTTGTTGCCTTCGCTTTCCATCTGCATCGATGCGGGCACCATGGCCACGCGGATGCGGTATTCGCTCCAATAGTTGTACCAATGCCGCACGAGCATGGTGTAGCGCCCGGACGACGGGAGCGTAATGGGAGGCGATTGCCCGTAGCCGCTGCTGGCGGTATAGTATCCAGCGAGCACCGTGCCTTCGGGCGACACCAGCTCGTAGTAGTGCCCGCTGCTGCCCGGGTTGCCGGGGACCTCGACCGCCATGCGCACCTTGTCGCCGGCCTCGCCGCTGAAGGCCCAATAGTCGTAGTCGGCGGAGTTGTAGCGGTTGCCGCGCCCGAAGCCGGTGCGCAGCCCGCCGCCGGCGGGATCCTCGGGCAGGAGGATGAGCGGGTTGGCAACATAGCTGTAGACCTGGTCATAGTAGGGGTTGAGCACGGCCAAATCGTCCAGCCCGTCGCCGTTGAGATCGTTGACCGCGATCGAGTGCGGATAGTAGTTGATGGTGTGCTGGTAGCTGGAGAACGCGAATGTGCCGTCGCCCTGGTTGATGAAGAAGTTGAGTCGATATCCGTCGTACGAGGCCGTGGCGATATCCTTGAAGCCATCGGAATCGAGATCGATCAGTTCGATGTCCACCGGGCCGTTGCAACCGGGATAGTTCGTGGCGGCGGCGAAGGTGCCGTCGCCGTTGCCCTTCAGTACGCTCACGTTGTCGGAATAATAGTTGCCCACAACCAGATCCAGCTTGCTATCGTTGTCGGTGTCGCCCACCACAAGGCAGCGCGGGCCGTCGCCGACCGGATAGGTGGCGGCGGCGGCGAGGGTGCCATCGCCGTTATTGAGGAAGACCGAAAGGTTGTCGACGGGGAAGTTGGCGACAACCACATCGAGGTCGGTGTCGCCATTGAGGTGGGCGAGCGAAAGCTCATGCGGATTGGTGCCGGTGGCAAGGTTGGTGGACGTTGCAAATGCGCCGGTTCCGTCGCCAAAATGAATGGTAAGCTGGTGGGTATCGTGGCTGACCACCGCCAAATCGACATGGGTGTCTCCATTGATGTCGCCGGCCTTGACGTCGAAGGGGCGGTTGGGCGTTGGAATGGTCACGGGCGCCGCAAAGGTGCCGCCGGGCTGGCCGAGGTATACCCCAATATTGTGGGAATATTCGTTGGCCACGGCGAGGTCCAAGAAGGCGTCGGCGTTGAAGTGGCCGAGCACGGCCTGGCGCGGATTGCTGCCGGAGGCCATGTTGGTGGCCGCGCCGAAGGTTCCGTCACCGTTGCCGCCGAGAATGGTGACGGTGTGGGAATTGTAGTTGCAGGTGATCAAATCGGGGTTCAGGTCGCCGTCGAGGTCGGCCGAGATGACGTCGACCGGGTTGTCGCCAACGGCTATGGTTTGCACGTGCGCAACCGAACCATCGGCCAGATTAGTGGCCGCCGCCAGCGGCGTGGCCGTGGCGATCGAGCCGTTGTTGCGGTTTTCGTGGATGTAGAGGTCGATGTTTTCAAGGCGGAACTCGTGGACATAGGGTGCTGCCATGGGATTGCCGACGCGGTCGGTCAGGTTGGTGGTGGCGGTGAGGCGGATGTTCCGGTCGGGCTGCAGCGGCCCGTCGGTGATGTAGAGGGAGGCGGAGAGGGTGCTGGCGGAATAGGTCGGCGAAACCGTGTAGACCTCGTCGTTGCCATTGCCGAAGATATCGTCGCCGCCGTCGGAGACTAAAATCCACGAAGCGGAATCGGTGACGGTGGAGACGTCCATGTATTCGGAAAAGTTAACGGTGAAGCGATCGACGATGACCGTGTTGGTGGAACCCTCCAGCGGGAGGGTGTCGGCAGTGATTTCGGGTTCGCCGGAGTCGAGCACTGTCAAGTCGAGCACGTATTGCGAAAGCAGGTCGGTGTCGGGCGTGTTGATCTTGAGGTAGTGCGTGGTGTTCGAGACAACATCGTAGACGAAAAGCGGTGTGTTGGTGGAATGGAGTACGCCGCCGCCGGAGGCCTGCACCTCGATGTTGACATTGCCGGAATTGAGCTGGCTACTTTCGGGGAAGCGCAGGTTGACCGACATCGCGTTGCCGCCGGAAAGGTGGCCAAGGTTGAGATAGTCGTCGTTCCCGAACAGCGCGCCCGCCGAGGCATCCTTGAGCGAGCTGCCATCCACCGTCCACACAAACGTGTCGGCCTCCCCTTGGCTGTTGTTGTTCTCGGTTTCGAGGCGCCGGCCGCGGCCGACATCGAGGCGCAGTTGGTAGCCCACCGGTGGTTGGACGTCATACTGGGGGAACACCTGCAGGTAGTAGGTGCCGGGCGTTGAAACGGTGTAGGTTTGGAAATAGGTGGTGGAGGTCGTCCTGGACTGTTCGTACAACACAACGGCTCCGGAGGCGTTGAGCAGCCGGAGGTAGGGAGAGGTGCCGGCGCGGTCCATCACGGTCCAGGCGGTGATTACATCGCCGGCCTCGGCATCGAATGTCCAATAGTCGTAGTCGCTCCCGCCCGAAAAACTGCCCAGCGCCACGGCGGAGTGGAAGCCACTTCCGGCAGGGGTTTCCAGGAGCGGGTTAAGGCTGTCGGCAGTACCCAGGCTACCGTTGTCGAGATCCTCGACCAGGCGGTTGGCGGTTTCGACGAGCTCGAAAAAGTTCGTATAGGCAACCACCGGGCCGGTGGCGCTGTCCTGCAGGTTGGTGGTGGTGACGAAGCGGTAGTTGCCAGGTTGTAGCGGCGCGTTGTTCCCAATCGAAAGCGTGACAGTCTTGCCTCCGCTGAAGGAAGGCGCAAGGGAGTAGAGCGCGTCGTCGGGCGTGTCGAAGGAGCCATCCAGCCCAGCCCCGCGCAAATCATAGTTGGCGGGGGTGGTGGCGGAGGCTTCGGAAAGGTTGCGAATGGCCGTAACCGAGAACCAGTCGATCGACTCGGTGACGGTTCCATCTGGCAGCGAGGTGGTGTCGATATACGAAGGCGACAAGGTTTCGATCGAAATGTTGTCGATGCCCCACGACTCGTCGCCTATCCCCGACAATCCGGTTCCATAGAACGAAATCGGCACTATGTTGGATGGTGCCAAAAACACGACTTCCACATTGCGGTAGACCGAATCGTTCCAACCGGAGAAGCCATAGCTGGCCGGCCCAAGATCCGGCGGATCGGGATAGGTTTGGCTACTGGCGTTGTAGTGGAAGGAATGGTTGAAATAGTTGGAGCTTGCCACGTCCACATTGAACCGGTCGGCGCCCCCGTCCCATGAGTCCATGATGTAGAGATCAAAAAAGGCACTGTATGCAGTGCCTTGAACAAGATTGCTAACCATGAGCGTTTGATTGTGGGTGCTGAACCGGCCACTGAAGGTGGTGAAGGGGTTCGGAACCGAACTTTCGAGCGTGGCCAAAGACCACCCGGGCCCGATGCCCGATTCAAAATCGTTGGTATAGAGGGTGTCTCCGGCAACCCTGCCTCCTGAAAAGAAAAGGCATATGCCCAAGTACGCCACGCACGACGGTTTACTGACACGCAAGTTCATAACCAACCTCCCAAAAATAAGGCCATGCCTACGGAAATCATGAGTCAACCGCCCACGCTTTCACCCTGCGGAGCCGGTCAACAGAGTTGGTTATAGAAGAAAAATTTCAATTCACAAGTTCTTAATTTGGGATATATTACATTTCTCGTCGAACGACCAAAAAACATAGAAAAAGCGAGATGTTGTTTTTAAAATATAGAGCAAAAATTACGGCATATTCGGCCATGGTTATGATATCGGCGCTGTGTTCAACCGCCGCAAACGGGCTACGTATCGAACCGAAAGAGGTTTGTGTTATGGGGGCATTTCCGGCGGAATCGAACCAGGTTGCAACCTTCACCCTCTTCAACGCGACGAGCAATGCGCTGCGCATTGGAAAGCTTGAATCCTGCTGCGCCTTTCTTGAGCCGGTTATCTATGAAAAAACTATCGTTCCGGGCGCCAGCACTCCGCTGGATGTCCTCATCGATGCCCACTCCTTGAACGGCCCGTTCAAAAAAAACATAAGCTTCGAGGCCAACGGCCAAAGCCATACGGTGTGGATTGAAGGGGAAGCCAAGCCAGCCATCGCCATCCCCTCTACCCACATCCATTGCGGGCACCTGCCGCTGGGGCAGCTGTGGACGACCAACCTGGCCGTCGCGGTTCGCAGCAACTTGCCAGGAAAATTGACCGCAACCACCCAGTCCAACATTGGCTTGAGCGCCAACACCGATGGGAAAGCAATGCTTCAACTTTCAATTCCTGCGCAACGGGAACCCATGCGTTGGCAGGGTCTGGTTCAGCTTCGGATCGAAGGCCAGCCGCAGTTGCCGCCTGTTGCGATCCACCTCGAAGGTTGCATGGGAGGCCGCCTGCATCCCCAGCCCCGAAAGCTGGCTCTTGCCGAAAACGCCCGGAAGGCAACCTTTGCCCTACATAGGAAACACCCAGAACCCTTGCCCCCTGCCCCCACCCCCTTGCAATGCAACCTACCCGACATTGGAATCAAGGAGGAGCTCGGGGCCACGGGAAACAGTACGGTTGAGCTGGATTTTACAGACGCCTTTATACAACGGCTCAAAGCCGAGCGTCGGATTCCCATCCAGCTCAGCACCGAAGGATATGTTCCGGCCTCGCTGATGATTGAATACTCCCCCGGAGGAGTTCGCTAAAGCAAGAGACCGGCGCGAACGTCTGCGGCGGTGTTGGGGCTACCACATTCGGCGATCACCTTGAGCGCAAACTCGAAGGCGGTTCCCGGACCTTTGCTGGTGATGAGATGGCCATCGACCACGACGATCTCATCGACCGGTTGGATGTCGGCCGGCAACTTCTCCTCCACGCCGGGATAGCAGGTGAACCTTTTGCCCGCCAGAACCCCGGCTTCGTTCAACGCCAGCGCCGCCGCACAGATGCAGCCCATCCACTTTTTCTTTTCGTTGAAATCCTTGATCGCCTGCTGGACACCTGCATGCCCGCAAAAGGCAACCGTTCCCCCGAAGCCTCCCGGCAGCAGCAGGATATCGAACTCGTCGGGGTTGATTTGATCCCATGTCGTGTCGCCCACCAGCTTGACGCCGCGCGAAGCCTCGATGGCTCCCGGTGTAAGGCTTGCGACGGTCACGTCGAATTCGGCGCGCCGCAACGTGTCGATAATGATGACGGCTTCCATTTCCTCGGAGCCGTTCGCAATCGGTACCAATGTTTTCATGACTCAACCTCCGTTTCGTGATGAATGACGATTGAAACGTGAATATTCACGGCTCACGCTTCACTTATCACTCGATGACTTTTCTCAACTCGCCAACCACTTTTTCACGCATTGATTCAGCAATGGGTTCATCAAACGTTTCCTGCAACACCTCGACCAGTTTTTTGCCCGTACAGACCACCACGCCGTTCACGTTCATGACCTCCTGCGGCAGCTTGGTACCCAGGAAACAGAGCACCGAATGGATCGGCAGGTCGCCGCATCCGGCATCGTCGATGAACGAGACCAGCTCGGCCGCGGCAGCCTTCACCTGCCTCAGCGGCGGACGCGAAGGTTCCCTGCCTCCCGCATACAGCTTGCCATCGTGGAACTCCACGGAGCCCTTCCAGTTCTTGGTTTCCACCACGAACACCCCGGCCGGCCCCACAATGATATGGTCGAAGTTTTGTTTCCCCCCGCCAAACCGAAGCCCATTGAACACGGTGTATTCAGCATTCAGGAATGCCAGCTCGTGCGCCACCCACTCCTCGCCCTTGGCCCCCTTCAAAAAATTTCCCAGCCGCTTGTCGCCCCACGCCAGCAAGATCGCCGCCGCCACCGCAACCAGGAAAAACAGGATGCCCACCTGCGATACGCCCAGATAGGGATGCGGAAACCACGCCCGTAGCAAATAGCCCGTCACAAAACAAATGACCAGCAACGGCCAGAACGCCCGCAACAGCCCCAAAACCCGCGGCGCCTCCCCCGGACTCCCATAGACTTTCGCAAAACGACTGCTCAACGATTCCTTCGAATTTTCCATGGGAGGAACCATAGGTAAAAGTTCCCCTATGCACAACAACCGCTTGCCGCAAACACCACCCAATCCCACCCAAGGCGTCTAATTAGAATTCACGGCCGTAAATTCTAATTAGACGCCTTGGCGAGAGATCCCCCGTTTTTACTGGAAGATTTCCCGAAGGCGACTTATACAGGCATCCGAATACCGATTTGAAAGGGCATGGAGATGGGACAAGGAAGCTGCTGCACACCAGGCGAAAAACGGTGCGGATGCGAAGACGGCCACCAGGGCCAACCGTTCGCACGCATCTCCACCGGATCGACCGACCATATGGTTCGCCTGGAAGGCGGCGCCTTCCTGATGGGTACCGAGGACGGCATCGGCTATCCGGACGATGGAGAAGGGCCGATCCGCGAGGTGACCCTAGACCCGTTCCTCATGGATCAATATGCCGTTTCCAACGCCGACTTCGCGACGTTCATTGAAGCCACGGGCCATCAAACCGACGCGCAAAAATTTGGTTATTCCTATGTGTTCCATCTCCTGCTCTCCCCCAGCCAGAAGCGGACGCTTGACATGCTCGGCCGCACCGTGATGGGGCTGGAATGGTGGTATCATGTCGAAGGTGCCGACTGGGCACATCCGTTCGGGCCGGAGTCGGATATCACTGGACTGGAAAACCATCCGGCCACCCATGTTTCCTACCGCGACGCCCTTGCCTATTGCGCCTGGGCAGGCAAGCGGCTTCCGACCGAGGCGGAGGTGGAATATGCGGCGCGTGGCGGTCTGGTGGGCAAGCGCCATGCGTGGGGCGATGAGCTGATGCCCGGCGGCAAGCACATGTGCAACATTTTCCAGGGCAAGTTTCCGGAATACAACTCCGGCGAAGACGGTTTCGTTGGCACCGCGCCCGTGGATGCGTACGAACCGAACAACTATGGCCTATACAACATGGCCGGAAACGTCTGGGAATGGGTGTTCGATTGGTGGAGCCCGGACTTCCACATCACCGGCCCTCGCAATAATCCGATCGGCCCCGACTCCGGCGAACGGCGCGTCAACCGCGGCGGCTCCTACCTTTGCCACGACTCCTACTGCAACCGCTACCGCGTCGCCGCCCGCACCTCCAACACGCCCGACTCATCGACGGGCAATTTGGGCTTTCGGTGTGTGAGGGACGTGAAAAGTGACGATTGAAGCGTGAATAAAAAAACGGCGACTGACCGAAGCCAACCACCGCATCACGACTCAATCGTCACTCGTCAAAGCCCTAAAACATGCTTCATCGCATCTTTCATGGTGTAGAGCCGGGCTTCCTTTCCGGCGACCCATACGGCAGCCTGCAAGGCCCCGATGGCAAAGACGTCGCGGCTGGTCGCGCGGTGCGACAACTCCAGCAGCTCGCCCACGCCGGCCATCATGACCGTGTGGTCGCCGACAATGTCGCCGCCGCGGACGGCATGGAACCCGATCTCCTTTTCCGGGCGCTCGCCCGGCAGGCCGGTGCGGCCATCCACCTGAACCTCTTTCAAATCCCAGTCGTATCCATCGGCCGCCGCCTGCCCGAGCATCAGCGCGGTGCCGCTGGGCGAATCCTTCTTCAGGCCATGATGGCGTTCGATGATTTCCACATCGTAGCCCTTGTCCTTCAGCGACCGGGCGCCGAGTTCGACCAGATGGCAGAGCAGGTTGATGCCCAAGCTCATATTGCCGGAAAGCACCACGGCGGTCTTTTCGGCCGCCGCTTCAACGGCCGCAATTTCTTCGTCGTTCAATCCCGTCGTACCAATCACCCAGGCGGTGCCCCACTCCGCAATGCGCGGCGCGTTGCCCGCAACGCCGAAGTGACCCGAAAAATCGACGATCACGTCGGCACTCGGCCCAACCTCTTCCAGGTTGCTGATCAGGTTGACTCCGGCCGCCTTGGTTCCGGCCAGTACCCCGGCGTCGGCATTCAGGCCCGGCGCATCCCACAGGTCGACCGCGCCGTGCAGTTCCAGCCCCGGCACCTTTTCCTCCATGATGCACCGGATCAGGGTTTTGCCCATGCGACCCGCCGCTCCGAGAACGACAACTTTAACCGCCATTACAGTATCCCCGCACGTTCGAGCGTCGCGCGCAGCGCGGCTTTGTTTTCATCGGTGGTCGAGCACATCGGAAGGCGGTAGACCTCTTGGATCATGCCCTTCATCGCCATGGCCGCCTTGATCGGAATCGGATTGGTGTCGATGAACAGGTCGTCGAACGTCTTCGCATACGTGTCGTGCAGCGCCTGCGCTTCGTCGTAGTTTCCAGCAAGCGCGGCGGCAACCAAGGCAACGACTTCCGACGGCATGATATTCGAGGCCACGGAAATCACGCCGAGGGCTCCTGCCTTGATCATCGGCAGCGCCAGCGAATCGTCGCCGGAGAGCACTTCGATGTCGCACAGGTTCTTGATATCGGTTACGCGCTGGACGGAGCCCGCCGCCTCCTTGACGGAAACAATGTGTTCATGTTGCGCCAGCTCGGCAACCACGTCCAGCGGGATCTCCTTCGCGGAGCGGCCCGGCACGTTGTAGAGCACCACCGGAACGCCGAGATCGGCCACGGCGCTGAAATGCTGGATCAGACCGGAATTGTTGGGCTTGTTGTAGTAGGGCGTCACCTGCAAGGTGCCGTCCACACCGAATGCCTTGACCGCTTCGGTCAGCTCGACCGCCTCGGCCGTCGAATTGGCCCCCGTACCCGCCACAATCTTGCAGCGGCCCGCTGCGGCATCGGTGACCGCCTTGATAACCTGCAGGTGCTCATCCGTACGCAACGTCGGCGACTCGCCCGTCGTCCCGACCGGAACAAGCCCGGCCACGCCACCGGCAATATTGAATTCAACCAGCTCGGCCAGCTTTTCGAAGTCCACCGATCCGTCCGCCGCGAACGGCGTCACAAGCGCTGTGTATACCCCTGTAAAAAACATTGTCTTTCTCCATATTCGTAGACGGAGCATCCTGCTCCGTTTGAATCACCTATGCGTGTTGCATACACTAACGGAGCTGGAAGCTCCGTCTACACCTTTATACATCAAAGGCGCCAAGCCCCTCCAAGTCAAGTGTAGCGAAATGATCCTCAACCGTTTCAGCACGCCGAATCTGAACCACCTCGCCATGCTCGCGGAGCAAAAGCTCCGCCGAACGCAGCTTGGCGTTGTAGTTGAAGCCCATCGAATGGCCATGCGCCCCGGCATCGTGGATGACCACCAGGTCGCCAATCTCCACCTGCGGGATGGCGCGGTCGATCGAAAACTTATCGTTGTTTTCGCAGAGCGAGCCGGTCACGTCGCAGACAAAGTCGCACGGCGCGTCTTCCTTGCCGACCACCGAAATGTGGTGGTAGGCGCCATACATGGCCGGACGCATCAGGTTCACCATGCAGGCATCAAGTCCGACAAACTGCTTGTAGGTGTTTTTCTTGTGCAGCACGCGGCTGACCAGATAGCCATACGGCCCCGTCACCATCCGTCCGCACTCCATGCGGATATCCAGCGGCTTCAGTCCCTTGCCGACAATCAGCTCGTCATAGAGCGCCTTCACTTCCTGCCCCAGCGCCGCGAGATCGATCGCCTCCTCTTCCGGCCGGTAGGGAATCCCAATACCGCCGCCCAGGTTGACAAACTCGAATGCAATGTCCAACTCCGCGGACAACTCGGCCACCAGCTCAAACAGCAAATGCGCGGTCTCGACAAAATAGTTGCGGTCGAGTTCGTTCGACGCCACCATCGTATGCAGGCCAAAACGCTTCACGCCCTTGTCGCGCAGCATGCGGTAGCCCTCGAACAGCTGCTCGCGGGTAAAGCCATATTTCGCCTCTTCCGGATGGCCGATAATCGCGTTGCCGCCCTTCAGTGGCCCCGGGTTGTAGCGGCAGCAGACCAGCTCCGGAAGCCCCACGTTCTCTTCCAGATAGTCAATGTGCGTAATGTCGTCGAGATTGATGATCGCGCCCAGCTCGGCCGCCTTTTGGTATTCGTAGGCCGGGGTGTCGTTCGACGTAAAAATAATCTCCTCGCCAACCACGCCGACGCGCTCCGATAGCAACAGCTCAGGATAGGACGAGCAGTCCGAGCCAAAGCCCTCCGCCTTCAGGATTTTCATCAGATACGGGTTCGGTGCGGCTTTCACCGCAAAATATTCCTTAAAACCCGGATTCCACGCAAACGCCGCCTTCAGCCGCCGCGCATTCTCGCGGATGCCCTGTTCGTCATAGATATGGAACGGCGTCGGAAAGCGCTCCGTCAGCGCCTCCAGCTGCTCCTTGCTCATCGGGATGTTTTTTTCTGCCATGGTCATTCTCCTGAAAATATTGCGCGGGACTATACACGAAAGCCCCCTGTTTCCAAGCCTTGGGAACAACCGTTTCCACCGCCGCAAGCAGTAAAGCCTGTGCTACGCGCTGGCTTCGCGTCCGCCGGGCCGATTCTCCGGTAGCCAGCGCATAGCGCAGGCTCTACTTCCCCTCTTCTTGGCGTCTTTGCGGTCAAAACACACCGCAACTCGGCCTGCCCCACTCCCTGAGCCTTCTAAAAATTATCACACCTTCTAAGGTGTGATAAAATCACCCTCTACAAACGCATCCTCGAGCACCTCGAACAGTAAAGCCTGCGCTATGCGCTGGCTTCGCGTCCCGCCAGGCCGATCCTCCGGGAGCCAGCGCGTAGCGCAGGCCCTACTTTCCCGCCTTCCCTTCGTGCCTTGGCGTCTTTGCGGTCATAAAATGAGACTACCCCACCCGGCGGAAGAGGATGCCGAGGATGGAGGCGCCCATGGCGAGGAAGATGAAGAGCGGGTAGGCCGGGCGGTAGGTGAAGGCCACGCCGTCGCGGTCGAGAATGGTTTCCGAATCAAAGGCCGGAATGTTGGCGAGGCTTTCGGGCACGTCGCTCGACAGGCGGTATTCATCGGGATAGTCGCGGCGCCAGCCGACGGTGCGGGCCGCGCCGGAATCCTTGTCGACCAGATGCAGCGAGCAGTTGCGCTTTTCGCTCATCGGCAGGAACGCCTCGTAGCGCCCGAAGCCCGTCTCGCGGATTTCGACCGAAGAGGTTCCGCCCATTTCGAACGCACCCGTGCCGTCCCAGCCAATTCCGCTGAGCGGTTTGAGCGCGGCATCGCGGCGGTCGATCAGCAGGCGGATGCCGCCGGGTTCCTCGACCGTCTGCACGGCGATGCCCTGCCCTCGATCTTTCCGAACACAGCGGCGCAGCACCTGCGCCCAGAACGGGCCGAAGCCGTCCCACTCGACCCACTCGCCCGCCCACAGCTCGGTGGCGTCGGACGTGAAGGCCATGCCCGTGCCGAGCCCGGCTTGGTTCGAGGCCAGCAGCGGCTCGCCGCTTTCGGTCACGAGGTGCAGCCGCGCGGCCGACTTCAGCCGCGTCATCACATAACCCAGCAGGAACGGCGCTTCGTCAAAATCGATGCCATCGAGGAAGCCCATCGTATCGACCGAAACGGGAACAAACGGCTCCTCCTTGATGGCGGAGCGCGACACCTCCATCGTCTCCTTCGTAAAAATCTGCGGCACGCTGGAGGCGTCCATCGTTTCGTAGTAGCGCCCGCGGCCGATGCGCGCAATGCGTTGGAGCAGCTCGCGCGCTGCGCCGCCGCCGAGCGCGACCGACGAAACGGTGATGCCCGACACCGCCATGTCTTCGGCAATGCCCTCGAAGTCGCCCCCGGTGCTTTGGCCGTCGGTCAGCAATATCATATGACGGATGCGCGTGCCCGCCGAGCGCAGCATGCGGTCGCCCTCGGCCATTGCCGGATACATGCTGGTGCCGCCGCTGGCATGGATCGAATCGATCGAATCCTGGATGCGGCCAATGTCGGCGGCCGACGTCATGTCGCAGGCAATGAACGGCTGCGAGTCGAAACCGATCACGGCAATCTTGTCGCGCGGGCTGAGCAGCTCGACGGTCGCCTTGGCGGCGCGGCGCGCCAGCTCGATCGGCGCGCCCTGCATGCTGCCCGACTTATCGATCACCAGCACCATCGCCATCGACGGCGTCTCCTTTTCCTTCTCGAAGCGCGAGGTGATCGGCAGCACCTCTTCGACGGGCGTTTTATAGTAGCCGCCCAAACCAAAACTGTTTTCCGAGCCGAGCATCAGCAGGCCGCCGCCAAAGTCGTTCACATAGCGCCGTAGGTTTTGCATCGAGCGGTCGGGAATGTCGGTGGCGGGAATATCGGCCAGCACGACGGCATCGAACTCCAGCAGGTTGTCGAGCGACGACGGCAGGCCGAGCGGCGTACGCACCTCGACGCTGAAGCCCTGGCTTTCGACCGCCCGCTTAAAGTGACGCATCTTGCGCGGCGTCTTATGCAGCACCAGCACGCGTACCTGCCCGGCCACTTCAATGCGGCACCCCGCAATATTGTTGGCCGGGAAACGATCCTCCTCCGGAATCAGTTCCACCTGCCAGAGCGGTTGATCCTCCGCCTTGATGACAATGTTATCGAACGCGAAGCGGTTTTCGCCCTCCTCCAGATCAACCGCCTGTTCGCCGCAAACGACGCCGCGGTTGATCAACCGCAGCCGCGCCTTCATCGGCTGGTTGGCCGAGACGCGCGTCTTGATACGCAGCGACTCCCCCGCATAGACCACGGGTGATGATGGCTCGACCTCGACCACCGATGCCTCCGGATGCTGCACGCGCTGGAGCCGTTCGAACGAAAGTTCGATACCTTCCTTTTCCATGCGGCGCAGTTCGTTGGCCACCGTGCCGGACGTCGGGATGCCGTCGGAATAGAGTACCAGACGGCGCAGCTTGCCTGACGGGAACCCGAGCCGGGCGGCGCGAAGCGCCTCGGCCATGCGCGTGTTGCGGCGGAAGACGTCGTCCGCCACCGTGTCGCGCCACTTTTCCAGCATGAGCTTGGCGGCCTCCGGTTCCATCGGGCGGACGGCGTCGCCAAAGAGCACCGTTTCCGACGAATCGGACGACTTTAGTTTTTCGTCGAGCTCCATCACGCGCTCGAGCGCGCCGATGCCCGCGTCGAGATCGACCGACTCCGAGACATCGACCAGATGCACCACATGCACGGCGCGCGATGGGCGGTGCAGATACGGACGGCAGAGCGCCAGCACCACCAGCACAATCGCCGCCGCGCGGAAGCCCACCGCTAAACGGCGGAACCGCGCCGGACGATCCGACAAACTAAAGCGATACGCGACGCCCAACACCACGAGCAGCAGCAACCACCAAAGAGGCTGGAGAGAGATTAGTTCCATTGGTTCCTCATAATCTCACTACTTGTCATTCCCCATCACTCCTCGAGCAAAAATATTGGAGCAAAATCATTTCATGCAAAATGTTGGCTTCGACCCAATGTGTTGATTGATCCTCATTTTGCATTAAATCATTTTGCCTACCTTCTCTGCCGCCAAGTTGCATCATCCGACCTTCCTCCGGTGATAGAGCACAAACTCGAGCGTCAACAATAGTAGCGCGGCAGCGAGGAACCATTCCGAAAGCGGGAATCCGGTCGAACGCACATGATCGCCGACTGTCAGGGCTGAATTATCCAAACCAATCTCCGTCTCGGGCGCGGTGCTGCACGCCACCGTCTGCGTGGCGGCGCCCGAAACGATTTCGTGGAAACCGAATTCGGTCAGCGGCCCGACGCGGCCATCGGTGTGCGTGAAAATGGCCCCGCCCGCGCGGTACGAAGCCGGGGGTTCACCTTCGAGTTCCATCAGCTCCGATGCCAGCGACCAGACCAACACCGGAAACTGCGGATGCAGGAAAAAGTGATTCAGCGCCGGATCGAAGTTCAACACATATGCCGTCCTGCTCGACGGGAGTTTTTCACCACCCGCTTCGCTAGAGGGCACAGAGTTCACAGAGGCCGTTCCTCCAGAATCATTCCTCTGTGCCTCTGTGTCCTCTGTGGTGAAAGTTTTTGTAGTTTTATAGATGAGCGGGATACCGGAATCGGTTTCGGCGAGGACGACGGCTTGCTCCGGCGGTTCGATCTGGCGAACGCCATTGACGACCAGTCCGTCGAGGTTGGCGAAGCGCATCAGCGGATGCGTTGGCAACACGACGCGGATGGCGGCCTCTTCCGTTTCGCCGGAGACGCCCTTCCAAAACGGCGACTCGCCCTCCGGCGCAAAGACCGCCAGGCGCTCCGCCGAGCCTGCGGCGACCTGGCCGCGATAGAGTTCGAGGTGCGGATCGTCGTTGCTCATCAGCAGGCCGTTCAAACCTTCGCCGAACGACTCGACGCAGAGTTGCCAAAAGATGTGGGTTTCGGGCGCGCGCACCGCGACGCGGACGGGGTCGGGTTCCGGCACGAATGCAAAGGCATGGTTGTCGGCCGACAGCGCATCGTCGATTTCCAGTTCGAGGAACCATTTGCCGGGCGCGCCGTCGATCAACGTGAGAGTTACCGGATCGTTGAGTCCCGGTTGGAGCGTCAGCGGAATGACCCGCTGAATGTTGTCGGCGTTACCGTGCGCCAGCACCGCATCGACCTCGACCGAATCGGCCGCACCGGAAAAGACGCGGAAGAAGACGCCGAGCGGATTGCTTTCGCCGGGAATACGGCGGACGTCAAAGGCCGAGAGGCCGACGTTGTCCTTCGGTTCGCCCACCTTGACCAGCTCGATGCTCTCCGGCAGCTCGCCCGCAAAACAGCCATCGGAAAAGAGTAAAATGCGTTGCTGCTCCGCCATCGCTCCGTCGCGGCCAAAGTGGCTGAGCGCGGAAGGATTGAAGGTAACATCGTTGGCAGCGACGCGGTCGAGTCCGTGCATCAGCTCGCGGCGGCTGGCGGTGAAGCCCGTTTCGGAAATGAGTTCGCCGGAGAGCGTAAAGATAGCGGCGCGTCCGCCAGCCGGGAGCGAGCGCACCCATTCGCGGGCGGCGCGTTGGGCGGCGTCGAGCCGCCCGTCGGCCTGCATGCTCAGGCTGTTGTCAACAATCAGCACCAAGCGGCTGGCCGATGCACCGTCGCGCAGGACGGGTTGCGCGAGCGACAGCACCATGAAGATGAACGCCAGCGCCATCAGCAACAGGCTCAGCCAGTCGCGCAGCTTTTGCAGGAATGAGGCAGCGCGGTGTTCCTGGAAGATGCCTTGCCACAGGAACCATGCGCTGGTCTTCTTACGGACGGGGTGCACCTTGATGAGGTAGACCACCGCCAGCGGAATCAGGCCGAGCAGGCCCCATAAAAATTGCGGCAACAGAAAACTCACGCGACCAACCCGCCTTTTCTAAGAATGACTTCGACAACGCGGTCGAACGGAACATCGGAAAAGGCCTGCACGAAGCCAACACCACGGCGGGCGCACTCCTGCTTGAGGTCGGCATTCCAGTCGCGGATCGCCTGTTCATAGCGCGCGGCCTCGGTGGCGGTGATCGTTACCTTACGGCGCTCGTGACTTTCGCAACATTCGAGGTCGACGTCGCCCTTCATGTCGCACTTCATTTCGGCGGGGTCGAGCGTCTGGATGCAGAAGACATCGTGCCGCCCCCACTGCAACAGCTTGATCGCCTCGGCATAACCATCCGGCACGAGGAAATCGGAAACGAGCACGCAGACGCCGGGACGTTTGACCCGTTGCTGAAAGGCACGCGCACAAATGGATAGATCGGTCGTGGTTCCAACCAACGGCGCATCTTCGAGCGCGCGCAGCATCGGGAACACCTTGCCGCGCCCATGCGCCGGACGCAGTAGCGTGCCGAGCTGATCCGACACCGAATGGATGCAGACCCGGTCGTGGCACGACAGCGCAATGTAGGCCAGCGCCGCCGTCACCTGCTTGGCAAAGATCGATTTCGAATCCATCGACGGACTGCAGTCGAGCAGGAAGTGGACGCAGACGTCCTCCTCGAGTTCGTAGAGCTTGACCACCAGCGCTTCGAGCCGACCATAGATATTCCAGTCCACATGGCGGTAGTCGTCGCCATAGTGGTATTCGGCATAGTCGGCAAAGTTGATCCCGCTGCCCTTGCGCGTAGAGCGGCGGTCGGCCCGCATCGAGCCGCCGAGCACCTTGCGGGTCAGCAGGAACAGGGTCTCAAGCCGTTTTAAAAATTCGGGATCGGTTAGCACGCACGGTCTCCTAAACGCAATGGTTTGAATGACCGCAAAGACGCGAAGGCGCCAAGGGAGGTTTGATGGAAAAATGTGCCAACGGCACTAGACAATTTAGCATGGGACGTAGTCCTATGATCTTGAGAGCAACCACCGGACTTGCCCTGACGCGAAGCGAGGCTTGAGGAACGAAAGCAACGACTGGAAGGAGTGGCAACGGGCAACACAACTTCCGCTGTATGTGTTGTCCCTTCAGGACAAATTTTCTTTTCCGCCGCGATCCCTTGGGCGTTGCCCAAGGCTAAATTGTGTTGCGCCTTCAGCGCACCGCCCGGCGGGGATCTTGTCGCAAAGCGCAATGCGATGGGTTGCACTCTCTTGGCTTCCATACCCGCTCCCATCGACTGCTCTTCAGACTTTTTTACTGTAGGCTCCGCTCCTCCAGAACGATTCTCCATTCTCTTACGATCATGAATTCCGTGGATATCAGGATTGTTCTTTATGAACTCGTCTCTCCGTGCTTCTGGCTCAAAAAGTTCAAGCTCATCCGGCAACCTAAAAGTTTCTTTAATTTCATTGATTGAATATCCGCCAGATACCGAACCATCAACTATATTTACTGCGAAATAGGTGATTCGATCATCAGCTGAATTCACCTCAAAAACAGTTCCGCCAATTAATTCCTCCCTGACTTCATTTTGGGCAACAATCAACATGCTTTTATCAGCGAGCATATGGTAAGCGCAGATATGCCTATCTACTAAAATATCCCCTGTATTACTCGCAACGTATCTATCCCGGCCTCGATCCTCGATGATGACGCGTTCTGACAGCGCAATGTTAGGATTCTGCCGCTCGTGCTGATATTTCATGATTAAACCAGACACCCAGAAAGCTACCACCAGATGAACCAGCGGGATCAGCCCCGACAGCGAATGCCGGAGTTTCAACTGTCCACGCCTCCATTTGGTGATAAACCAAGGGAGAGCTACCACATAACCAACAGGATAACTTAGCACCAACAGAACAGATAAATATCTGAGATGCCCATCGAGATCATCCGCCAGGGGAGCGTCAAAAAGGAAGATCGACAAATATCCCAAGATCGGCCAAGCCAACAATGAAAGCGAAGCTAACGAAAATGTAATGATGCCTATGGGCTTACAGATATTCACTACCAATCCACTCAGTCCGCAAGGCTCCGAATAATGTCGGCGGTGTCGATGCCTTCGGCCTCGCCTTCGAAATTGAGGAGGACGCGGTGGCAGAGGGCGGGAACGGCGACGGCGTTGATGTCGTCCTTGGCGACGTGGTAGCGACCCTGGACGAGGGCGCGGATGCGCGCGGCGGAGATGAGCGTCTGCGCGGCGCGCGGCGAGGCGCCGTAGCGTACGAAACGGGCGACATCGTGCGGCGCGTTTTCGTTGTCGGGATGGGTTGCGAGCACCATGCGGACGAGATAGTCGCGCACCTCCTGGGCGACGGGCACCTGCGCGGCGGTCCTGGCCATCTCAATCAGCTCTTCGCCGGAGATCACCTTGTTGATTTCGGGGCGGTCGATCCCGGTGGTGCGATCGAGGATGAGCCCCATCTCCTCGTGGTTGGGCAGTTCGACGGAGAGCTTGAAGAAGAAGCGGTCGAGCTGCGCCTCGGGCAACGGATAGGTACCGTCCATCTCGATCGGATTTTGGGTGGCGAGCACGAAGTAGGGCCTGGAGAGCTGATGGCAGATGCCGCCGACGGTGACGGTTTTTTCCTGCATGGTTTCGAGTAGGGCCGACTGCGTCTTGGGCGTGGCGCGGTTGATTTCGTCGGCCAGCAAAATGTTGGTAAAGATGGGGCCCTTCTGGAATTCGAAGACCTTGGAGCCGTCCTTGTCGACCATGATGTTGGTGCCGAGGATGTCGGCGGGCAGCAGATCGGGCGTAAACTGGATGCGCTTGAACTTGAGATCCATCACCTGCGAGAGCGTATGCACAAGCGCGGTCTTGCCGAGCCCGGGAACCCCTTCGAGCAGCACATGGCCACCCGCAATGACCGAGGTGAGCACCTGCTCGACAATCTGTTCCTGGCCGACGATAAAGCGGCCGACTTCCTCGCGCATCTTTTGAAACCGTTCGGCGAAGCGTTCCACCTCCGCCGCCATCGAATTCGTTTCGTCCATTATTTCGCTCCTTCGCGTTGCTCGTTTTCCAGCTTCTGGATGTTTTCAAAATAGGTTTTCACACCGTGCTTCATCTCTTCGGGAATATCTTCGCGGCGCACAAACGCCTCGACCTGGCGATCGTAGTCGACCTCGGCGGCATCGGCCCCGATGCCCGATGCCGTTCCGCTGCCGGAGGCGGCTTCTTCGATCTGCTTTTCGGATTCACCTTCGCCGAGCTGGCCGGAGAGATGCTCGGGGGTGCCGATGGCGGGGCTGACATAGCCCGGCGGACGGCTGGAGCGGTCGACGCCCTCGCCCGCGCCCTGGCCGCCCGGCTTTTTGCCCTGCCCCATGCAGCTCTGGCAGCCCTGCAGTTGCTTGCGCAATTTTTCGAGAGCGGCCTGCGCATCCTTGCGCGCGCCGAGTTTGTTCATCGAGTTGCAGTTTTTACAGATGGAATCGTTGGTGCAGCTTTTGCATTCGCTGGAGCACTGGCCGTTCTTCTTTTGCTCCTGCGACATCTTGTTAATCTGCTCGCTCATGCCTTTGGCATCGCGCCGCGCGCCGCTTTGGTTCGACGACATGCTCTTTTCGGTTTCGCCGATGCGGGCGGAGAGCTGTTCAAGCGTCTTGCGCTCCTGCGCAGAAGGATTATCGGAAAGCTGCATCTTTTCGAGTTCGCTGGCGGCCTTGCGATAGTTACGCTGCGAAAGCGCATTGCCGAGGGCGGCGGTCTCCTTGCTTTGGCGGAGGTTTTCGGCGAGGGCCATTAGATAGTTTTCGTCGGCGCGCGTATCGAGCTCGCCCTGCTTCTGCGCGAGGCGGCGGTCGATCTCGGAAAGCTTGCGCATGACGGCGCGGCGGTCGGTGTCGGCCTGGAACTGTTCGACCAGTTCCTTGAGCTCCTTATCCTTCAGCAGCTCGGCGACCTCTTCGTCGGCCTCGTCCATCATTTCTTCCAGCGCCTCGGCAACCTCCTCGGCCAGCTCTTCGGAGAGGGCCAGCACGGCCTCCTCCTCGGCGCGGGCCTGCCGGACCGCCAGCGAGTCGTCCACAAACAGCAGTCCGAGCGAAGCGATCACCAGCGCCACGGCAAGCGTCAGCAGGCGGCGGGGCAGCGCGGGGCGCAGCGAAACAGGGTCGTGCGGTTCGATGGCGCGCCCGGTGTGCTCCAGCTGCAGCGCATGGATTTCGTCGGCGCGCCCTTCGCGGATATGCTCGTCCGCCGTCACGAGACCTTCCTTCAAATCGAAAAACCGGTCGATGTGCCCGACGGCGCGGCGAGAGGAAAAACGGAAGCGCAGATAGGTGGAAAACGCCACCGCCATCGAAAGAAAGAGCGGAAGCAGCAGGATCAGGCGGGCAACCCGATAGCCGCGCAGCACAAAAACCAATTCGACCACCAGCGCGACCGCGCCGAAGGCGAGCAGCGCCCAGAGTCCGGCGCGCATGCGCTCGCCCGCGTTGAGCTGCTCGCGCCCCGCTTCGGCGAACGCCTTGATCCTATGCTTTATATCCATGTCCACTCCAATATTGTGGCAGGTTACTTCATCACACCTCCCATTCCAACCCAACCCATCAAATCTTTTGCCCGTGAAAGGTTGAGCGGCGCCCTCCGCACTATCAGGTTGGGTGGTGCCCGCAGATCGCGACAAATACCGTGCCTGATTTTAGGCGCTGGAAAAAAATGTCGAAACTCCTCTTAAACCATTGGTTCGCCACAGGTTGGAACATCGACGCCCCCGAGGGGCGGAACCACCGGAAATATTTTTCCGGAATGCGCCGTGCGCAATGGGCCCGGCCTCCCGGCCATCGCATTTTTCTATCAACTAGCAACCAACCACTTACAACTTCACCGCGACGGCATGGCGCCCCGCTGGCACACCTGATGCAATAGGAGCCTCAACAATTTGGAAACCACAAAAATGGCAAACGAATCAATCAACCTACTCGAGAAACGAAAAAGCCAGGTGCACGTCGGCGGCGAATTCGCGATGGAAGCCGAAAAGCAGAGTCTGGCGGGCTCGGTCAGCCAGCGCTCCTGCAGCTTCTGTGGTTCGCGGGTGGTGCTCTACCCGATCGCCGATGCCATCCACATCGTGCACGGCCCGATCGGCTGCGCCTCCTACACCTGGGATATCCGCGGCGCCCTCTCCTCCGGCCCCGAGCTGCACCGGCTGAGCTTTTCGACCGACATGCAGGAAAAGGATGTCATCTACGGCGGCGAGAATAAACTCTACAACGCCATCAGCGAACTGATCGACGAATACAAGCCCAGCGCCGCCTTCATCTATTCCACCTGCATCATCGGCGTGATCGGCGACGACGTGAACGCCATCTGCAAGAAGGTGCAGGCGAAAAAAGGCATCCCGGTCATCCCGGTCGATTCCGAAGGCTTCAAGGGCTCGAAGAAAGAAGGCTACAAGGCCGCCTGCGACGCCCTCTTCAAGCTTGTCGGCACCGACGACAACCCGACGAAGGTTCCGAACTCGATCAACATCCTGGGCGACTTCAACCTGGCCGGCGAAATCTGGATTATCAAGGACTACTACGAGCGCATGGGCGTGAACGTGGTCTGCTCGGTTTCGGGCGATGGCCGGATCGACGACATCCGCAAGGCCGGCCGCGCCCACCTCAACATCGTGCAGTGCTCCGGCTCGGTCAGCAACCTGGCCAAGATGCTGGAGACGGAATACGGAACGCCGATGAAGCGCGCCTCCTACTTCGGGATCGAAGACATGTCGAAGGCGCTCTACGACGTGGCCGATTTTTTTGATGACGACGAGATGCGGCAAGGTGCGCAACGCGTCATTCAGGAAGAAATTGCCAAGCTGTTGCCCCAGCTGGCGCCCTACCGGAAGGACCTCCAAGGGAAAAAGGCCGCGGTGTATACCGGCGGAGCCTTCAAGGTCTTTTCGCTGGTGCGCTCGCTGCGAACACTCGGCATGGACGTGGTGGTGGCCGGGTCCCAGACCGGATCGGTGGACGACTACAAGCTACTCACCGAACTCTGCGATCCGGGCACCATTATCCTCGACGACACCAACCCGCTCGAATTGGCCAAGTTCGTCAAGGAGAAGGATGTCGACCTCTTCATCGGCGGCGTCAAGGAGCGCCCGATCGCCTACAAGCTCGGCGTTGGCTTCTGCGACCACAACCATGAGCGCAAGGAAGCGCTGGCCGGCTTCGTCGGCATGCTGAACTTTGCCAAGGAAGTCCATTCGTCGGTGATGAGCCCCGTCTGGCAGTTCGCACCCCGGAGGGCAAACCGATGACCCATTCACGCATATATTCCTCGCCCGCTCCTTGCGTCGCTCGAGACGCAGAGCAGCAGAGGGGCAAAGTAAAATGTATTTCCTCAGCGAACTCAGCGCCTCTGCGAGGAATCAACAACGGAAGAGGCCGAAGATGAGTTGCGAATGCGGAAAAACCTGTGCACCGGTCGATAGCCCGGCCAACGCCTGCACAGCAGCGGATAAAGCCAAATGCGGCTGCGGCCCCGCCCCGGCGGACAAGCCGTTGACCGGCAAGAATTTCACCGCAACACGGAATGCCTGCAAGCTTTGCGCTCCGCTCGGCGCCAGCCTTGCGTTTCGTGGAATCGAAGGTTGCCTCCCCTTCCTCCACGGATCGCAAGGCTGCGCCACCTACATCCGCCGCTACATGATCAGCCATTTCCGCGAGCCGATGGACATTGCCTCTTCGAGCTTCGGCGAAGAGAGCGTCGTGTTCGGCGGCCGGCAGAATCTATTCGACGGCCTCAAGCACGTGATCGAGGGCTACCACCCGCAGGTGATCGGCATCGCCACCACCTGCCTGGCCGAAACCATCGGCGACGACGTGGACATGTATGTGAAGGAGTTCATTGCCAAGGAACGCAAGCAGATGAACCTGCCCTTCATCCTGCGCGCCTCGACCCCGAGCTATGCGGGCAGCCATGCCGACGGCTACCAGTGGGCGGTGCGGGCGATCGTCGACCAGCTCGCGATCGACGGGCCCAACGAAAAATTCATTGGCGTCTTCCCCGGCATGGTATCGCCGGCCGACCTGCGCCACCTGCGCGAAATCCTGACCGACTTCGGCATGAATTTTTCCATCGTTCCGGATTATTCCGACCCGCTCGATGGCCCGGTGTGGGGCGACTACCACAAGATTCCGGCCGGCGGCACCCCGGTGCGCGAAATCACCAAGCTCGGCCGGGCCTCGGCGGTGATCGAACTGGCCTCGACCATCTCCGACAAGCAGTCCGCCGCATCGCTGCTCGACAAAAAGTTTTCGACCGCCGTGTTCCGGGTTGGCCTGCCGATCGGCATCCGCCAGTCCGACAAGTTTTTCAAGGTGCTCGAACAGATCACCGGCTGCCCGACCCCCTCGCAGCACGAGGCGGAACGCGGGCGGCTGATCGACTGCTACGTCGATGGGCACAAATACACCTTCGGCAAGAAGGTCGTGATTTTCGGCGAGGAGGATTTCGTCGTCGGCATGGCCGCCTTCTGCGCCGAGATCGGGCTCAAGCCGGTGCTTTGCGCCTCCGGCGGCAAAAGCGGCAAGCTGCGCGAATGCGTTCTGGAGGTTGCCCCGGAAATCGATCCCGAAACCCCCATTCTCGAAGGCGTCGACTTCGCCGAAATCGAAGCCGCCACGCACACGCTCAAGCCCGACCTGCTGCTCGGCAACAGCAAGGGCTTCTCCCTCAGCCGCAAAGCCGGCGTCCCGCTGATCCGTACTGGGTTTCCTATCCACGACCGGATCAGCGGGCCTCGTTCCCTCCATCTGGGATACCGCGGCGCGCAGCGGCTCTTCGACACGATCGTCGACAAGCTTATGGAAATCAAACAAGACAGCAACGACATCGGATACACATATATTTGATGAGTGAAACGTGAGCCGTGATTTTCCTTCACGACTCAATCGTCGCTCTTCACGACAAGGAGAAAAACCATGGCCCTCGATTTTTCAAAACACCCCTGCTTCAACCCGGACGTAAAAGGCAAGTTCGGCCGCGTGCACCTGCCGGTGGCACCGAAGTGCAACATCCAGTGCGGCTACTGCAACCGCAAATACGACTGCGTGAACGAAAGCCGCCCGGGTGTTACCTCCAACGTGCTCTCGCCCGGCCAGGCGCTCTACTACGTCAACGACCTCGTCGAGTCCGGCAAGCCGATCTCCGTGGTTGGCATTGCCGGCCCCGGCGACCCGTTCGCCAATCCGGAGCAGACGATGGAAACCCTGCGCCTGATCCGCAAGCGCCATCCCGACATGCTGCTGTGCGTTTCCACCAACGGCCTGGGCGTCGGCCCCTACATCGCGGAGCTGGCCGCACTGGAAGTGAGCCACATCACCATCACCATGAACGCGATTGATCCGGAGATTGGCGCCAAGGTCTATAGCTGGGTGCGCGAGGATAAAAAACCGCTGCGGGGGCTGGAAGCCGCCGAGCTGCTGCTGCAGCGCCAGATCCAGGCGATGAAAGCGATCAAGGCGCACGGCATCACGCTCAAGATCAACACCATCCTGATCCCCGGCGTGAACGACGAGCATCTCGACGCCGTTGCCTCCTTCGCCAAATCCGAAGGGGCCGACCTGCACAACATCATCCCGCTCTGCCCGGTCGAGGGTACCAAGTTCGAGGATTTCGAGGAACCCACCCCGGCGCAGATCCACGCCGCGCGCGACATTGCCGGCCAATACATGCCACAGATGACGCACTGCCAGCGTTGCCGGGCCGATGCCTGCGGCCTGCTGGCCGAGGGCACCACGCAGGAAACCCTCAACTTGATCGAGAAAGCCGCCAATGCCCCGATCAACCCGGACGAGGAACGGCCCTATGTCGCCATCGCCACCCGCGAAGGCGTGCTGGTGAGCCAGCATCTGGGCGAAGCCGGCAACGTGCACGTCTACGAACAAATCAACGGCCAGACCCAGCCGGTGGAAATCCGCACCCTGCCCACCAAAGGCGGAGGCGATGAACGCTGGGCGGAGGTCGGCTCCATCCTGCAAGACTGCCGCGCCATCCTCGTCTCGGGCATCGGCCCCAAGCCCACCCGCATCCTGCGCGACTCCGGCATCAAGGTGGTTGTGATGGAAGGGTTGATCGAGGAAGCCCTCGAACGCATCTATGCCGGCGAAGAAATCCGCGCCCCCATCCGCCCCACCAAGTGCGGCGAGAAATGCGCCGGCGACGGCGGGGGATGCGGATAACGTGAAACGTGACGATTGAGTCGTGATTTTCTGTTCACGCATCACGGTTCAATCGTCACGAACCATTTGGAACCATCAAAGTTAACTAAACATAAACCACAGGGGGTAACAACCATGCCAATAGCAAAACCGGAAATGCACTTCTTCATCTGCAACTCATACCGCGTGGCGGGCGAAGCCAAGGGCGTCTGCAACACCAAGGGCGCCGGCGACCTGCTCGCCCAGCTTGACTCCGAAATCCTCGACCGCGGCCTCGATGCCCAGGTCTCCGGCTGCGGATGCCTGAAGGTCTGCACCGAAGGGCCGGTGATGGTGATGTATCCCGCCGGAAAATGGTTCGGCCAGCTGACGGAAGAAAAGCTCGAAGCCATTCTCGACGCGATCGAGGACGGCGAGGACACCAGTGAATTCGAACTTGAATAGCTGCCGGCACAACCAACCCCCCGGCGCATACTGCGGAACGCAGGATGGCCGGTGGGTTAAATCCGTCAAGGACTATGTCAAGAGCCTGGACTACGGCGAGGTCACGGTGGTCGTGCACAACGGCCACGTGGTCCAGGTTCAAAAAACCGAAAAGGTCCGGTTCTGAACATGCCCGCAAGAAACGTCACGCTCAACCTGATCGGCACCCTCCGGACACCGCACACCACGCTCGACAACATCCCGGTGCAGCCCGTAGGCGGAAAGCAGGTTGAAGGCGTTGCCGAACTCTACCCCGAGCTGGCGGCGGGTCTGACGGACCTCGACGGTTTTTCGCACGCGATCCTATTGTTCCACCTGCACGAAATGAAGCCGGGCTACGAGCTGACGCCCACCCCTTTCATGGATGACCGGCCGCACGGCGTGTTTGCCACCCGCTCGCCGCGCCGCCCGGCGGCCATCGGCCTTTCCACCGTTCGCATTAAACGCGTGGAGGGCCACTGCCTCCACTTCGAAGGGGCCGACATGCTCGACGGCTCCCCGCTGATCGACATCAAACCGTTTTTCAGGCACGTCGACAACCAGCCCGATGCCGTCAGCGGCTGGCTCGAAGACAAAGCACCGGACATCGCCGAGCACCACCGCTCCGACGCCCGTTTCATCTGACACATCCGCAACACCCCGTTCTGCCTACCGGACCACCGGCGGCGTCATGAAAAGCAAATTGGTTTATGCTTCCCGGCAACGGATGACGCAACCGGAGACTGGAACAATGAAAGTCATCATCCTGCGGTCCATCGCGATCGCTGCGGCATGCGGCATCACAATAGCCAACGCCTGGGACGGGCGAGAAAACGCCGTCTGGTTGGAGGGCGGCATCAAGGGAGCCCTCGGGGAAACCCTGGATGTGAAGGTGATCGAGCAGGTCCGCTACCAGGAGACCGATTTCGACTTTTACTACCGCCATTCCGAGGTCTGCCTGCCGTGGAAGTTTGCCCGGGGCTGGAGTCTGGCCCCGGCCTACCGCTACGTGACCATCACCAAAAACGGAAGCTCCACCTCCATGCCAAGCGGACACCTGAACCTGTGCAACACCTCCGCGTTGTCCGGGCTGGATCTGATAAGCCGGTTGCGGATCTTTTTTGCGGATCTCGACGGCGCGGACGACCGGACCGATTTCCGCCCGAAGCTCGCGCTGATCCCGGCCAAAGGCTGGACTGCCTTGAAGCTCAAGCCCTACGCCGAGAATGAAATGATGATCAACCTCGACGATGGACGTTTCTATCTCAACCGCCTGACCGCCGGGATCAAGTGCGCGCCGGCGAAGCACCTCGCCCTCTGCGCGTTCATCGGGCAGGATCTTGTCGAAAACAGCGCGCAGAGCGGTTGGAACGAGCGCTACAACTATGGCATGGTTGCCTGCATGGGCTTTTGACCGAAGAGGCGATGGCACGCTCCATGCAGTGATAGGTGCAACCGATTCCTCCCTACGGAACGGCGACACCTGGAATAAAGGAATGTTTGAGTAAAACCTCGATTTCAGGAGTACAAACATGAAAACACTACCGACAATTTTGTCCGCTTTATGCATCGCCCTGCAGGTCCGGGCGGACTTCACGGTGTTCGCCGCGGCGAGCACCACGGATGTTTTGAAAGAGCTGGCGGCCTCCCATAAGGAACAAGGGGGGGAACCCGTACGGTTCAACTTTGCCTCGTCCGGCGCGCTGGCCCGGCAGATCGATGCGGGGGCGCCGGCCGACCTGTTTGTTTCGGCCAACGCCAAATGGATGGACTGGCTCGAAACCCAGTCCGCCTGCCGGAAGGAAACCCGGTTCGACCTCGCGGCCAACAGCCTGGTGATGGTGGCCCCGCCCGGGTCATCGCTGGCGTTCGACGGCACGATAAGCGGCCGGGTTGCGGTCGGCGATTTCAAGAGCGTGCCCGCCGGCATGTATGCGAAGGAAGCGCTTGAGCACCTGGGCTGGCTGGAGACATGGCGCCCCAACCTGGTGCCGACCTCCTCGGTGCGGACGGCGTTGCTCTATGTCCAGCGCGGAGAGGTTGCCGCAGGTATCGTATACGCCACCGATGCGCAGGCCGCTGGCCACCTTGAGGTGGTTGGAACCTTCCCCGCCGAAGCGCACAGCCCCATTGTCTATCCCGTTGCGGCGATCTCGGGAAACAAGGCGGCCCTTCAATTCCTGGACTTCCTGAAAACCGCCAAGGCCAAGGCCATCCTGAAAAAGCACGGCTTCGCAGATCCTGAAAAAACAAACCACAAAGACTCCAAGTCCACCAAGAAAAGCGGCACAAAGCCTTCGTGTACTTCGTGCCTTAGTGGTGAAAGAAAATGATTGCCCTCAGCCCAACCGAAGTTAGCGCCATCTGGCTTTCGCTGAAAGTCGCGATGGGCGTGGCGCTGGCCACCACCGTCCCTGCGGTGCTGCTGGGCTGGCTGATGGCGCGGCGCGAGTTCCGCGGCAAGATCCTGGTTGAAAGCCTGATCCACGCGCCGCTGGTGATTCCGCCGGTGGTCACCGGCTACCTGCTGCTGATCGTGTTCGGCCGGCATGGCGCCATCGGGAAATGGCTGGCGGAGGTGTTTGATATCCGCCTGGTCTTCACTTGGCAGGGGGCGGTGCTGGCCTCCGCCATCGTGGCGCTCCCGCTGGCGGTGCGCTCGGTGCGGCTGGCCGTTTCGCTGGTTGACCGGCGGCTCGAAGAGGCCGCGCTGACGCTGGGCTATTCGCCGTTCCGTACCTTCATGAAGGTCACGCTCCCGCTCGCGTGGCCGGGCATTCTCGGCGGCATCCTGCTGGCCTTTTCCCGCAGCCTGGGCGAGTTCGGCGCCACCATCACCTTTGCCGGCAACGTGGAAGGCTCCACCCAAACGTTGCCGTTGGCCATCTATTCCGCCCTGCAGGTTCCCGGCGAGGAAAACGTGGCGATGCGCCTCGTGGTGGCATCGCTGGTGTTGTGCTTCGCCAGCTTGTTGCTTTCAGAAGTTTTAACGCGAAGGGCCAAATATAAACTAGGCGTGAGACGTGATTCGTGAAAACGTGATTATTCCCTTTCAACCGAATCACGCCTCACGGCTCAATCATCACTTTAACCATGAAACTCGACGTCGATATCTATTTGAAGCAGGGCCGGTTCCTGCTGGATGCGCAGTTCAAATGCTTTGAATCGGCGCTGGGCATCTTCGGACCGTCGGGCTGCGGCAAGAGCACCCTGTTCCGGGCGCTGGCCGGTTTGGTGCGGCCCGATGGCGGCCACATCATTCTCGGAGGCCAAACGCTGTTCGATGCCAGCCGCCGGGTTTTCGTTCCGCCGCACAGGCGCCATATCGGGCTGGTGTTCCAGGATGCCCGCCTCTTCCCCCATTGGTCGGTCGAGCAAAACCTGCGCGCGGGGGAATGCGTTAAGGGGCGAACGCTGGATCGGCCCTATTCCTTCGACGACATCGTCGAGCTTCTGAACATCGGCCATCTGATCCACCGGGCCGTGGACGATCTTTCGGGCGGGGAGAAGCAGCGCATCGCCATTGGGCGCACCCTGCTCTCGAATCCGCGCCTCATGCTCATGGACGAGCCGGTCAGCGGGCTCGATGTTTCCCTCAAGTCGCAAATCCTGCCCTTCCTGGCCCAGGTGCACCAATCGCTAAAAATCCCGACGGTGCTCATCAGCCACGATCTCGGGGAGATCCTGCAACTGACCGACCAGCTGTTGCTGATGCGCGAAGGTTCGGTGGTTGGAAACAATACGCTCGACCAGCTGGTTCGCAATCCGGCCACCCTCTCCGAACTCAAGGGCGCCGACCTGACCAACATGATTCGCGTGCGCGTCCGGAAACACGACGAGACCAAGGGCATCACCCTGCTCGAAGTTCCGCGCAATCCGGACTACACCATCGAGATGAAACGCGACTCCGGCCTGGAGCCCGGGCGGGAGATCAGCCTGGGCATCGCCGCCAACCAGATTGTGCTGGCGACGCAGCGGATGGGCTCCATCTCGATACGGAACCAGCTGCCGGGCAGTGTCCTGAAAATCATCCATACCGACGACCGCTCCATCTGCCATATCGAAACCCCGGCCGGCATCCTGTTCGCGGAGATCACTCCGGGTACGGAGCAGGAGCTCGGCCTTTGCGAGGGATCGGCCACCTGGGTGCTGTTCAAGGGCCTCTCCATCGAACGGATCTAGGGGGCATTCAACCGAGGAGTTCGGCGATTTGTTCGCCCATCCCCACGTAGGTGGCGGGCGACATATCGAGCAGGCGTTGCTTGTCGGCGGGATCGAGTTCCAGCGTTTCGACAAACTGCCGGATGGTTTCCTTGGTGATCTTGTCCTGCCCGCGGGTGAGGTCCTTGAGCTTTTCGTAGGGTTTTTCGATTCCGGCCTTGCGCATGATGGTCTGGATGGGCTCGGCCAGCACTTCCCAGGCGTTGTCGAGATCGGAGGCGAGGTTGTCCTCGCGGAGCTTGAGCTTGCCGAATCCCTTGAGCGTGGAGAGGTAGGCGATCATGCTGTAGCCAAAGCCGACGCCCATGTTGCGCAGGACGGTGGAGTCGGTGAGGTCGCGCTGGAGGCGCGAGACCGGCAGCTTGGCGGAGAGGTGGCCGAAGATGGCGTTGGCCAGGCCCAGGTTGCCCTCGGAGTTCTCGAAGTCGATCGGGTTGACCTTGTGCGGCATGGTGGAGGAACCCACTTCGCCCTTGATGGTTTTCTGGCCGAAATAGGCCATGGAAATGTAGGTCCAGATGTCGCGGTCGAGGTCGATCAGGATGGTGTTGAAGCGGCTGATGGCATCGAAGAGTTCGGCCATGTAGTCGTGGGGCTCGATCTGGGTGGTGAAGCGGTTTTGCCTGAGGCCGAGCTCCCCTTCGATGACGCCCTTGGCGAGCGCCGGCCAATCGACGTCCGGATAGGCGGAGAGATGCGCGTTGAAGTTGCCGACGGCCCCGTTGAGCTTGCCGAGGATTTCGACGGCTTCGGCTTTGGCCTTCTGCATGTCGAGGCGGTCGGCGAAGACGGCGAGCTCCTTGCCGATGGTGGTCGGGGAAGCGGTCTGCCCGTGGGTGCGGGCGAGCATGGGTACGGCTTTCCACGCTGCGGCGAAGCCCTTGAGCTGGTCGATCAGCTCCTGCTGGTGCGGCAGCAGCGCGGCGAGGCCGTCCTTGAGCATGAGCGCGTGGGAGAGGTTGTTGATATCCTCGGAGGTGCAGGCGAAGTGCAGGAACTCGGAGAGTTCTTCGAGCGAGGTGCCCTCGATCTTTTTCTTGAGGTAGTATTCGACCGCCTTGACATCGTGGTTGGTGGTGCGCTCGATCTCCTTGACCTTTTCGGCTTCCTGCGGAGTGAAGTCTTCGACAATGCCGATGAGCAGGGTTTGCTCCTCGGTGGTCAGCGCACGGCATTCGGGAATGCCGGCCTCGGCGCAGAGCGCCATGAGCCAAAGGACTTCGACCCGAACGCGGTTGCGCACGAGCGCGTATTCGGAAAAACATTCGGTCAATTCGGCAACCTTGGATGCATAGCGCCCGTCGATCGGGCTGATGGCTGTAATCATTTCTTTCTCCCTAAATTGTTTGCGAGCGGCGAATATAGACGGGCAGGCGGAGTTGGGCAAAATGATTCTACTACGTACTGCGTATTACGTATTGCCATGGGCACTCCTTGACCGGAAAATAAATACGCAATACGCCTACTCAAGCAACTTCATGTCGGTTCCGAAGAGGTCGCCGACCTTGAGCAACTTGACATCGGACTCGATCTTGATGACCAGCCCACTGGGCATGGTGACCCAAACAAGGTTGCCGACATACTCGAAGGGCGCAATGAACTGCAATAAATTGTTTCCTGACGGCTCCGGAAAACGCATGCTTCGACCTCTACCCAAAGGAGCCGTATGCCCAAAACCCTCTATCTAGTGCGCCACGCGAAATCCGACTGGAATACCGGCAAGGCCGACTTCGACCGCCCGCTCAACAAGCGTGGTCGGCGAGACGCCCCCGAAATGGGCCGGCGGCTGAAGGAACGCAACGCCCTGCCCGGCGCCATCGTCTGCAGCCCCGCCAAACGGGCGCGCGAGACCCTCGAGTTGCTGGATCTGGGGATCGACACCACCGACAACGAAAACATTTATGAAGCCTCAGCCGGAATGCTGATGGAGATCGTGCAGGACCTCGATGACCGGCTGGACTCGGCCATGCTGATTGGCCACAATCCGGCGATGACCTGGCTGGCCAGCCAACTTACAGGCGTCCGGATCGAGGGCATGCCCACCTGCGCCATCGCCACGATCCATCTGGATTCCACCCACTGGAACCAGGCCGGAACCTGCCCCGCGAAACTCCTCGACCTGGATTATCCGAACAAACCATCCTAAATTACGACATGCACCTTCAAATGATAAAACTGCCCATCATCATCCTACTTCTTTCAACCGTTACGGCACTCGCCGGCGACTGGAAACTTGCGAAAGACGAAGACGGTATAAAAGTCTATACGCGGGGAGTGGAAGGCACAGGATTCAAACAATTCAAAGGCGTTGCCCGGATTCCCGCGCGCCTCTCCACCCTAATCGCGGTTTTCAACGATTTGGATTCCGCTGCAAAATGGGTAAAGACCTGCGACCGCATCGAACTGATCGAACAGGTAAGCCCGGCGGAAACCTACACCTATGCGTACAATCCCGCCCCTTGGCCTGTTAAAGACCGCGACGCCGTGCTGCACAATGTGATTATGCAAAATCCGACCAACTACATCGTAACGATCACCCAAACCGCCGCACCCGACAAAATCCCCCGCCTCACAAAAGCGATCCGGGTCGAACGCATCGAGAGCCTGTGGACCCTCACCCCGCAGAATGACGGCTCCGTGGAAGTTGTATACCAATCGCTATCCGATCCGGGCGGTCGCGTGCCGGCCACGCTCGTCAATGCCGTGTCTGTCTCGCAACCCTACACCTCCCTCAAAGGCATCTGGATAACTGCCCAGGAGAAACGATTCAAGAACGTCAAACTCGGTTTCATAAGGGAACCCGGCGATTCATGACCAATCGGAATCCAGCGACTCACGCCCTCCGCCCCAAGGGGCAGGGTATCTTTTCAACACCCTCTGCGCTGAAAGCGCTACACAATTTAGCCTTGGGCAACGCCCAAGGTTCCTCGAAACCACAAGACTTGCCCTGAAGGGGCAACACAATCCGTCCGTGAATTTGTGTTGCCCCTTCAGGGCAAAATCCTATTCCAATAGATATTCCCATGGCGATGCCATGGGCTAAATTATTTAGTGCTTTCAGCACAGAAAACAGCAGGTAGGGTGTTTGCTTTTCATCATCCTTTCCTCATTATTGCAGCACCACCAGCCGTGTGCCGAACCACGGCATGCCTTTGACGGAGTGCGATCCTTTTTCGAGATGCTTTTGCATGAGGGTCATCGGGTTTTCCTTCTTATTCTTGCCTCTGCTCTTTGCCTAGTTTGTAGGTTTGTTCCAGACTCGCAGTGTATTCCTCGAACGAGTCGTAGATTTTGTTGACGGTTACCTTGGCTTCCTCAAATGGACAGGCTTCCAGCCTCGCCTCCCGCGCTTTTTCATTCCAGTGCCGTGCCTTGTCAAAGTCATGGACATTAAGGAAATAGTAATATAGCTGCCCAATTTTCTCTTCATCCCCAGCTTGGGCGAGTTCGATATCCGCCTGGAGTTCTTCCTTGCTCAGGTCAATGCGTACCATCATTTCTTCAAGACTAGATATATCCTTTTTGTGGTAGGCAAGGTTCTTGTCCCACTCCTCCTTGCTGGAAAATGACTCCCAATCATCGCCGGCCGAAATGGCCTCGGCTTGCTTCAGCGCCACCGATCCCCATTTAAGCGCCTCCTTGCAGTCGGCAAAACCATAATAAAGACACAACGTTAGACAGCAATCCAATGCACCGTCCTCCGCTTGCTCAATCATTTCCACGATAGTCTCTGCACTAACGTCGGAGAATTGCCTTAGGTCTGGCCAAGTTGTTTTGGGAGCAGTGGATTCTTTTTGGGCACTCATCTCCGTGTTCCCAATTTCACTGCGGTTTCTGGCCACAGAGGGCTTCTGTCGTTTCCGGGCAACCGGTTGCTCGTTGATCTCGATGGCCTTCAAGACATGTTGAAGTTCGGCCACACCGCAACCCGGCGTCGTGGCATAATCCAAATCGACCGGTGCATCGTCGCGTTTCAATGCAAAACACCGTCTGTTGAGCAATTCCCGGTCGGTCTTTCCAGGGATCATGAAGAACTCCAAGACACTCACCACTCCAGGCTTGCTTGGCGACCAATAAAACAGCGTGACGTGCCGGGTTCTGTTGTTCAGCACCATTTCCCGGCAGCCAACGTCATGCCCATCAATATCGATTTTGCTTGAATGGGCAAGACTGTCCTGAACAACTAACTTTCCTCCCTTGTAGTTGGTTTGTTTGGCATCCTTGGACTTCACCCTCCATCTCGGCAGCATGATGCGATCGTTTTCCCCGCCGCCATGGGCCTTAAGAGTGGCCTTGGGAAAGTCCGACTGTTTCGGGATGAGCAGGGAATAGGCATACATATCCGCAATATCTGGATTGTAGTAGAATTCGATGTCGCCCATCTCGGCCTCCTGTCCATTGACAAGACCGAAAGGCAGGTCGCCCAAGATGCGTCGGCACTTTTCATCCAATTGTGCTGGGGTTTTTGCGCTTCTCCATCCATGCGGAAGCGAAATGGTAAAGTGACCGATGCTCGTTTTGATTGGGAACAGCGTCGGATCGATTTCCGGCTCCTGCCGTTTGCCCTTGGCGCATCGTTCAAGGAACTCTCTCAGGCTAGCATATTCCGGCACTTCCAAACACTTGGCAGCATAGGCCCTGACCGGTTCGTGCTGGTCGCAGTTCGATGAGAACGACCACCTAGCCAAATCGACAATGCAGAGCTGTATGTAGTCGTCCTTTGATGTGGCATAGAGAGTGTGGAGATCCTCGATGGGGATGTTATCCTTTCCATCGCCCTTCGTTTGCCCTAGCAGGTTTTCCAGATATTTCATGTCCCCCGTGGCAAAATAACCAGTCCACCAAATGTCCAGCTTGCGAACGTCAACTTGTTTGTCGTCGTTGACATACCGGGCCAGAACCGATTTACCGTCCAGGATTTCCTTCGCCATTTTCCCGAGTTCCCCATCCGTCCGAAGGGGCCATCCATGTTTCCCGGCAATCCTTGCAAGTTGCACCGCGTATAAAAGGCCTTTGTAGTTACTGGTTTTGACTATTTCTGCTTCATCTTCGAAAGCAGTCTGCTGAAGCTCATCGAACCGTTCCCGGGAGGGTGATGTGAAAAACAATGTCTCATCCTCCTGATCGGAAGCAGTCAGAAGCACCGGCAGCGAAAGTGCGACAATCAATATCAATCGAAGTTTCATGATCATTCTCCTTGGTAATACTATACGAACCGACACCGAAAACCTTTCACGCCATCAAAAACTCAAAGCTCATTCTTTTTGTATTGATCAATGCCTGCTCCCACTTTCCACCCCGTTCATTTCTTCAGCTCCTTCGCCAACTCCCGGGCTCGCAACTCGCCTGCAGTGATCTGGTCGGTGGTTAGTTTTTCAGCCAATGCCTCTTTTAAGTCCGGGTAGCCATTCGGTGCCGCAAGGAGAGCCCATGCATACGCTTCAATGGAATTCTGGGGAACGCCTTTTCCAGCCATGAACATTGTGCCGAGTTGGCTCTGGGCATAGGCATGACCTTGCTCTGCAGCCTTGCCATACCATTTGGCCGCCTGCCCGTAGTCCTGGTGAACACCATTGCCTGTAAGGTGTAACCAGCCGAGGTTGCTGAAAGATGACGTGCACCCTTGTCCCGCTCCCAGGGTATACCACTTGACCGCCTGCTTGTAGTTCTGGCGGACACCATCGCCCTCGCGGTACATCCAGCCCAGCTTGCATGGCGCATGCGCATACCCTTGCTCCGCAGCTTTGGCATACCACTCGGCCGCCAACTTGTAGTCTTGTGGAATGTCTTTACCTTTTCTGTATAATTCACCCAGGTAATATTGCGCGTTGGCATCTCCTTGCTCCGCCGACGTTTCAAGCAACTTCATGCCCCGCCCGATATCCTTGGGAATTCCCCTACCATAGACAAACATCAGACCAAGGTTGCACTGAGCCAGGGAATGGCCTTGTTCCGCAGCCTTGGCATACCACTTCTGCGCCTTCGCATAGTCACGATCAATCCAGTCGTTACCTTCCCGAAACAAATCCCCCAACCCATATTGCGCCTCCGCATTCCCCTGACAGGCCGCTTTCTCAATCCACTCCAAACCCTTCTTGGGGTCTTTGGGCACGTCTTTTCCCTCGCAGCACATTGAACCGAACGCGTATTGAGCCAGGGCATCCCCATTCCCGGCGGCTTTTGCAAGCCATGCGACTGCTTGTTCAGTGTCCCGGTCGATACCAATGCCTTCGGAGTACATCAAGAAGAGATTGCGCTGGGCAACCGTATGCTCCTGTTCCGCCGCCAGTGTCCACAATCTGAGCGATTGTTCATAATCCCGGGGCACACCTTTGCCTTCGAAATATAATAAACCTAAAAAACACTGCGCGTCTGCAAGACCTTGCTCCGCCGCCATTTCTCCCCATTTGACCGCCTGCGCATAGTCTTGCGGGATGCCATTATCTTCAAAGTACATCCAACCCAGAGAGCGTTGGGCCGCGGCATGATCCTGCTCCGCCGCCTTTGTCCACCACTGCACCGTTTGCGTATAGTCCTGTGCAACCCCGTCTCCTATCCGGAACAAATGCCCCAACACATATTGCGCATTCGCGTCCCCTTGACGGGCGGCTTTTTCAATCCACTCAAATCCTTTCTTTTCATCTTTGGGCACCCCGTTGCCTTTCCAGTACATTTCCCCAAGTGCGCATTGAGCATCGGCATCCCCTTGCTCCGCAGACTTCATAAACCAATGGAACGCCTGCCCATCATCCTGCGGAACCTCCTCTCCATAGATGTATTTCTTGCCCAGTTCATACTGGGCTTCGGCATCACCATCCGCAGCCTTCGACTGCAACTCCTCCAATGAAGGCCCGGCATTCCCGGCCAAACATCCAGCCGTCAGCACCAAACCGACTCCCAAAATGCATATGCACAATTTCCAACCAAATGCCCTCATAACCTTCACTCCCTTTCCGTGGTTACGCCCGCCCCATTTCAAACTTTTCACCAAACCGTGATTTCAACCCAGGCCACTTGTCAGCGGAGCCACCTGAGCCCCAACCCCGATTCCCTTCGGGATGCTCAACGTCATCACATCCTTGGCATCCTCCCCCCTCGCAGTCCAGTATGGAGCCGTACACCCGGAAACCAGCAACAACACGACTGTCAGGATCAACATGTTCCACTCACCCCTCCAACACATACTACGCGCTCCTTGGCATAATCTTTCATGGCCGACGCATCATTTTGGGAAATCCAATTCTTTTTTGCGCCTGGTGCTCGCTGAACCATCGACCGCAGACGCGTGCGCAACATCCCCCTAGCTCCCGACTTGGGAGGAAGGTAACATGGATATTTAAATCCAACAAGAAGCAGGCATATTTTAGACAAAATATAGTTTCTTGCATTTTGCTAGCAACCCAACCCCTGCATTTTGCTACACAAGATTCGGTTATGTCTGATTTCCCGTGATTTCGAGACCGGATTTGGATCTCATTTTTTTCACCAGATAAGGGTTGCGCGGGTTGCGAGCTACGTGTAGGTTCCTCGCCTGATTTTTACACCAATGAAGTTGGAAGAGGTTTGTCATGAGAATTAGAAGAGCAATGCGCAAGAAGCCGCTGCGTCGTCCTGTTAAGAAGCCGCGCCTGAAGCGCCAGCGTATTATGCAGCAGAAGAAGCGCCTGGTTGGTGCCGGGATCAGCGAAGAACAGCTGAAGCACATGAACACCAGGGAAATCCGCGCCGCGATCCGCAAGACCGGTGCTTAGGATACGGTTTTCCGAATCGTGAAAAAACGCTCCAATGGGAGCGTTTTTTCTGTATCTGGACAAGGCGGCGCAGCCGCCCGCCGAAGGCCGGAACGTCCAACGTCGGAGGGGAACCCCGACATCCAAAGACCTTCGGCCGCTGAAGGCAAACCGCGGGCAGGGATTGTATGAAAAACATTGTTTTGGTTGGTTTCATGGGTAGCGGAAAGACGACGGTCGGCAAACTGATTGCCGAAAAGACCGGCATGCCGCTGCTGGACATGGACTCGATGATCGAGGAACGCGCCGGCAAGAGCATCAACGAAATCTTCGCCGACGACGGCGAAGCGCGTTTCCGCGAATATGAGCGGGAGCTGGCCAAGGAGCTCGCGGCGATGGAAGGGCAGATCATCTCCACGGGTGGCGGCATTGTGCTGAATCCTGAAAACATAGCCGATTTCGAGAAGACCGGCCTGGTGGTTTGCCTGCTGGCCGATGCCGAAACCGTGCTCGACCGTGTGAAGCACGATACCTCCCGCCCCTTGCTCGCCGGCGACAAGGAAGCGAAGATTCTACAGATCCTCGAAACCCGCAAGCCGCTCTACGAATCCATCAAGCACCGCATCGATACGAGCGGCCGGCCGTCGCCCGCGCCCACCGCGCAGGAAATAATCGATCTGTACGAAACAAACAAATCTTGAAATCAGCGCATAAACAGCCACAATGCGCCTTCTGTGTATCGAATATCCGGGGAGAGTAACATGAGCGAAGAAAAAAAAGAACAAAACGATTTCCTGAGCGGGCACGAAGAGCTGCTTAACTCCATTAAAAAGAAGCCCGAACCGGAAACGGTGGAAGCGCCTGCGGTAGAACCCGTGGCCGAAGAACCGGTCGTTGAAGAGCCTGCCCCGGTGGAAGAAGCCACGACTCCCGAACCGGAACCCGTTGTGGAAGAGGTTGAAGAAACCATCGAAGAGCCCGAGCCCGTTGAGGAAGAGCCCGAGCCCGTTGGGGAAGAGCCGGCCGTGGTCGTCCAGGACCCGATCGACGACATACCGGAAGTGGTTGAAGTTAAGCCGGCCAAACTCCCCCCGAAGAAAAAAGAGCCCGCCACCCCCGCCGAGGCCAAGAAGCAAAAGCACGAGAACCTTAAGAACGCCGAAGTCCAGGAAGTCCTGAAGGTGTTCCAGAAATATGCAAAGCCCGTCGCCACGGCCATCGTTGCCGTTTGCGCCGTTGTCCTGTTCAACAGCTTCATGAAGAACAGCCGCATGAAGAAGGAATATGCTGCGGATGCGGCACTGCTGGCCGCAAAAAGCGCCACCGACTACCAGGCCATTCTGGACGACTACGGCAAAACCCCCTCCGCCCCGTTGGCGATGATGGGCCTCGCCCAGGAAAAATTCAACGCCGGCCAGCTCGACGAAGCCGCCAGCCTGTATGGAAAATTCACGAAGAACTATCCCAAGCACGAAATGGCCGCCCAGGCCGAGTTCAACCAGATCACCTGCAAGGAAGCCAAGGGAGAGCTAGGCGAGGCCTCGATCCTCTACGGCGACTTCAAGACCAAGCACGAAGGTTCGCACCTCGCACCGGTTGCCCTGCTCGGCAAGGCACGTTGCTATGAGTTGCTCGACAACCATGCCGAGGCCAAGATTGTGTTCGAAGAAGTGATGGTCTTCTATCCGGACAGCGCGTGGGCGCAGATCGCCGAAGCGCAGTTGGGCGTGGTTGAAAGCAAGTTGAAATAGAGCCCGAACCCGGACTTCCTGGATGCGGGGCAGGCTTTCGGGCCTGCCCTTCTTCGTGCATCAATCCTCCAGCTCTTCCTCCAGCAAGAGGTTGCGGGCGCTGATGCAGGGGCCGGGGAACATATCCATGAACTCGTCCGGACACTCATCGTACAGCTCGCACATCGAGTCGTAGGCCGCGCGACCGTAGCGCAGGATTTCCCCGAGCACCTGGCTGTCCGCATCCTGCATCACAAAACAGAATTCTTCGTCGGTCGAATCCTGCACGTTGAGCAGCAACCGGTATTTATGCGGATCGATCTTTTCCAGGTTGCGGGTATAGATGCTGTATTTGACGTATTCCACCACGCGCTGGTTCAACCCCGCCTCGATCAGGAAAACCAGCTCCACCAATTCGACGCGCGACAATACGAGACGCACGCCGGGGATGTCCGCATCGGCAGGCATCATGCTGTTCATCCGCTCCATCGACCGGTCGAACTCCTCGAGAATCTGCTCACGGGAGGTTTCATCGCTTTCCGGGATCCAGTGGATCAGGATGTTGTTTTTCGGATCGCTGTAGAGCACCGGCAGGTCAACGCGGAAACCCAGGTCGCAATCGGGGCATTCCACCCGGTTGAGCTGGTTTTGCATCAAGGCCTCCTTCAGCTGGGGGTCGGTTTGCACATTAACCGCGTCGTATAGCACCACATCCTGGGGGGTTCCACAAGAGGGGCAAGTGATGTTAACCGTTCTGCTAATACTCATTTTCCTGATCCGTGAGTCGTGATTCGTGATTCGTGAAAGAATCATCCTGTCATTCAATGATCCTGTCTAACAAAAATTGCCGCCGCTCTTCAACCGTTCGTCGTTGAGGATGGCGTGGTATTGGTGCTCGAGGTCGGCGAGCTCCCGCTGCCAGAACATTTCGCTTCCCCAGTCCGGGAAGTTGGACTGGAACTTGAAATCGTCCACCTGCGTGCTGCACCAGGACAAGAAGTAGATAATACGCATCGCCCGCAGGAGCTCGATCAGCCTGAGTTGCCGGTCGTCGAACTCCATGAACTGCTCATAGCCTTCAAGAATCAGGTTGATTTCATGGCGGGTCGTGTTCGCATGGCCAGGCAGCAAGAGCCAGATATCCTGCACGGCGGGGCCCATGACCATGTCGTCGAAATCGATCACCATCAGCCCCTCGTCGGGCCGTTCCAGAATGTTGGCGCGGTGGCAGTCGCCATGGATCCGCTGGAGCTCGATGCCATCGAACTCGCGGATGGCGATTTCGACAATGCGGTTCGTGACATCCCGGAAGCGGCCAGCCTGGTGCGGCGACATGAAACCGCCGGAAAGCAACAGGTCGATTTCGGGCAACGTGGTGGTTTCGGGATGCATCCGGAGCCGGTTTCCCGCATCGCGTTGCGCCCCGGCGAGGTGGATGCGCCCGACGAGCCGCCCGAGCCGCAACCAGCCCTCGTCTTCGTGGAGTTCCATCTCTCGTCCGGACTTCTTGGGAAAGACGGAATAGAGAATGCCTTCGTACTCCCCGATGGTCGTGCCGGTCGCCAGCTCCAGCGGGGCAACCACGGGGATCTCATCCGCGGCGCAATCGAGCACAAAGTCGTGCTCATCCTGCAACGCGGCGCGCCCCCAGCGCCCGGGCCGGTAAAACTTTGCGACCAACCGCTCCCCTTCCACCGTCTGGAGTTCGTACACCCGGTTGATGTAGCTGGGCAAGGGGGCCGTCAGCCCGGTGAGCTGGCAGTCCATGCCCATCTCGATGGCATCGAGAATGCGGTCGGGGGTTAGGTTCTCGAATCCCGCATTCATACGTCCAATGCCCGGAACAAATGTTCGGCATCCTCGAACGAATCCACGATCATGTCGGGATGTTCCGCCTCCAGCGTGGCGCGGTCGAACTGGCCGTTGCAAACGGCAACGGATACCATACCATTGCTCCGGGCGGCTTCGATATCGGACGGGGTGTCGCCCAACAGGAAGGATCCTTCCGGATTGCCGGCCCGCTCCAGCGCCAGTGCCGCCATGCGGTTGCGGTCGCCGTCGTCGTCGCCGAAACCTCCGATATCGGTGAAGAAGCCTTCCAGTCCGCCATGCCTTAGCTTGAGGTAGGCGGTTTTCCGGATATTCCCGGACACCAGGGCAAGCTTCCAGTGCGCGGAAACCCGCTCGAGGAAGTGCACCACCCCCGGGAAAACCGTGGGCGGGAACTCCGCCATGTTGCGGTCGAGATGCCCGGGCAGCAGCTCGAAAAAGCGGGCCATCCGGGCCGGGTCGGGCTCAAGTCCGTTTTCGCGGATAAGCTGCTCGACCACGCGAATATCCGTGGCTCCGGCAAAATTGATGTGCGCCAGATCGACGGGTACGCCGTAGGCCTGCTCGAAGGCAGCACCGAACGCCAGGCGCCCGGCCCCTTTGGCATGCAGCAACGTACCGTCGATGTCGCAGAATATATAGCGGTCGGAAAGCGTCATCTTCACCACTGAGACACGGAGGGTCGGAGTGCTGCAACCGCTGTGTCTCTGTGCCTCCGTGGTAAAAGGTAGGTTAATCGACGAGGTCGATCAGCTCGTTGATGGCGTCGGCCTCGGACATTTCCTTCGGCTTACGCTCCTGCTTCGGCTCGTTGCCACCGCCATTGCCACCACCATTGCCACCACCGCCCGACTGCTTTTGCTGGCGACGGCGGGGGGGGCGATTGGTGCGCGGGCGGTTGCTTTCGCCACCATTGCGCTCCTGGCCTTCGCCTTCGCCTCCGGTATCGAACGCCTTGCGGAACGTGCTGACACGCATCGCCTTGACACCGCCTCCCGCAATCTTCTCCGCCGCGGCATTGCCCGAAACCATAATGGCTCCAGGGCCCTTGGATGCCGCGGTCTTGGCGATGAATTTCGCATGCTGCTCGGGCGCCGTGCTATAGAGCACCATCACACCTTCGAATTTTTTGCCGGCCGGCGCCTTGTTCAGGGGAGAACCGGTCAGGATGGCAATGACTTCGATTTTTTCACGTTGCGAAAAGCGCGACAGGCGGCGGAGCGTCTGCAACTGGTTGCGCGGGGGCACCTTGCCCTTCATTCCCATGGATTCGTTGAGGGAAACAGCATCGACCACCAGCACCGGACGGGCTGGCTTGAACAGGTTGAATAAACCCATATTTAGTTCCTTTGTGTTGTTTTTTCATGTTTTCCACGCACATACACCGTCGTTCCTGCCGCATGCATCGTCTGTGTTCGCTGCGGTTGGCGGTGTGTTTCCGTGCGGTTAAAGTCGGTCAACCTACCCCAACCCCCTCCATTGCGCAAGCCCGTATTTTCCGCCCGGATCATAAGATATCATAAGAACACCCAGCCTCACATTGACGTTTGAACCCAACGGATCTACCATGCATCATCTTCGAAACCAGGACTATTCATGATGCGGACTCTACCAGCCTTTGCCTTTTTCGCCCTGTCTGTCGCCATCTTTGCGGAGAAACCCATGATTGTTGCCCACCGCGGTGCGTCCAGGGAGGCACCTGAAAACACGATTCCGGCCTTTGAACTGGCCTGGAAGCAAGGCGCCGACGCCATCGAAGGCGACTTCCACCTCACCCAGGACGGCCATATTGTCTGCATCCACGACAAAGACACCAAACGAATTGCGGGCAAACAGCTCATCATCGCCGAAAGCCGGCTCGCGGATCTTCAGCAACTGGATGTGGGCATCCACAAGGGAAAGGCCTATGCCGGCACCACGATCCCCACCATCGAACAAGTGTTCGACACCGTTCCCCCCAATAAAACCATCTATATCGAGGTCAAATGCGGCACCGCCATTGTCCCGGCGCTGGTGGAGGCCATCAAGCACGCCAACATCAAACCAGAGCAAGTGGTTGTTATTTCCTTCGATAAAAACGTGATCAAGGCCATCAAAACCGCGGCACCCCGGCTCAAGGCATCGTGGCTATGCGGCTTCAAACAAAGTAAAAGCGGCTCCGTCTCCCCATCGTTCGACCACGTGCTGGCCACCCTGGAGCAGATCGGGGCGGACGGCCTCAGCGCAGGAAAAGACCATCTCGGGGAACCCCTCGTTTCGCGCATCCAGGCTGAAGGGTACGAATTCCACGTCTGGACGGTGGACAACCCCGAAGCCGCCCGGAACTTCCTGGACTGGGGCGCAAAATCCATCACCACCAACGTTCCGGGGAGAATGAAGCAAGCCCTTGCCGGGAATCCTTGAACATGCGGGAGGGCTGGAAGGAATGCCCACCCCATAAATCAGACCATGAAAATACGGCGGATGGCGAAGATGCCACCCCCCATGAGCGCAATCATGGCGATGCTGCTTGGTTCCGGAATGGCCACGATGCGAACACCGACAATCGAACCCTCGCTTTGGGCGAGATCTTGACTCGAATCGTAGGAGGAATCGGAGGCTAGATAGTCGGCCGTGGCCCAGGCGGAACCTCCACGGTATACCGCACCAACCGTCCCATTGGTAATCAAGGTATCCGTCCACTCCCATACGTTACCCATGATGTCGTAAGTCCCGTTCTGTTCCAATGCTCCGGAGCCAGTGGCCCACATGGGATTGGTCGTTCCGAGAGGAGGATTGTGCTCCGTCGGGGAATAATTCCACCCATCGGAGGTTATAACGGACGGAGTCGTGTCGAGTCCGCTGGAATAGAGGGAATAAGAACCGTCGTCAGCCGGCTTGTAGTAGGCAGCCTTGAACCATTCGTCCTCGGAAGGCATCATATAGGCTACGCCGCTTGAGTTGCGATAGGAACGATTGATCCCCTGCAAAGTATCTCCCGAAAGCTGATAGACCCCGACATTGATATCGCCGCTCGTAAGCCAGTTGGCGAATCGCGCAGCCTCCTGCCAACTCATGGCGCTGGCCGGGGCATCGCCACCAGCGGCAATATAGTAGTTTTCATTGCCATTGCCAATGGCCCCACTGGATGCGGCATCGGCCCTAGTGAATTGATCGATGGTAATCTCGTATGTACCGATGCGGAAATCATACCCCACCGCCCCGAGCCCCGTAGTGGCATCGGCAACGTTTCCGGCATAGCCAATATCGACGAAATCGATTGAGAATTGGTTGGCCCCGCTCCCGAACACATCGGCGTCGGATGTAACAACCATAAAGGCCGTTGCTAGCGCAACGACACCGAACATCAGAGGATATTTCATTTTCAGTCCAGATTCTTTATATCCACCGGTTCGGCGGAAGTGCCCAATTTGTTGGCCAGCTAAATTCCCATCTTCGTGCCGACCCCTTACGACACCCGACATTTCTATAAAACTGGGTGGATTTTTAGCGCATTTTTTGCAGAGACACAATCTAAATATCATCCCGACGAGCCACCTGGCTTCCCGGCTCCCCCGGTTTCCATGCAGCAACATCCACCCCGGGATCAACCCTCCATTTTCCGGTTTTTCTTCCATCGGTCGTGCCTTTTTTCAACCACGCGAGGTATTCCTTGCGCGGAATATTCTCAAAACCCATCGCTTCGCAGTAGGCCTGGTAGCCGCCGATATCGAAAGCGTGGTAGCCCCAGTGCTGGAGATGGCAGGCCAGCGTCACGATCGCGATTTTGCTGGCGCTGGGTTCGCGGTGGAAACTGGACTCGCCAATCAGGATTTTGCCCATGTCGGTGCCGAAAACCCCGCCAACCAGCAGCCCCTCCTGACTCCACACCTCCACGGAATGCGAATATCCCTTTTCATGCAGGGCGTTGCAAATGGCAATCCTTTCGGGATTCAGCCAGGTGGATTCCCGTTCGGCGCAGGCATTCACGACCTGCTCGAATGCGGTATCGAACGTGACCGAAAAGCGGTCGGACCGAAGTTGTTGGCGAAAGCGCCGGTTAAATTTCATTTTTTCCGGAAACAGCACCATGCGCGGATCGCACGACCACCAGTTGACCGACCCCCTGTCCGTAAAAGGAAAAACACCCTTGGAATAGGCCAGGAGCAACGATTCCTCCGTCAGCTCCCCTCCCCTCGCCAGCAGACCATAGGGCGGCTTGCGGGTCGTTAGCCAGATCGGCGGGAACGCGCCCTTCGGCGGCGGAGGGAAAAGTTTGCTCTGGCACCACACCTGGGCGTCGTAGAAACGGGACAACATCCCGTTCCCAACACGTCGGACTATACTTTTCGGGGACCCCACGGCGATTCTTCCCTTTCGGTTGAAGACCTCCTTCGGCACAAAGAAGTCACGAAAGATCACCAGAACAGGGAAGTCGTGTCAACAACGGATAGCGAGACCTACAGCACCGTCCCGGAAGGAATCACGGTGTTCTTGGGAATCACCATGATGCCGTCGCGTATCCAATAAAGCTCGGAGTGCTCGTCGGCCGGCTTGTTTTCCGGCGAAATAACCACGTTGTCGCCAATCCGCACATTCTTATCGATGATGGCATTCTTCACCACGCAGTTCTTCCCGATGCCCATCGGAATTCCGGATGGATGCTCAATCACTCCGTGCTCGTAGAAATCCGCCCCCATCAGGATCGAATCCTCCACCACCGATCCCTCGCCCACCAAGGCGCGCAGGCCAACCACCGCGTGATCGATCCGTTTCCCCGAAATGATGCAGCCATCCGAAAGCAAGCAGCGGCTCAGGTCGCACTGGTTGATTTTCGAGGGCGGCAGATAGCGCATGCGGGTATAGATAACGGCCCTCATGTCATAGAACGAAAACTGGGGCAATGGATCGGTCAAGGCCAAATTGGCCGCCCAGAACGAACGGATGGTACCAACATCTTCCCAATAACCATTAAAGATATAGCTATATACCTTATGGCTATCGATTGCCCCCGGAATGATGTGCTTGCCGAAATCGGTTTCATCGTTGTTACAAAGCAAATCTTCCAAGACATCCATGTTGAAGACATAAATGCCCATGCTCGCCAGGTACAGCTCATCGTCATAAAGTGGCGCTTTCAACTGATCCAGCAAGACCGTATCGCCGGGCTTTTCGGAAAAACGAACAATCCTTCCCTGCTTATTGACCTGCATAATTCCCAGACTCTCAGCCTCCCCTCGCGGAACCGGCTTGGTGCTGATCGTCAAATCGGCCTTGTTGTCCACATGCGACTGAATAACCGACTTCAAATCCATCCGGTAGAGCTGATCACCCGAAAGAATCACAACCACATCGGGCCGGTCGTCCTTGAAATACCGCATCGAACGCCGGACGGCATCCGCCGTGCCCTGGAACCAACCGGCCGAATCGGGCGTTTGCTCCGCCGCCAAAATCCGCACATGTCCTCCGCTGAACTGATCAAACCGATAAACCGCGCCGATATGCTGATGCAACGACACACTGTTGAACTGGGTTAGCAGGAAGACATTTCGAATCCCGCTATTGATGCAATTGCTGATGGGGATATCAACCAATCGGTATTTACCGGCAATCGGAACCGCCGGCTTCGAACGATCGCGCGTCAAGGGTTGCAACCGACTACCGGCCCCACCTCCCAAAATCAATCCAACTACCTTCATCTATTCCCCTTTTGTTTATATTGCCAAGGCATCGTCAAAGCATAGGGGAGATGCTCTTCCAAGTGAAACAAAAGAAAACACAAATTTATCGCTTGCGTCGCTGGGGGGTCTTCTGTAAAACATGCGCTCCTTTCACGGGAAGGGGTTCATGACCCACTCGCTGAGAAGGCAAATTTTGGTCCGGTAGCTCAGTCGGTAGAGCATTTGACTTTTAATCAAAGGGTCCTGGGTTCGAGCCCCAGCCGGATCACCATATTAAACCCCGTTATCAGCAATGATAGCGGGGTTTTTGTTTATTTAGCGCATCCTGTGCAGTTCATGATAGCATAGGATATTTCAGGACATTTTAAGCCTATTTGCCAAAGAAATGCCAAAGAAATGAACAGCTACCAATCCCCTTTGCCTATAATGGGACAATCTGTATTTATTTGGAGGTGGCATTATGTGGTTTGCGGACAATAGCCAGGATGGGTGGGATGATAAGCACGCTGATATGGAAGAGTTAAAAGAGGAAAGTTCTGAGGATATCATCAACAAAGCCCATGAGATTGTCGATGACTTCCATTCATCGGGCGCATTTGATGAGCACGAGGAAAATAAGCGGCTTGATGAACATTGCGAATACCGCACCTCCAGCGGTAATCGAATCGCCGAACAAATCCTGCAATTGGAGAAGGTTCTCGAGGAATATGATCAGGCCTATTCCGATCCGTACAGAGATTTTGTAGAACTGGATGTATATGTCAGTCGCATCAAGCTGATCGTTGAGTCCCTTGATGAATACCGCTCAAAGCTGGATTACTACGAAAAGAAAGAGCGAACAATCCACGACCTCTATGATAGCGGCAAGATTTCTGGCCAGGAAATGGGTGATCGTTTGACGGAAACCGGATTCAGGAAGCAGCGTGCCGGAACCAGAACCGAGATGGCCGGGCTTGGTATGACCTATGATGATCTTGGCGAGATCAGCGACCGCTTTAATCACTTAGCCATCGATTTCCAAATCGATGATAATGGCGATACCCGCCACAAGATATTCCTCTTATTGAGATCCATGGATCGCGACAAGGCCATCTATATTCTGGAGCAAGCCGTGATGGACGGAATGATCTCGCAGTCAACCGCTGACTACCTGATCGAGCATACCCTGCGCAGTCATTGAGGCAGATTCTCAAAACCGGCGGACAATTGAAGCAAGCACAGAGAGGACAATGCTCAGCAGCAGGCAGCTCACAATAGGTATTGCCACATAGAGGTTTTCTTTCCTGATCTCGATATCCCCCGGAAGGCTACCAAACCAAGGGATAAATCGTTTGCAGATGAGGAATGCAACGAAGAACACGACCCAAAATGTTATATGCCTACCATTCACGTCCTTCCTCCAATGTTAGAAGGTAAGATACCAAACCCCGATCAACACCAACACACTACCTAGCAGAGGAGACATGATCGTCGTGGAAACCAACAATACCACCGCAAGAATACCGACCCTTCGATATTCAGGTTCGTTTTTCGCCTTTTGAATAAGCGTAGTCATTTTTGCCATAACCTTTGATAGATATCTTTGAAAGTCCCTAATCGTCATGATTCACCTCTTGATCATTTATGCCTTGCGTAAATAGCCGGCCTTTGCCATTTCACGGAACTCCATCAGCAGTGCATCGCGGTCGTCTATAAAGCGATAACGCGGGCGGCCGGACTCATCTATCGATGCAATGTCCTTGAGCAAGCATTCGTTAACATCGGAAGAACTTCCTCCGATACCGATGCAATCGATAACAACACCGGAGTCCTTCAGGCGCCCCCCCCAGTCACGAGGAAATCCGGGGCAGTTGTGATCGCCATCCGTTAGCAAAATAATATGCCCCTGAATACCGGACTTTAGTTCAGATACGCCACCCGGTGCCGCGCCCTGGTCGGAGCCAAGAAAGAATTCCTTTATGGCTCCCCCCTTTCGGTCAGGCACCGGGCAATGCTGACTTAATGCATCTGCCGCACACTTCAATCCCGCAGCAATGTTGGTATACCCTCCGACTGTCAGTCCATTAAGAGCCGCACGCTTCAGAACCTCGTATTGAGAGCCGACAGGAAGCGGCGGCTGAACAATGCTTGCTGAACCACTGAATTTAACAATACCCACATAATCATCGGGGTGGCGTTCGAGCTTTATTCCCAACAGATCAATAATCGCTGCAATCGCAGCCATAAGCCTGCTTGGAGGATAATCCGAGGCTTCCATAGACGGCGAAACATCAACAACAAGTAAAGTACAAACCTGCCCCGTAGGTTTTTGAATTGTAGTTGCGAAATTATGAAATGATTTTTCCATTTGATTGCTCCATTTTCTTTAGATTGAAAAAAGCCCGGCGCAATGTACGCCGGGGTTAGCCTTGGCTAGGTTGCCTTATTGGTGTATTCAACCTGCAGGTCTGCTTCTAGGCCATCGATCGAATCTCGCGCCCTGGCAGTAAGGATTCCATCTTTGTTCAACTGCATCGTGATCAGGATTTCATGTTCGCGATTCGGATCGGTCACCTTGCTCAACCCATTGAGTTCGAACTTGCCAAGAACAAGGCAATCGTCGCGTCTTGCGCCAGGCGGACCCTGCAAAATTTCGATAACAACATCTGTCTGCCCTCGCTCTGCCAGCTTGAACCTGTCGGTATTGTCATGAGATGGAAACGGGATGCCCTTTTTCAGTATCACTGCGTTATACAGCTCTCCGTCAGATTCCTTGAGAACAGTGACCCCAATGGCGTGCGCCGTGACATCACGGGTGATAATAGAGAGAGGCGGAAGCACGCCACCTTCGATAATAACCGGCTCATTCACAGAGTCCTTATGCAACCTTGCGGCAATATTCGGTGCCCGTGCGCTACGCCCACTACGAAACGGTGGTCAAGGGCTATATCGACCGGATTGTGGTCTGCCGGGGCGATGAATGCATCGCCGAACATCCCCGGTTGTGGGGCAAGGCCGGCGTCCATCTCAACCCCGTGCACTATCTCGCACTGCTCGAACGCAAGCCCGGCGGGCTCGACCACGCCCGGCCATTGGAAGACTGGAAACTGCCATCCTGCTTTCGGGATCTGCGCAGCAGGCTGGAGGCCGATCTCGATGGCGAAGGAACCCGGGAGTACATCAAGGTGCTGCGTCTGCTCGAAAAGCATTCACCCAAGGAACTGGCCCGGGCCGTTGAGCAGGGGCTGCGTTGCGGGGCCTCCTCCCGAGACGCCATTGCCCAGTTCCTCATTCCCCGGCCGGAATGGCGATGCACCCGGTTCAGCCTCGACGGCCATGAGCATCTACGAGAGGTCCAGGTGGACTGCGTCGATGTGGCCGACTACAACCGTCTGCTCGGACAGGAGGTGGGCGCATGAGCACGAAGACCCCGTCGCATGTACTGCTCGAGCACTACCTTAAAACGCTGAAGCTGCCGAGTGTCCTGCGGGAGCACCGCAAGATGGCCTCGGTCTGCCAGGCCGAACGGGCCGATTACTCGACCTATTTGCTGCGGCTCATCGAACAGGAGATTCACGACCGGGAACAACGGGCCGCCGAACGCCGCCTCAAGTCCGCCCGTTTCCCCGTTGTGAAAACCCTCGACAGCTTCCGGTTCGAGGAGCAGCCCTCGATCAACCAGCCGCTGGTGAGGGAACTAGCCCATGGCGAGTTTATCAAGGAGCGGGAGAACGTGCTGCTGATCGGCAACAGCGGAACCGGAAAAACCCACCTCGCCACCGCCCTGGCCTTCGCCGCCTGCCAGATGGGCTTCAAGGTGCGGTTCTTCGGCGTCACCGCCCTGGTCACGCAGTTGCTCGAACGCCGGGAGGAAAGGCAGCTTGACCGGTTCTTCAAGCAACTCGAGCGCTCCGACCTGCTCGTGCTCGATGAACTCGGCTACGTTCCGTTCTCCAAGCTGGGGGCAGAACTGCTTTTCGAAGTCGTCAGCCGGGCCTACGAACGCACCAGCGTCGTGGTCACCACGAACCTGCCCTTCGAATCATGGACGGAGGTGCTGGGCTCGCAGCGGCTCACTGGCGCTTTACTCGATCGATTGACCCACCGGGTCCATATCCTCGAAGCCAATGGTGAAAGTTTCAGGCTGCAGGACTCATTGCGCCGCCGGGGACAACGGCAGAAAACAAAGAAACCGTAGGAGCAATTGACACCCGCAAGGAAGCGGGGTAATTAACGAAAAAGTGTTACACTTTTGGGCCGCCGCCCGGTGCACTTTTCAACCGGCGTTTACACGAAAAAGCTATGAAAATACACACCGATACCGCTAATAGGGGTTTGCGAGGCCACCCAGCATCTCGTCAAGAACACCCCAAAATATCTAATGCTTCATCACGAATCTCACACCAATTCGTTGAACTCATGCTCCGCAGAAGATCAGGTAGGCGATCAACTGGGTTGACGTTTCCCGCTGTTAAAAGACTAGGCATAGATTTTTCTAGAGCCGCTTTAAGCTGAGCTCGCTGCGGTTTGAAATAATGTTCCAGCACGATTTCAGCTGTAGCATGACCCGTGACCTGCTGAACTAGCTCAAATGGAATCCCGGAGCAAAGTGCAAGCGTAATCCACGTTGTCCTAAAAGAGTGGAAGTCCCGAACAGAAGCCCTTCTGAGACCATTTTTACGTTCCAAATGAACGTCACCCAACCGTGAAGTTTTCTGTTCGCTGACAGGAATTTTTTTTCCCCGAATGAAAGCCAGCCCCGTAGCGCGCTCTATTTCATTCAGGTATGCTGATCCGGTTGCCTTGCTTATGCCAACGGCCGTAGCTGCCTTGCACAGAGATAACCCACCGAGATAGGCAATCAACATCCTCCGAGCATTCTCTCGCTTATTCTCCGTAGGAACGGATGAAAAATAGACCTCGGCCATCCTAATAAGGTCAGAAGATTCTATATCATCAAGCTCCCGTAGCGGCACATAATCGTCGCTATAATACCCAATTTTAGCTAAAACTTTTCGTAAACGATCCGTAAGCACCTTTGCATTTCGGTCGTATTGAGCTGCCAACGCCGGAAAAACGAATTCAGACCCATTGTTCAGCTCGTGAGAAATCGCGTCACGGAACATATCTGCTATCGGAATATCCACCCTGCGTCCAGTCTTCGACGTACTCACTGTGATGAACCCCTCGTCCAAATCTACACTGGTCCATTTCAGCTTACAGCAGTCACCCCTGCGCATAGCCGTACAGGCTGCAGTCACAACGAGGGGGTATAAAAGCACATCGGATTTAGCCACATCAAAGATGGCTTTCAGCTCTTCTGGAGAATATGGAACACGATGCACGGTCTCGCTCTGCTTCTGCCTCAAATCGTTAAATGCAGTGCACTGCCCTCGCTTGCAAGCTGCTTTCAAAGCCCCCAGGATCGCATTCCAGGTTCTCGGGCTGATCCCACGCTCCTCCTGGTGCTGCATGTATTGACGCGCATGGTCGTTAGACAGGTGATCAAGTTTCGTAATATTCGGCCAATGCTCACTGCAGTATGAAATAAACCCTTCGATCCAGGCCAGGGTCGTTTGGCGGTGCAGATCCGATACCGGTTTATTTCTCGGCATATTAATCCACAAATCTGGCAACTCACTCAGTTTGTAAACCTTGACCCGTCTCCCGCCAGTACGAGCCTGATGAACCGCCTGAGCGATCTCCTCTGCACTCTTATCGCTATTGATTGATTTAAGCAGATTGCGGAGCTCAGACTCCGCCTCTGATTTTGATTTTTCGAAATGAACAGAGCCATGCTCCTCCGTTTCACTCGGAGGTGTTCCTCGGATCTCAACTCGCAGGTTTTTGGCATAACGCGTTTTATCGATTGAGTATACCCCGTACCACCATTTGGATTCTTTGCGACGCTCAAGGCGCCCCTTGACCACGATCTGCTCTTTCATTGTATCCTCAATATAATGCGGTTAGATATGTCCTGATATGTATAGAACATCCCGCTGAAGAAAAAAAGCTTTTTGCCAAAGATATGCCAAAGATACGAACCAACAACTCCAATAAATGGACATTACATTAACTATTATTAACATATTACTCTGCCTTTTAATCAAAGGGTCCTGTGTTCGAGCCCCAGCCGGATCACCACTTAAAGCCCCGTTATCTTCATAGATAGCGGGGCTTTTCTTTATTTGCGCACATTCTCCCCACACATGATATCACCTGATATTTCAGGATAAAACGGGACGAAAGCGGAAACAAAGTGGAAACATTTTCACACCTGCCAGCGATGCTGCGCGAGCCTATCTTTTGGCGATCAGCCCCTAGCAACCGTTTCAAAAGGATCAGTTTTCTTTAGACGGCTCTTTATCAACCACCTGATTCACATAAAAAAACACTCTCTAGCTAATTCATCAAACCCAGGGATAGCCGCCTGCACCCGAAACGCCTAACCGCCGGCTTTACAAGAAAAGCGCTTCGCCCTATTTTGGAAGCATGAGATTCATAGCTTCCATTTGCATCCTACTCTTGCCGGCCGCCCTGCCGGCCTATTCCAGAACCTGGACGAGCACGGACGGGAAAGAGGTCGAGGCGGAGGTGGTGACAGTGAATGCCAACCAAACCGTGGCCTTGCGAACCCACTCGGGAAGAACCATCACGGTGCCCTTCAACACCTTCGCCGCGGCGGACGTGGAGCATCTGGAATATTTGCTCTCCCGCAAGGGGCGCGGCCCGCTGCACGCCGTTCCGTGGAACGAACTCAACCAGCTCTTCGGCATCGAGATCTGGCAGGACGACAACCTCTGGGACGATGCCACCGCCGAGACCGCCAATCGCATGGGACTGGCCAAGGAATCGAAGACCGACTTCATGGAAAACCACCGCGCCTATCCGCTCGGCGAAGCGAAGGTGCTCAAGGAGCCCGTCTACACCACCGTCCTCTATGGCGGGACGGAACATGTTGCCAGCATCTCGTTCGTCTTCGCCAACCAGGGCGACATGCCGATCCCCAACGGCCAGATCAGCCCCGGCCTCATCGAGCAAATGGCCGTCAAGATCGAGGAAAGCGGCGAGCATGTGCACAACGTGCTCGAACCCGTGCTCGGCGAACCCAAGCGCGACACCCTCGGCAAGGGCGATATGCGCGAGAAGGTCTGGCGCTGGGACTGGAACGAACACGCCATCATGCTCACCGTCGCCGAAGGCAAATATGCCGCCCTGCGCATCATGCCCGCCGACCGCGCCGACCGCGCAGGCCGCGTTGAGAAGATCACGGAAGCCGAGTTGAAAAAGCGCATGGCCTCCTGCGTCGAGCGGCACGAAAACGGCGATGTGGTCATCAGGAACATTCCAATGATCGACCAAGGGCCCAAGGGCTACTGCTCGCCCGCCACCTGGGAGCGCTATTTGCGCTACATGGACATACCGGCGGATATGTACCTGCTGGCGCTGGCCGGCAACACCGGCGTCGGCGGCGGAACCTACGCCCACCAAATGATGGCCGCCACCAAATCGCTCATCTCCGCCAACGGCCGCGAGCTCGAACCCATCGGCAACTCGCTTGCGCCCCAAAACATTGCCGAATACATCGACCAGGGCCTGCCGATCATGTGGCGCTTCATGAGCACCTCCGACCTCCAGTTCGCCGCCAACCGGAACACGGCCGAACGCAAGGGCCAGAAGATCAAGGAAAAGAATGTGCCGTCCAGCGGCTACGGCGGGCATATCTGCCTCGTCATCGGCTACAACGAGCGGACCGGCGAAGCCGCCATCTCCGACAGCTGGGGCCCCAAATATGCCGAACGCTGGATCAAGGTCGGCGAGGTCGGCAGCCAAAACTACCAATACGGATCGATGAACGTCATCAAGTGGTAGGGCTAGTAGGCTCCCGAGGGCCGGCTGTCCGGGCCGTAGTGGGCAATGTCGCCGAAGCGGGCGATCTTGAATTGCCCATCCTCGACGTGCACCTCGCTGACGCTGGCCGGATAGACGGCGGGCGGGTTCCAGAAATCAGCCAGGGGGCGCTCTTCGATCGAAAAGAGCATGGAGCGAATGACGGTCGTGTGCGAAACGAGGGCAATGGATTCGCCATCATGCCTTGCCGCAAGATCGTGCAGGCAGGCCGCCGCCCTCCGGTGCACGCACTCAAAGGTTTCGCCGGTTTGCGGAGCGAACCGATGCGGCGACTTCCAAAAGTTGGAATGCTGTTCGGCATCGTCGATATCCAACTCGGCCTGCAAGCGCCCTTCCCACTCGCCGAGATCGATTTCCCGTAGCCGGTCGTCGGTTTGGATTTCCCGGTTTCCAAAAATGATTTCCGCCGTGCGCCGCGCGCGCCCTTGCGGCGAGGCATAGACCGCATCCACCGGGGGAAAACCATCCGCCAGCCGTTCCGCCATGCGGATGCCCTTTTCCGTTAGCGGCGAATCGGAGCGCCCCTGCATGCGCCGCTCGGCGTTCCATTGCGTCTGCCCGTGCCGAATGAGATAGAGAATTGTTTTCATCATGTTTCCAATAAAAAAGGCGCCCCAATGAGGAGCGCCTTTCGAATGAATCCGAAAATCGGATTACATTGCCTGGGAGATCGCAACCGCGACCGCCACGGAGGCGCCAACCATCGGGTTGTTGCCCATGCCGATGAGGCCCATCATTTCCACGTGCGCGGGAACGGAGGAGGATCCTGCGAACTGCGCCGAGGAGTGCATGCGGCCCATGGTGTCGGTCATGCCGTAGGAAGCCGGTCCCGCGCCCATGTTGTCGGGGTGCAGGGTGCGTCCTGTTCCGCCGCCGGAGGCCACGGAGAAGTAGGGCTTGCCGAGCTCGACGGTTTCCTTTTTATAGGTGCCTGCAACCGGATGCTGGAAGCGGGTCGGGTTGGTGGAGTTGCCGGTGATGGAAACATCGACGCCTTCCAGGTGCATGATGGCCACACCTTCGCGAACGTCGTCGGCCCCGTAGCAGCGGACTTCGGCGCGCTCGCCTTTGGAGTAGGCCTTTTCCTTCACCACTTCAACCTTGCCGCTCGCGTAGTCGAACCGGGTGGCCACGTGGGTGAATCCGTTGATGCGGGAGATGATGTGTGCAGCATCCTTGCCCAAACCGTTGAGGATGACGCGCAGCGGCTCCTTGCGGGCCTTGTTGGCGTAGCGGCAGATGCCGAGGGCGCCTTCCGCAGCCGCGAACGATTCGTGACCGGCGAGCAGGGCGAAACATTTGGTTTCTTCCTTCAGCAGCATGGCGGCGAGGTTGCCGTGGCCGATGCCGACCTTGCGGTCGTCCGCAACGGAACCGGGGATGCAGAAGGCCTGGAGGCCTTCGCCGATGGTTTCCGCGACGTCGGAAGCAACGGTCTGCCCCTTCTTGATGGCGATGGCGGCTCCCACGGTGTAGGCCCACATCGCATTCTCGAATGCCAGCGGCTGGATTTCCTTAACGATTTCGTAAACGTCTACGCCTTTTTCCTTGCAGATTTCGGCGCACTCTTCAATCGACCCAATTCCATACTGTTCGAGAACCGGAGTGATCTGGGCGATACGTCTTTCATATCCTTCAAATAATGCCATGGTTCAAATCTCCTTATTTATGGCGCGGGTCAATTTGTTTAACCGCATCAGCGAAACGACCGTAGGTGCCGGATGCTTTTTCGAGGGCCTCGTTGGCGCTGTCGCCCTTGGCGATGAATTCCATCATCTTGCCGAGGTGGCAGAACGCATATCCGATGACTTCGTCGTCTTCGTCGAGACCGAGCTTGGTCACATAGCCTTCGGCCACTTCGAGGTAGCGAACGCCCTTTTCGACGGTGCCGAAGATGGTTCCGGTTACGGAACGGAGGCCCTTGCCCAGGTCTTCGAGGCCGGCGCCGATCGGGAGACCGTCTTCGGAGAAGGCGGACTGCGAACGCCCGTATACGATCTGCAGGAACAGTTCGCGCATGGCCACGTTGATCGCGTCGCAGACGAGGTCGGTGTTGAGCGCCTCGAGAATGGTTTTCCCCGTGAGGATTTCACCGGCCATTGCGGCGGAGTGGGTCATGCCGGTGCAACCGACGGTTTCGATCAGCGCTTCCTGGATAACGCCTTGCTTGACGTTCAGCGAGAGCTTGCAGGCGCCCTGCTGCGGTGCGCACCAGCCCACGCCGTGCGTGAAGCCGTTGATGTCCCTGATTTCTGCTGCCTGCGTCCATTTCCCCTCCTGGGGGATCGGCGCCGGACCGTTCTGCGGCCCACGGGCAACAACACACATTTCCTTGATTTCAGATGTGTATTCCATTGTTAATAAGCTCCTTAGCTTTTCCTGAGTTGATGGTTCATCCCCAAATAAAGCCGCGCATGATTCCAGCAAAGGCGTACGGCATCAACCCTTTTGCCCAAAATCGGTATTTTTATACACAATCCGAATAAAGGAGCCCTTGCCTTCCCGCACCTGCGCGGCTATATTGCCGCCTCGTTTTCAGAAACAAGTGGTTCGAAATCAAATCATAAGGAGACTAGAAATGTCAGAAATCATTGATGTATTGGCACGCGAAATCCTCGACTCGCGCGGCAACCCGACCCTCGAAGTGGACATCGTCCTCGATTCCGGCGCCACCGGCCGCGCCGCAGTACCCTCCGGCGCTTCCACCGGCGTGAACGAAGCCCTCGAGCTTCGCGACGGCGACAAATCCCGCTACCTCGGCAAAGGCTGCGAAAAGGCCGTCGACAACGTCAACGACATCATCGCCCCGGCCATCATCGGCATGGACGCGATCGACCAGGTCGGCATCGACAACCTGATGATCGAGCTCGACGGCACGAAGACCAAGTCCAAGCTCGGCGCCAACGCCATGCTGGGGGTCTCCCTGGCCATTGCCCACGCCGCAGCCGACGAGCTCGGCATCCCGCTGTTCCGCTACATCGGCGGCACCAACGCCAAGGCCCTGCCGGTTCCGATGATGAACATCATCAACGGCGGCTCCCACTCCGACGCCCCGATCGCGTTCCAGGAATTCATGATCCGTCCGGTTGGCGCCCCGACCTTCAAGGAAGGCCTGCGCTGCGGCGCCGAGGTGTTCCACGCGTTGAAAGCCATCATTAAAGGCAAAGGCCTCTCCACCGCGGTGGGCGACGAAGGCGGTTTCGCGCCGAACTTCGCCGGCGGCACCGAAGAAGCCCTCGACTCCATCATGCAGGCGGTCAAGGATGCCGGATACGAGCCGGGCACGGATGTTACCATCGCCCTCGACTGCGCGTCCTCCGAGTTCTACGAAGACGGCGTATACAACTATGCCAAGTTCGAAGGCGAAAGCGGCGCCAAGCGTTCTTCCGAAGAACAGGCCTCCTACCTCGAAGAGCTCATCTCCAAATACCCGATCGACTCCATCGAAGACGGCATGAACGAAGAGGACTGGGCCGGCTGGAAGATCCTGACCGACAAGATCGGCGACCGCTGCCAGCTCGTGGGCGACGACCTGTTCGTGACCAACGTGGACTACCTCGCACGCGGCATCGAAGAAGGCAGCGCCAACTCGATCCTCATCAAGGTCAACCAGATCGGCACGCTGACCGAAACGCTCGACGCGATCGAAATGGCGCACAAGGCGGGCTTCACCGCGGTGGTCTCCCACCGTTCGGGCGAAACCTCCGACAACACCATCGCGGACATCGCGGTTGCCACCAACGCCGGCCAGATCAAGACCGGCTCGCTGAGCCGCTCCGACCGCATCTCCAAATACAACCAGCTGCTCCGTATCGAAGAAATGCTCGGTACCGACAGCCGCTACGGCGATGCATAATTAACGATTCTTCGTTAATGAGAAAAAGGCGGTCTTCGGGCCGCCTTTTTTTGTTGGGCAGGGATAGACCGTCCGGCCTGCGGCGCGCCCGGGGATCGCACCCTACCTGCAAAACAAACTTGTCGGCGTTGAGTTTCCCGCTATATTCCAACCATCGAACCACGCAAAACCCGCTACCCCCATGCAACAAACTGAAAAATACTGGAACCTGATCAACCGCATCGTGCTGGTCGCCATTGTCATCATGGCCGGCGTGGGGGTGGTGCTCGCGTTCACCCCGAAGGTGAAGCAGCTCCAGGAATACCAGAGCCGGCACGACGTGCTGCAGCAGCGCATTGACGAGACCGAGGCCTACGAGCTGGAGTTGAAGGAAAAGCAGCGGCGATTCTCGGTCGACCCGGAGTTCGTCGAAAAGGTTGCCCACGAGGTCGGCTATGCGCGGACCAACGAAACGATCTTCCACTTCCCGGAAGAATCAGGAAACTTCTGATGCCGCTCGGCGGCATCAGCAGTCGGAGGTCGAACGTCCAATGAAACCGAACCGATCCTCGACTTCCGGCCTTCCGACCTTAACCCCAAGCCCGATTGCCTGGACCATCGCCGGCTCCGATTCGGGCGGCGGGGCGGGCATCCAGGCCGACCTTAAGGTGATGAGCGCATTCGGCGTGCATGGCTGCTCGGTCATCACCGCCCTCACGGCCCAGAACACCTTGGGCGTCCAAGCCGTCGAACCCGTTTCCACGTCCATGCTCCGGGCGCAGCTGGACGCCCTGGCGGCCGATCTTCCCCCGGCGGTCATCAAGATCGGCATGCTCGGAGGCCTGGAAACCTGCACCCTGGTTGCCGAATTCCTGCAAACCGTCGAAGCTCCGGTTGTGCTCGATCCCGTTTTAAAGTCCACGTCAGGCACCGACCTGCTCAACCCCGCCGCAATCGATATCCTGATCCGCGAAATCTTTCCACGGGTAACGGTGCTGACGCCGAACCTCCCGGAAACCGAACTGCTCACCGGGCATGCGATTGAATCCGTGGAGGAGGCCGCGGATGAAATCCTCGCCATGGGCGTCGAATCCGTATTGATCAAGGGCGGCCACGCCGAAGGGGATGAGTGCTGCGACTTCTGGAGCGCGGGCGGCACATGCTGCTGGCTTACATCGCCGCGAATTGAAACGCGCCACACCCACGGCACGGGTTGCATCCTATCCGCCGCCATCGCGTCGGCCATTGCGCTCGGGCAGGACACCATGGAAGCCGTGCAAACCGCGAAATCTTTCATGAACGATTGCCTGCTCAATCCCGCCAACGTCGGCGCCGGGCACGGGGCGATGATGATCAAGCCGCCAACAATCCGCTAATCCATTCTTCCATTCCCCTTTTCTTCCCCTATTATTCCGCCCATGGAACCGATAACGATCTACTTTACGCTTCTGCTTGCGGGCTTTGTGCTGATCGGCATGGAGATTTTCATTCCCGGCGGCATTCTAGGCATCTTTGGCTCGGTGGCCTGGGTGGTTGCGGCCATCATAGGCTGGCGCAATTTTCCCGAACCCTGGAACATGGTGAGCGGACTGGCCCTACTGGTGGTCGGCATCCTGACCTTTGTGGTTTGGATCCGCTATTTCCCCAAAAGCCGCGTGGGCAAAAGCCTTACGCTCGGAGAGAACACCTCCACCTACAAGGCCCACAAGGGCGACGGGGTCGTGGTCGGGGATCTCGGCGTGGCGGATTCCACCCTGCGGCCGTCAGGCATTGCCCGGTTCAACGGCAAGCGTGTCGATGTCGTGGCCGATGGCGAATGGATCGAGGCCGGCCAAAGCGTGAAAGTCTCCTCAACCTCCGGCGGCCATGTTTCCGTCGTGAAAGCCTAGCTCGATGCGTTTTAGAATCTACTTTTCCGCCCTCCTTGCCTTCCTGACCCTTCAGGTTTCGGCCATCGATTTCATTGCCACCAATGTCTACGCCGTCGGCGCGGATACCGTGGTGGCCGACGAGCAGTGGGTTTTCTCGGGCATTGCCGAAACCGAAGGAACGTTCAAGAACGACCTGTTCATCCTTTCGGGCAATCCGCTCCAACTCAACGGCACGTTCGAGGGCAACCTCTGGGGCGCGGCCTCGATGGAGGCCAACCTGAACGGGGAATGCCTGCGCAATGTGCGGCTCTCCGGCAAGTCGGTCAGGATCAACGGGCCGGTCGGCGGCAACGTGATCGCCATGGGCGAAACCATCATCATTGGAACCAACGCCGTGATCGGCGGCAGCGTCCGCCTGCTTGGAACCAGCATCATTCTCGAGGGGTTGATCCGGGGCGATGCCGCCATCACCTCCGCGCGCGTCGCCACCCTGGGCGGGACCATCGAAGGCCACTCCAAGGTGTTTTCGCCCGACATCATCCTTAAGCGGGATGCCAAGCTCAAGGGCGACCTGGCCTATACCACCAACAAGGAGCTGATTCCCGCGGAGGGGATTGTCGGCGGCCGGCTCCTGCGGGTGGCCCCGGAAACGGAACCCCTGTTTTCGATGGAGCGGCTCACCTCGAAGGCCATGTGGTTCTTCGCGGCGTTCCTGGCCGGCCTCCCGTTCATCACCCTCTTTCCGATGACCACCGCCATGGCATCGCAGCTGGCCAGGCGCTCGCCGTGGAAATGCCTCTGGGTCGGCTTCCTGGCGTCGGGCGCCCTGCCGATTTTCGGCATCATGTCCGCATCGTCGATCATCGGCGTTCCGCTGGGTGCGCTGATCCTCGCGTCGTGGGGCATCCTGTTCTATCTCGGCCGCATCATCATGGCGCTGGTGCTCGGCACCATGCTTCTGCGCTCCATCGGAACCTCCATCGGCCGCGTCTTGCTGGCCATGGGGCTGGGGCTGGCCATCATCTATGCCACCACCATCATCCCGGGCATTGGCGTTCCCGTGCAACTTACAGTCTTGTGGCTCGGCATGGGATCGCTTATCCTCGCCCTGCTTGAGAAGAGACGGCTGATCCTGCAGGTGCCGGCCAACTTGAAGAAACTTGAAGAATTGAGAGACGAACAATACAAACCCGAGGAGAAACAACCATGATGTACATTGTCCTAGTTCCCGTTGCCCTGATTCTGCTGGTCATGTTCGGACTGGCGATCTCCGTGATCAACCTGTGGGTGCGTGCGCTCTTTGCCGAAGCCCCGGTTCGCATCCGCGACCTGATCGGCATGAAGCTGCGGCACGTGCCCCCTGCCCAGGTGGTGCTGACCTATATCTCCGCCATCAAGGCCGGGCTGGAAATCACCACCGGCATGCTCGAAGCCCACTACCTCGCCGGCGGCAGCATGCAAAACGTCGTCCGCGCCATGATCGCCGCCGACAAGGCCAACATCGAACTCAAGTTCCAGCAGGCGGCCGCCATCGACCTCGCCGGCCGCAACATTGTCGATGCCGTACAGACCTCGGTCAACCCGAAGGTCATCGACTGCCCCGATCCCGACAAGACCGCCGGCGGGATGCTCGACGCCGTGGCCAAGGACGGCATCCGTCTGCTGGTCAAGGCCCGCGTCACCGTCCGCACCAACCTCGAACGCCTCGTTGGCGGTGCCACCGAGCAGACGATCATCGCGCGCGTCGGCCAGGGAATCATCAGTGCCATAGGCTCGATGGTCTCCTATAAGGAAGTGCTCGAAAACCCCGATGCCATCAGCCGCAAGGTGCTCAACAGCGGTCTCGATGCGCAGACCGCCTTCGAGATCGTTTCGATCGATATCGCCGATGTCTCCGTGGCCGGCATCGGGCAAATCGCCAACGTCGGCGCCAAACTGGAAACCGACCGTGCCGATGCCGACAAGATCATGCGGCAGGCCGAAGCCGAAGGGCGCCGCGCGATGGCCATTGCGCAAGAGCAGGAAATGCGCGCCCGTGTTCAGGAAATGCAGGCGAAGGTGATCGAAGCGCAGGCCGAGGTGCCGCTGGCCATGGCCGATGCCTTCCGCAAAGGCAACCTCGGCGTGATGGACTTCTACCGCATGCAGAACATCATGGCCGACACCTCCATGAGAGAATCGCTCGCCGGTGGCGAAGAAGACGAAAACAAATCCTAAGCACTAAACACCCAAATCCGAATGACGTTCGGATTTGGGTTTTTCGAAGTTAGAACTTCCCCGGAGGGGCTATGGAAGACCTGGTTCCATTTTTAATCTTCATCGTCATTGCGCTGGTGAACCTGGTGAAATTCATCCTCGAAAAAGGGGTGAAAGGCAAACAACCACCCGCCGTTCCCGGCCAAAAACCGCCGAGGAAGGAACCTGGCACGATCGAGGAGTTTTTCGAAAACCTCGCCGGCAAGCTGGAACCACAACCGAGCCGGCTTCCCGATTGGCCGGAAGGCTATGAGCGCCCCGACTACATGAAGGAAATGGAGGAGTTCGAAACCGGGCCCCCTGCAACCTTCGAGGAGCCCGTTGCGGAACCTGTCCCGACGCCCCCGCCAGCCCCCATGCCCATTCCGGGTTCGCTGAAGGCCGCGGCCGCCACCCACCCGCTGGCCCAAGCCGAGCCCATGGAAATGGCCTTGAAATCGATGCCTTCGAGCATCGCCAGCCTAAAAGGCCTCCGCATTGCAACGCCGGCGATTCTCCGCAGCAACTCCGCCGGCCGCATCAACTTTCCACTGGGCAACAAGGCCGATCTCAGGAAGGCCATCATCGCCAACCTGATCTTCAGTCCGCCGCGCGCCTACGCGACCGACTTCGAAAACACGGTTGTGAAATAGCCGACTTGTCCTGATTGGAAGTTGCCAAGGCCGTTGGGGTTCAGCTTAATAGGCGAATGAAAAACATTCCATTATCCGACCTGCTTGATGTGGCGATCTGCGCGGCCGACGCGGCCGGCAAACACGCCCTTGAAAACAAGGCCCGGCGCACCGAGGCCACAGAAAGCTTCACGCACGATGTCAAGCTGGTGCTCGACCTGGAGTGCCAGAGGATTGCCGAGGGCATCATTGCCCAGGAATATCCCGACCACGGCATCCTGGGCGAGGAGGATATTCGCCAGAATTCCGCGGAAGGCTATGAGTGGATCATCGACCCGATCGACGGGACGATGAACTACACGCATGGATTCCCCTACTGGTGCTGCTCGGTCGCCGTGCGCTTCCACGACAAGGTGCTGGCCGGTTGCGTGTTCGCCCCCGATTTCAACGACTACTACACCGCGCACATCGAAGACCCGGCCAAGCTCAACGGCGAACCGATCCAGGTTTCGGAAACCCGCCATCTGCAGGATGCCATGGTCTTCACGGGACTGTCGAAGCACATGGAGTCGGCCAGCGAACCCCATTTCGAAATGTTCCGCATGCTGGCGCTCAACACCCAAAAGGTGCGCATCAACGGGGCGGCCGCACTCGACATATGCAACGTGGCCGCCGGCCATGGCGACGGCTTCTTCGAAACCAGCATCTACCTGTGGGACTATGCCGCCGCCGGGCTCATCGCGGAACAGGCCGGTGCCGCCATGACGCTCTACCCGCATAAGGAAATACCCCATGGGGCAACCGTGATGGTGGCCAACGGAAACCTTATCGAGGGCCTGCGCGCCATCCACACGAAATGCATCTGATTATGAGCAAAAAGAAAAAAAACCTTCCCGACATCCACTGGCTCTACGAGGCCTCCGTCCAGAACGTCGACACCGACCTGGATTTCGGCAAGCGGGTCTACCAAAAGCATTGGAAGCGCAAACCGCTGACCGTGCGCGAGGACTTCTGCGGCACCGCCAAGCTCGCCGCCCGCTGGGCGCAGCGCAACAAGCTACACGAGGCTTGGGGCATCGACTTCCACCAGCCGACACTGGACTGGGGCGTCAAACACAATGTATCCGGGCTCACGGATCAACAGAAGAAACGACTTCATTTGGTTTGCGGCGATGTGCTGGAGGCGGAAACCCCGAAGGTCGATATGACCTTCGCGCTGAACTTTTCCTTCTGCGTCTTCAAGCAGCGCGAGGTGCTGCGCGAATATTACAAACGCGTATATCAATCGCTGAACGAGGAGGGCCTCTTCGTGATGGACATCTATGGCGGAACCGAGTCCATCATGGCCAAATCCGATGATGTCCGCGAGATCCCCGGCCTCACCACGCCGGATGGCATGAAGATCCCCGACTTTGAATATCTATGGGAACAGGCCGACTACAACCCGATCAACCACGACACCACCTGCCATATCCACTTCAAGGTGCCCGGCTTCGGGCGCATCGAAAAGGCCTTCACCTACGAATGGCGCCTCTGGACGCTGATGGAGATCCAGGAAATCCTCCTCGAGGCCGGCTTTGCCAAGGCCGAGGTCTATCTGCACGACTTCGACGACGAGGGTGAGTCCGACGAAATCTTCCGCCTCCGCAAAACCTACGAAAACGTCCAGGGCTGGGTCGCCTACGTGGTGGGAGTGAAATGAGATGACCCAAATCATTTTGGCGGATTTGTCCGATCCCTCCCACGCCAGGGCCGTCCTGCATTTGCTCAATGAATACGCCACGGATTGCATGGGTGGCGGCGAGGAACTATCTGGGCACACGAGGAAGCATCTCATTGCTGAACTGGGAAAGCGCGTCGGATGCCGAGTTGTACTAGCCTTTATCGATGGTTTGCCCGCTGGGCTGGCTATCTGCTTTGAGAACTTCTCCACATTCTTGTGCGCACCAATTTTAAACATCCATGATTTCACGGTCGCTCCCGAATTTCGCGGTCGCGGTTTATCCAAACAACTGCTGGCGAAGGTGGAGGAGATCGCGAAGAAGACCGCCTGTTGCAAAATCACCCTCGAGGTTTTAGAGGGCAACACCATCGCCCGAGCGGTTTACAGCAAATTTGGGTTCGAAGGATACGAACTCGATCCAGAAATGGGCAAAGCGTTATTCTATGAGAAGAAGCTAGGAACGAATGTATCTCCTGAGAAATCGGTTCGATCATGAAAACCAAAAAAGAACGCGCCGAGTATGTCGGCAACAAGCTGGAAGAACTCTATCCGGAGATTCCGATCCCGCTCGACCATACTGATGCCTTCACGTTGCTGATCGCCGTGCTGCTCTCGGCGCAATGCACCGACAAGCGTGTCAACATGGTTACGCCGGCCCTCTTCGCCAAGGCCTCGACCCCGCAGGAAATGATGGAGCTTTCGGTGGAGGAAATCCTCGAATGCATCCAGACCTGCGGCTTGGCCAACAGCAAGGCGAAGAACATCAAGCGGCTCTCGGAAATGCTGGAGGAAAAGTACGACGGCGTCGTGCCGCGCACATTTGAACAACTGGAGGAACTTCCGGGCGTCGGCCACAAGACCGCCAGCGTGGTAATGATCCACGCCTTCAAGATTCCGGCTTTTCCGGTCGATACCCACATCCACCGCCTCGCCCAGCGCTGGGGGCTCACCAAAGGCAAGAACGTGGTGCAGACCGAGGAGGATCTTAAAAAACTCTATCCGCCGGAAAAGTGGGAAGACCTGCATCTGCAATTCATCACCTATGGCCGGGAATATTGCACCGCCCGTGGATGCGACGGCACCGTCTGCGAAATCTGCCGCACCACCCACCCCAACCGCAAAAAGCCGTTTGTGGCGAACAAGGCGTAGAAACGCGGGGGTGGATTCCGATCCGCCACCACGCCACCATTGACACACAAACAACTGTGCGGTAACCCACACATCAACAACGAGGTTCCTCATGGCTACTAATCTTCAAATTGACGACAAGCTTATCCAAAAAGCAGTAAAGCTAGGTGGGCATAAAACCAAAAAGAGCGCCGTGACTGAAGCGCTGGAGGAATATGTGAATCACCTCGAACAACGGAAAATCCTTTCCTTGTTTGGCACGGTTGAGATCGATTCCGGCTATGACTACAAGAAACAACGAGCCCGTGCATGAAAATCATTGTCGACACCAGCGTATGGTCACAGGCGTTGCAAAACAAGATGACCATCTATACGACCGATGGTGATTTTAAAAAATTTGCCGAGCATCTACCAATCGCTCTGCATGTACCCGAATAATACTATTGGACTCTATTGAATCTTCCATGTTGTGGTTTTTTCAGAAAAAAAGCGTTTCTTGACTCCCATCAAGGAACGCTTTCGTATTTGGGGGCAAGCTGTGCCCAACAATTTAAGACAAGGAGTCAGCCATGAAACGTAAAATTATCGAAATCAACGAAGACCTCTGCAACGGATGCGGGGATTGTATTGTGGGCTGCGCGGAAGGCGCGCTGCAGCTGGTGAACGGAAAAGCCAAAATGGTGAAAGAGGATTTTTGCGATGGGTTCGGCGATTGCATTGGAACCTGCCCGACCGGGGCCCTCCAGATTGTTGAGCGGGAGGCGGTGGCCTACGACATTGATGCCACCCGTGAACATGTTGCACAAATGGGAGAGGATGCCCTGAAGCGGTTCGATGAAGCCAACGCCGAACACGACGCGAAGGAACAGGCGGCCCAAAAGCCGGCCGGCGGCGGATGCCCCGGGCTCCAGATTCGTTTTGGAAACAAGGACAAGGCGGAAGCAAAACCGAAAGCGGCCAGCACGGAAGTCTCCGGGCAAGTCATCAAGTCCGACCTCGACCAGTGGCCGATCCAGCTGCACCTCGTTCCGCCGACCGCGCCGTTCTTCGAAGGCAAGGAACTCGTGGTGCTCAGCACCTGCTCTCCGGTTGCTTCACCGGATGTGCATTGGCGCTTTGTCCGCGGCCGCTCGCTCGTGGTCGCCTGCCCCAAGCTCGACAAGACCGAGGGCTATGTCGAAAAGCTCGCCGGCATCATGGCCGGGAACAACATTCCGAAGGTCATCATTGTCCGCATGTCGGTACCCTGCTGCGGCGGGTTGACGGCCATCACACAGCAGGCGCACGCCATGAGCTGCCGGTCGGATCTGGTGATCGAGGAAGTCACCATCGGCCTCGACGGCGAGCTGCTGGGCACCAAACAACTCGCAGGATAACTCGATCTCACCACGAAGTCTGGAAGGACACGAAGACCACATAACAGCCCCTTCGTGTTCTTCAAATCTTCAGCGAAGCGGGTGGTAAAATATTGATAGAGAGGACTAGAACAATGAACGAATATATCAACAGAGCATTAGATCTTAAAAAAGAAGTCAGCTATGCCGACGGAGCGGTCATCAGTAAAACCCTGCTGAAAAAAGAGGTTGGAAACATAACCCTCTTTTCTTTCGATAAAGGACAGGGCCTGAGCGAACACACCTCCCCGTTCGATGCGGTGGTTCAGGTCGTGGAAGGCCAGGGTTCTTTTATTGTAGACGGTGAGATGCAGACCGTAAAAGAAGGCGAGATGTTCATTATGCCGGCTAACATTCCGCATGATGTTCAGGCCGCCGAGCAGCCGTTTAAAATGCTGCTCACCATGATCCGGTCAGAAGCGTAGCCCTCAGCTTTAAGCCAACAGCTTGCAGCCATGTCACTCCGCTGTCGGCTGTTAGCTATAGGCTGTAAGCTCTTCAGTCCAGCCACTTCCAGGGATTGGAAAGGATTTTTATCTCCTTGCCTTTCCAATCGATGATCTCGTCATCGGTCAGGCGCAGGATCAGGCGCGAGAGGCTTTCGGGCGTGGTGCCGATCGCGGCGGCGATATCCTTCTTGGACAACGGCGTGTGGATGGTTTCCTTTTCGCCGTACTGGTTGCGAAGGAAGGTGAAGAAGCGGTGCTCGACATCCTTGGTGGTTAGCTCCTGGATGCGCTCGGCCAGATAACGCTGCTTGGCCATGAGTAGTGCAATGAAGTCGTTGCGGAAACCCTCCTCCGCCAGTAGGCGGTGGATGCCCGCCTTCGGAAACACCAGCACGTCGGCCGGGGTTACGGCACGGGCCGAAACGGGATAGCGCTCCCGCTCAAACAAGACCACCTCGGCGAACACGTCGCCGGGCTTGATGACCCGAATCACCACCTCGCGCCCATCCTCGGTATTCTTGTGCAACTGGATGTTGCCATCAACGAGCAAAAACATATCGCTGCCCTTTTCGCCTTCGTGGAACAGGTATTCGCGTTTCTTCACCTTTGCCAGGCGGCATATCCTCGCGAGTTCGCCGCGGTGCTCTTCGGACAATCCCTTGAAGAAGGGGGCTTCGTTGATAAACAGCTCAATATTCATGGCGAACGACTCTGGACACCATTGCCGGAAGTTTCAATTTCCAATGACTGGAAAAACGGCTAGTCTACGCAAACGTTAAAACACCGGAGACCCAGGATGAAATATATCGTTGAGACCAGCAAGTCGGTGGAGCAGGCCGTTGCGGATGTCGAGGCCGCGGCAAAGGACTACCAGTTCGGAGTGCTTCATATCCACAACCTCAAGCAAACCATGAAAAACAAGGGCGTCGACCTGGCCAACGAATGCCAGGTACTCGAAATCTGCAACCCGCACAAAGCCCATGCCGTGCTCACCGCCGACATGAGCCTGAACATGGCGCTACCCTGCCGCATCTCGGTCTACTCCGAAAACGGGCAAACCAAGATCGGCATGATCAAACCCAAGGCCATGCTCGCGGCCATCTCCGATTCGGCCGAGTTGATGGCGGTGGCCGAAGAGGTGGAGGAAGCCACCATCGCAATCATCGAACAGGCTAAATAAGCATCTATTTCCTTCCAGCCCTTGGGGAAACTGTACTAGGTTGATCTCGATTAGCGGAGAGTCCGATGTTCCTGTTTGGCCAAAAAGAAGAAACCTGCGTGCGCATACCCCTGGATGTGAAAGGCAAGCTGTATTGCAGCCCCATGCCCTTTGGCCCCTACGACCCCGGCAACGCCCTGCTGAAAATCTATAAGCAAAAGAAAATCGAGTTCGTGGTCATGCTCGTGACCGATGTCGAGCTGGCGAAGAAGGCCAAGCGCAACGTGATCGAGACCTACAAGAAGAACAACATCGAGCCGATCCGCTTCCCGATCGCCGACTACACCAGCCCCGAGCTGCACGACTTCTCCAAGGTCGTCGACCAGGTGGCCTGCTATCTAAGGGCAGGAGCCAACGTGGCCGTGCACTGCAACGCCGGGGTTGGGCGCACCGGCGTCATGACCAGCTGCATCGTACGCGACATCCTGAAAATGTCGGCCGAAGACGCCATCATCTATGTAAAGCAATACATGCAAACCCAAATGACCGACGAACAGGTGCGCCTGACCAACCGGTTCCTCCCCCTTGCCGAGCGGCTCCAGCAGGGGAATAACAAGTGAGCAACGTCTGGTTTGCCCTCGGGTTGACGGTTTTCGCCGGCATGGCCACCGGCATCGGCAGCGCCATCGCCTTCATGGCCAAGCGCACCAACTTCCGTTTCCTGTCCATCGCCACCGGCTTCTCCGCCGGGGTCATGCTTTATGTCTCCTTCGTCGAAATCTTCATCAAGGGGGTCGACTCGCTGGTCGAATCCTATGGCGACCCCATGGGACACTGGATCAACTGCGCCTCCTTCTTTGGCGGCATGGCGCTCATCGGCATCATTGACGCCCTCATCCCCCACGCCGAAAACCCGCACGAAATCCACGCCGAGTTCGAGACCGCCCCCCTGCACAATCCCGATGCGCCGATGCCCACATCGGATGAACTGAAAATGAAAACCATCGCTGATGAGGAACAGCATACCAAACATAACCATAAACTGATGCGCATGGGGCTCTTCACCGCCCTCGCCATCGCCATCCACAACTTTCCCGAAGGCCTGGCCACCTTCCTGGCCGCACTGGAAGATCCCAGCCTCGGCATTCCGATCGCCATCGCCATTGCCCTGCACAACATTCCGGAAGGCATCAGCGTTTCCGTTCCCATCTTCTATGCCACCGGCAACCGCAAGAAAGCCTTCATCTATTCCTTCCTCAGCGGCCTGGCCGAACCCGTCGGCGCCATCATCGCCTATTTCGCACTCACCCTTTTCGTCGGCGAGGGCGGCGTCATTCCGCCGCAGGTCATGGGCATCCTCTTCGGCGGCGTCGCCGGCATCATGGTCTACATCAGCCTCGACGAGCTCCTGCCCACCAGCCGCGCCTACGGCAAGGGCCACGACTCCCTCTTCGGCCTTGTTGGCGGCATGCTCGTCATGGCGCTGAGCCTCCTGCTGATGCGCTAACCTCCCCGGCAAGCAGTCCCAACTCCGCACCCCCGCAACCGGCAAGTATATCATCCAACTACCACGATCGTGGTGGTTGGATGATATACTTTTGCGGTTTCGGTTTTTCTTCCCGCCCTTGGCAAAAATCCGTACATTGCTTTTCCATTGATGGAAAACCAGGAGAAGGTAGATGTTTCCCGAAGTACGACTTAGACGCCTGCGCCAGAGCGCGGGCATCCGCAGAATGCTGGATGCCCCCCTGCCGCCCCCTGCAACATTCATGTGGCCAACGTTTGTGATCGAAGGCGAGGGCAAGCGCGAGGAAATCGAATCGATGCCCGGCCAATACCGCCTGAGCATCGACCAGTTGCTGATCGAGCTTGAGCCGATGGTTGAAACCGGAATCGGCAGCATCCTGCTGTTCGGGCTGGCCGAAGACGCGAAAAAGGATTCCAACGGCTCCGAAGCCTACAATGAAGATGGAACCGTCCAGCGCGCCATTCGCCTGGTTAAAAACAAGTTCCCCGATCTCGTGGTTGCCGCCGACGCTTGCGTCTGCGCCTATACCGACCATGGCCACTGCGGCCCGCTGACCCGCTCCGGCGAGGTCGACAACGATGCCGCCATTGCAAACCTCGCCAAGATCTGCGTTTCGCAGGCGGCGGCGGGCGCAGACATTGTTGCGCCCAGCGCCATGATGGATGGGCAGATCATGGCCATCCGCGAAGGACTCGACGATGCCGGACTGATTGAAACCATCCTGATGAGCTATTCCACCAAGTTTGCCTCCTCCATGTACGGCCCGTTCCGCGATGCGGAAAAATCGAAGCCCGGCAAGGGCGACCGCAAGGGGTATCAGGCATCGTATGGAGATCTTAGAACCGCGTTGAGGGAATCGGAATTCGACGAAGCCGAAGGGGCCGACATGCTGATGGTCAAACCCTCGCTCTTCTACCTCGACATCCTCGCCGAGCTGCGGGCCACCACCGACCTGCCGCTCGCGGCCTACAACGTCAGCGGCGAATATTCCATGCTCCACGCCACCGCCCAGCGCGGCTGGGGCGACCTCAAGGCCATGGTACAGGAATCGACCATGGCCCTCACCCGCGCCGGAGCCGACATTCTCATCTCCTACTGGGCGAACCAGTATAACGAACTATTCCGGGATTGATGAAAGTCCTGCACACCTCCGACTGGCACCTCGGGCGCTCGCTTTATGGCCGCCGGCGCCATGACGAGTTTGCGGAATTCCTCGACTGGCTGGCGGAACACATTGAGCACGAGCAGATTGATTTGTTGCTGATCGCGGGCGACGTGTTCGACACCACCTCCCCCGGCAACCATGCACAGGAACTCTACTATTCCTTCCTCTGCCGCATCGCCCATTCGGTCGCCTGCCGCCAGGTCGTCGTCATTGGCGGCAACCACGATTCGCCCTCGTTCCTGAACGCACCCAAGGCGTTGCTGGGCGCGCTGCGCGTCCATGTGGTTGGAGCCATCAATACCGGAAACCCGGACGACGAAATCGTTGTCTGCCGCAATGCCGCCGGCGATCCGGAAGCCATCGTCTGCGCCGTCCCCTACCTGCGCGACCGCGACATCCGCCAAGCCGAGGCGGGGGAATCGATCGACGACAAACGCGCCAAGCTCGCCGAGGGCTACCGCGCACACTATTCCAACATCGGCAACCGCGCCGAAGCCGCGCGCGGCGACCGCGACCTGCCCATCATCGGGATGGGGCACTGCTTCGCCGCCGGCGGAACCACCGTGGCCGACGACGGCGTGCGCGACCTCAACGTCGGCTCGCTCGACCAGGTGGAGGCTGCCGCCTTTCCCGCCTGCTTCGATTATCTCGCACTCGGCCACCTCCATGTTCCGCAGCGGGTAGCCCATAGCGACACCATGCGCTACTGCGGCTCCCCCATCCCCATGGGCTTCGGCGAAGCCAACCAGCAAAAGCTCGTCCTGGAAATCGACTTCGAAGGCCGCGCGCCAACCGTCACCGAAATCTCCGTTCCCTGCTTCCAGCCCCTCCGCCGCATCGCCGGAACGCTGGACGAAATCCTCGAAGCCCTCAAGCAGCTCACGCTGGAACGCAGCACCGCCTGGATCGAAATCGAATATACCGGCGACGAAATCGTCCCCGACCTGCGCGACCAGGTTGAAGCGGCCATCGACGGTACGAACCTCGAAATCCGCCGCATCAAAAACCGCCGCGTCATCGACCGCGTCCTCCAGCGGATCGACACCGCCGAAACCCTCGACGACCTTGAACCCACCGACGTCTTCGCCCGTTGCCTCGAAGCCCACGCAATCCCCTACGGCCAGCGCCCCGAGCTCACCGCCGCCTACGCCGAAATCCTCCAAACCCACGCAGAGGGTGATATTCACGCGGAATAGAAAGGTAAGACCATGAGTAAAAAAGAGAGAGAACTATCCATCCGCGACGAACTGACCGACTTCCTGCTCTATACCGCCCCCGACGGACAGGTAAAGGTTGAATGCGTCCTTCACGACGAAACGATCTGGCTTCCCCAGAAAAAGATGGCCGAGCTGTTTGGCGTCGGCGTTCCCTCCATTTCCAAGCACTTGAACAACATCTTCGAAAGTGGCGAATTAGAGGAAATTTCAGTTATTTCCATTTTGGAAACAACTGCCGCTGACGGTAAAAACTACCAAACAAAGTTCTACAATCTTGATGCCATTATTTCCGTCGGATACCGCGTCAACTCATCCCGGGCCACCCAATTCCGTATCTGGGCAACCAAGCTTCTGAAAGAATACATCATCAAAGGCTTCGCGATGGATGACGATCGGCTCAAAAACGGTCGTCACTTCGGGAAAGACTATTTCCGGGAACTTCTGGAGCGCATTCGCTCCATCCGCGCCAGCGAACGCCGGATCTACCAGCAAATCACCGACATCTTCTCCGAGTGCAGCATCGACTACGATCCAAAATCGGAAACCACCCGCCGGTTCTACGCCCACGTGCAGGACAAATTCCACTATGCCATCACCGGACACACCGCCGCCGAAATCATCTATCTGAAAGCCGATGCAGAAAAACCCTTAATGGGAATGATGACCCACAAAAACGCCCCCGATGGCCGGGTGCTCAAATCCGACACCACCGTCGGAAAGAACTACCTTTCCGAAAAAGAGATCAAACGGCTCGAACGGGCGGTCACCGCCTTCTTCGACTACATCGAAGGCATTATCGAACGCCGCAACACCTTCACCATGGATGGCTTTGCCGAAAGCGTGAACAAGTTTCTCGAATTCAACGAATACAAAATGCTCGAAGGACACGGCACCATCTCGCGCAAAAAGGCCGAAGAAAAAGCCTTCGGCGAATACGAAAAATTCGACAAAACCCAATCCATCGAATCCGACTTCGATAAAATGATCAAAGCCCTGCCGCGGAAAGACGAGAAGACCTCCGAATGAAAATTCTCGAACTACGTTTCAAGAACCTGAACTCGCTGTATGGCGAGTGGTGCGTCGACTTTTCGGATCCGGCGTTCGTGGCGGATGGGTTGTTCGCGATCACGGGCGCGACGGGTTCGGGAAAGTCGACCCTTCTGGATGCGCTTTGCCTGGCGCTTTATGGCCAGACACCGAGGATTAAGAATATTTCGAAAAGTGAAAACGAGGTGATGTCGCGCCAGACGGGCGAATGCTTTGCCGAGGTGCATTTCGAAACCGCGAAGGGAACGTACCGCACCCACTGGCACCAGCAGCGCGCGCGTAAAAAACCGGATGGGGCCTTGCAGGCGCCGAGACGCGAGATTGCCGACCATCGGGGAACGATCCTGGCAACTAAACTGCGGGAGGTGCAGGAGACGATCGACGATGTGGTGGGGATGGGCTTTGACCGTTTCACCCGTTCGATCCTGCTGGCGCAGGGCAGTTTCGACTCGTTCCTGAAAGCCGATGCCGATGATCGCTCGCCGATCCTGGAGCAGATAACCGGCACGGGCATCTATACCGAAATCTCCAAGCTGGTGCATCAGCGCAACAGCGCCGAAAACCAAACGCTGAACGAACTGAAGGCCGGGCTGGGCGGCATTCAGCTACTGGGTGCCGATGAACTGGAGCAGCTGGCCTTCGACCTGGAACAGGGGGAAGAAAAGCACCGGGCGGAAAGTGAAAAGCGCGACGCCGCCAAGGCCGCGCTGGATGGCCTGAAACGAATCGAAACACTGACGCATGAGTTGGAGACGAACCGGGCGGAGCAGGAAGCCTTGCGCGGGGAGCATGCCACCTTCAAGCCCGACGCCGAACGCCTGGCCACCGCCAAACGCGCCCAGCCGTTGGCGGTCGCCCACGCCAAACTGGTAAACGTTCGTAACGAGCTCAGAAAAACAGAAGCCGAACTGCAAACGGCCACCGCCGCGCTTCCCAATTTGGAAGAGCAGCAAAGCAACGCGATGGCCGCATACGAAACCGCAGGGAAACGGCTCGAAGAGAAAGAAGCCGCGCAACAGCAACAGGCACCGCTTTTGAAGCAGGCGCGTGCGTTCGACACCCAAATTTCCGAACGCTCCACCACGTTGAACAAGGAACAAGACGAACTCAAGAAACTACAAGGAGAACTAAACAGCCTGCAAAACAAGCAGGCCGGAAATCAGACCCAGCTGGAAAAACTTCAGGCCCAACAAGTCGACGCCGAGACCTATCAAAGCGAACAGGTCCAAGATGCGGAGCTAGTCGGGCAGTTGGCCGCGATTCTTCAATCATTGGAACAACTGAAAAAACTGACCACTGCCCAACGCGATGCACAACAAGCTGCGAAGCAGGCTGCCTCCGTGGCAGAAAAAGCCGCCAAAACCGCAACGGAAGAATCAGGAAAACTAGCGATCACGCAGAAAACCTTCACCGAAACCGAAGGCTTGCTGGAAACGATCCGCAACGAACTTGCCCCTCTGCTTGACGGCACCGACTGGCACGCCCGGCTTGAAGAACTTCGGCAACGGATCAAAATCGAGCAACGAATTCAGGATGCGCGCGAAGCCATCGCCATAAAGACCGCCGCAGCCGAAGAAGCAGGCAAGGAACTGATCCTGAAAAGGAGCGAGCAGGAAGGACTACAGCGAGAACAGGCGCTCGTTTCTGAAAACCTTCAGCTTCAGCAAAAAATCGAAAGTTTAGAAACCGAACGTGCGTCGCTGGCCGATGGCGAGCCCTGTCCGCTCTGCGGCGCGCTTGAGCATCCCTATGCCACGGGTCTGCCCGCTCGCGAATCGAGTTCGCTTGAAAAGATCAACGCCGCCCTTTCCTCGCTCGGCAATCGGATCAACGCCCTGACCGAGCAACAGTCCGGTGCCAATGCGGAACGCAAAGCCCTCCAAACCGCGCTCACGAAAGATGAAGCCGAGCTTGGCTCCCTCGCACCCGGAAACGCGGAAGAGGTCGAACAGGTCGCCGCCCGTATCGGGCAACTCGCGGAACTGGAACGCCGCGAAAAAGAAACCAAGGCTGCGCTGGACGATGCGCGCGACTCGCTGAGCCATCAAAGGATGGCCCAGCAAAGCGCAAGGCAATCAGCCACCGCCGCGATGGAAAAGGCCGAGACCGTGGAAATCCAACGGATCGAAACTGCAACCGCGCTAAAAGAAGCCCAAAACCAACTCCAACAAAAAGTCGAGCCGTTCGGCATTCCCCTATCCCCCGAAACCGCTTCCCAGCTCACCGCCCGCCACGACCAATGGATCGAGGCGGACAAACAAACCACTGAACTGAAGCAAACCATCTCGACCCTGCACGCCACCCTTGCCGGCCAGGTGGAACAAATCGAACAGCATGAAGCGCGCATCCAAAAACAGACGGAACAGCTGGAAGCCAGCCGGGCCGCCATCGAAAAACGGAAAACGGATCGGACAACCCTCTTTGGCGACCGCGACCCCGACGCCGTGGAACAGGAAGCCCAAACCGCACTCGATGCCGCGCGCAAGGAAACCGACGCCGCAAAAAACCAATTGAACGAAAGGAAGCAAGCCCTCTCTCTCGCCCGGCAAAACTTCCAGTCATTGGAAAAGAGAATCCAGGAAACACAGCAGCAATTGGACGAAGCCGAACCGTCCTTCGCCGCAGCAATGGCCGCGGCCGGTTTTGAAAGCGAGGCCGCGTGGCTTTCCTCCCGGCTAGAAGACGCGGAGCAATCCAAGCTCGAAGCGCGTGCCGCTGAACTCAAGCACCGCCACACGCGCCTCGCCGCACTGGAAGCCGAAAAGTCCCGGCAGCTCCAGGCCGAACGCGCACAGAAACATGCCGAAACCTCGCCGGAGGAATATGAGGCTCTGGTCGATTCCTGCAACGAACACCTGCAACGGATCGGAACCTTCAAGAGCCGCATTGAGCAAAACCGGCAGGCGGCGGAACTGCACCGAAACAAACTTGGAGAACTCGAAAAGCAACAGATCGAATGCAACCGCTGGAACCTGCTGCACGATCTGATCGGCTCGGCCGACGGGAAAAAATTCCGCAACTTTGCGCAGGGGCTCACCTTCGAGCTGATGGTCTCGCACGCCAATCAGCAGCTGTCCAAAATGAGCGACCGCTACCTCCTCGTCCGCGACAAACGGCAACCGCTCGACCTCAACGTGATCGACAACTATCAGGCCGGGGAAGAGCGGCCGGTGAAGAATCTGTCCGGCGGTGAAAGCTTTATCGTCAGCCTTTCGCTTGCGCTGGGCCTTTCGCGCATGGCCAGCAAAACGATCCGCGTCGATTCGCTCTTCCTCGACGAAGGCTTCGGCACGCTCGACGAAGACGCGCTGGAAACCGCGCTTGAAGCCCTGGCCGAACTCAAGCAAGACGGTAAGCTGATCGGGGTTATCTCGCACGTCGGCGCACTCAAAGAGCGCATCGGAACGCAAATCAATGTAGAAACCACCAGCGGCGGGCGCAGTCGGCTTGCAGGAACCGGGATTTCCACTACTATCGCGAAATAAACAAAAGGATCTGTTATATGAATTCAGCACAATGGTTTGAGCGGGCACAGAAAGTCATCCCCGGCGGCGTGAACAGCCCGGTGCGCGCCTTCAACGGCGTGGGCGGAACGCCCGTCTATTTCAAGTCCGGCAAGGGCGCGAAGGTGCAGACCGAGGATGGCACCGAGTTGATCGACTTCTGCGGCTCATGGGGGCCGCTCATTCTGGGCCATGCGCGCGGCGAGGTGGTGGAGGCGGTTTCAAAAGCCGCCGCCGATGGCCTCAGCTTCGGCGCCAACACCGCGGCGGAAGCCGAGTTCGCGGAGTTGCTTACCTCGCTGGTGCCCGAAATGGAAATGGTGAGGCTGGTCAGCTCCGGCACCGAGGCGGTCATGACCGCCGTCCGCCTGGCGCGCGGCTACACGGGCCGCCGCAAGATCATCAAGTTCGATGGCTGCTACCATGGCCACTCCGACTACCTGCTCGTGGCCTCCGGCAGCGGGCTGCTGACGGGCGGCATTTCGTCGTCCGCCGGGGTATCGCCCGCCGCGACGGAGGAGGTGTTCGTTGCCCCCTACAACGACCTGGGGGCGGTACAGGAAATCCTGAAGGCCAACGGCGACGAGATCGCCGCCGTGATCGTCGAACCGATTGCGGGCAACATGGGATTGGTTGAACCGGAACCGGGCTTCCTCGAAGGCCTGCGCGCCGCCACCGCCGAAGCCGGCTCCCTGCTCATCTTCGACGAAGTCATCAACGGCTTCCGCCTTGCCCCGACCACCTTCGGGCATACGGTTGGCATCGAGGCCGACATCACCACGCTTGGCAAAATCATTGGCGGGGGCATGCCCATCGGCGCCATTGGCGGCAGCACCAAGATCATGTCCACCCTCGCGCCGCTCGGCCCGGTCTACCAGGCCGGCACCCTCAGCGGCAACCCGGTCGCCGTGGCCGCCGGCATGAAAACGCTCGAGCTGCTGCGCGACGAATCGCCTTACCTAAAGATGGAAATTCTGGGCAAACGACTGGCCGACGGCGTCAACCGCATCGCCGCAGAAAAGGGACTCGATCTGCACTGCGCGCAGCGCGGCGGCATGTTCACGCCCTTCTTCCGCAAAGCAGCCGTTCGTAACCTCGACGACTCGAAGGCCTGCGATCAAAAGGCGCACGCCGCCTATTTCCACCACATGCTCGACCACGGGTTCTACACCCCGCCGTCCGGATTCGAGGTCGCCTTCGTCTCCGCCGCCCACACCGAGGAACACATCGATCGGTTTATTACCGAACTGGAAAAAATTTAACCACGAAGCACGAAGAGCACGAAGCACGGCAACTTAGAGTCCTTCGTGTCTTAGTGGTAAAAAAAATGCATGCATGGGATGTCAGTCCGAAGGAAGCCGTCAAGATCCAGCACGCGCTGCAGGATCGCGTTAAGCTCAAGGACGACTTCGGCGAAATCAACACCGTGGCCGGAGTGGATGTTGGCTTCGAGAAAAACAACACGGTAACACACGCGGCGATTGCGGTGCTGGATTTCGCAACACTCGACGTGGTGGAAACGGCGATCGCCCACCATCCGACGACCTTCCCCTACGTGCCCGGCCTGCTCTCCTTCCGCGAAGTCCCGGCCGTGCTGGAGGCCATGCTCAAGCTTAGCGCCCAACCCGACCTGCTGCTGTGCGATGGCCAAGGCATCGCCCATCCCCGCCGCTTCGGCATCGCGGCCCACCTCGGCCTGCTGCTCGACATTCCCGCCATCGGCGTCGCCAAGTCGCGCCTGACCGGAACGCACGCAGACGTTCCATTGGAAAAAGGGTGCCATGTTCCGCTGATGGATAAAGACGAACAGATCGGAGTCGTCCTGCGCACCCGCACCAACGTCAAACCCCTCTACATCTCCCCCGGCCACCGCGTCGGCCTCGACACCGCCCACCGGATCGTCCTGCAGTGCGTCACGAAATACCGCCTGCCGGAAACCACCCGCCACGCCCACAAACTCGCATCGGGCAACTAGGAAAGTATATCATCCAACACCCACGATCGTGGTGGTTGGATGATATACTTCGAGTGCGGGAAGAGCTTGATGGAAGGAAGTCCGGGAGGACTTATGCGTGTAGGAGCACCTTGTCGACGCGGGCGATTTCGAAGGTGCGGCGGGGTTTGGTGGGCAGGTTGGCGATGGACATGGATACGCCTTCGTCCTGCGTGGTTTTCTTCAGGGCAATGAGGAAGCCGAGGCCGGAGCTGTCGATGAAATCGAGCTGGGCGGCATCGACCTCGACGGTTTTGAGGATGCCCTGCTCCTTGAGTTCGCGACGGATGAACTCCGCCTCTTTTTCGTAGGAGGGCAAGGTGGCCGAGGTGAGTTCCATGGGAAGTTCGAGTTTGAGCGAGCCCTCTTCGTAGATGGTTCCACCGTCGAGGTGCTCCGTCAGGTTCCGGGCAATGGCTTCGACCTCGTCGAGACGGGTGGCGGTGTTGAAATAGTCGGTCAGGCGGCAGGTTTCGAGCAGGCGAAGCACCTTGGGACGCGGGGCGTAGAGAATGAGCCGTTTCCCCCACGAGCGACAAAGCTTGTTGATTTCGAGGAGGGCGCCGAGTTCCAGGCTGTCCAGCCAGGGAACGGCATGGAGGTCGAGCAACAGATTCATACCCTTGGCGGTATGGGCGATGTGTTCCACCAAACCGCGGGCGGCGGATTCGGACTCGAAGCCCTGGAAGCGCTCCACGGCAATTCCTTTGTCTTCCAATTCGAGGAAACCGCGCTCCTCCAGCGCCTCGAACGGGCGGGGTTTGTCGGCCATTCGATGGATCAAATACATTTGCCGCGATGCGGACAGCAGGAAGCGGACGTTTTCGAGGTAGCGAACCAATAGCCGCCGGGGATTGCAGCAGATGCGCCAGAACCATTCGAGATGGTGCTTGCGCATCCACAAGGGCGCCCGGCGCTGCTCGCCGGTGATGAAATCGAGCGAAGCGCCGACGCCCATGGCGACGGGAACATTCCATCCGCGCACATGCATGCTGATGAACTTGTCCTGCTTGGGGGCCCCGAGCGCAACGAAGAGGATGTCCGGCCCGGCCCGTTCGAGCTTTTGCAGGATTTTGCGGTGATCCATTTCGAGCAGGGGGGCAAAAGGCGGCGAGAAGGTTCCCGCAACCTTGAGATCGGGATGCCGTTTCTTCAGGATATCCATGGCCTTTTCGGCCACGCCCTGCGCGCTGCCGAGGCCGTAGATGCTCATGCCCTCCCTCGCGGCCCGTTCCGCCAGCATGGGCGTCAGGTCGGAGCCGGTGACCCGGTCCTTCAAGGCCGGGCCGAAAAACGGGGCGAGTTTCACGATGGGAAAGCCGTCGGCGAGCACCAGATCGGCATCGATGAGGATGCGCTGCAGCTCGGGATCGCTCCAGGCGCGGGTGACAAAATCGAGGTTTGCGGTGGCTATGTTGGCCGGGCGGCCGGAGCGCACCCGTTCAACAATCCAGTCGATGGCCTCTTCGAACGTGACGTTGTGGAACGGCACGCCGTAGATGACCAACGGAATTGGCGCTGACCCATCGCTTTGCATAGTCGGGAATGCTAGAAACTTTGCCTGCGCGGATCAAGTACTATTCAAGAGAAGAATTTCTTCAAAACCCCGCCGCCAAGGTGGCCGCCCTTTTCCTAATCACGGCTTGTGGGGGGGCGGCAAATGAGGTAGGTTTCTTCCTCTTTTTGCAAACACAGGAACGGACATGAATTGGATTTTAAAGAAGATCGTCGGCTCGAAGAACGAGCGCGACCTGAAAAAGATGCATCCGCTAGTCGAGAAGATCAATGCGTTCGACGAGGAATACAAGGCGCTCAGCGACGATCAGCTGAAGGCCAAGACCCAGGAATTCAAGGAGCGCCTGCAAAAGGGCGAGACCCTTGAAAGCATTGAATTGGAGGCCTTTGCGGTGGTAAAGAATGCGGCCCGCCGCCTGTGCGGGACGGTCGTGGAAGTCATCGGGCATCCTATTGCGTGGGAGATGGTGCACTTCGATGTCCAGCTCATCGGCGGCATGGCGATCCACAAGGGCATGATTGCGGAAATGGCAACGGGCGAAGGCAAGACCCTTGTGGCCACCCTCCCGGTCTACCTCAACGCACTCTCCGGAAAAGGTGCGCACGTCGTCACCACCTCCGACTACCACTCGCAACGCGACTCCGAATGGATGGGCCATCTCTACACGTGGCTCGGCCTGACCGTCGGCTGCCTGAAGAACATGATGCCGCCGCCGGAACGCCGCGAAATGTACCTGCGCGACATCACCTACGGCACCAATTCGGAATTCGGCTTCGACTACCTGCGCGACAACATGGCCTACAGCCCGGAAGACATGGTGCAGCAAAAGGGGCACAACTTCGCGATCGTCGACGAAATCGACTCGATCCTGATCGACGAAGCGCGTACGCCGCTGATTATTTCCGGCCCGGCCCCCTACTCCTCGACCCAATACGAAGAGCTGCAGCCCGCCGCATCGCGGCTGGTGCGCCGCCAGCGCGACCTCTGCACCAAGCTGCTGAAGGAAGCCAAGGACCTGCTCGAAGAGGGCGAAGAGGACGAAGCCGCCCTGCGCATGTACCAGGTGTTCGAAGGCATGCCGAAAAACAAGCAGCTGATGCACCTGATCGAAGATGTTTCGATCCGCAAACTGCTCGAAAAAACCCAGATGTCCATGCTTTCCGATATGCGCAAGGAACAGGCGCGCCAACTGCGGCAGGAACTCTTCTTCACGATCGATGAAAAGGGACACGACGCCAGCCTGACCGAAAAGGGCTGCGAGGAGATGAACCCGAACGATCCGGAAATGTATGTCCTTCCCGACATGGTTACCGCGATGGCCGAGCTGGACGGGGAGACCGGACTCTCCCCCGAGGAGCTCATGGAAAAGCGCCGCTCCATCCAGGAGGACTATGCGATGCGCAACGAGCGCGTCCACGCGGTCGACCAGCTGATCCGCGCCTACAGCGTCTATGAAAAGGACGTCGACTACGTGGTGCAGGACAACCAGGTGATCATCGTCGACGAGCATACCGGCCGCCTGATGGTCGGGCGCCGCTGGAGCGACGGCCTGCACCAGGCGGTCGAGGCCAAGGAAGGCGTAACGATCGAGCGCGAAACGCAAACGCTCGCCACCATCACCATCCAGAACTATTTCCGCATGTACGACAAACTCTCGGGCATGACCGGCACGGCCGAAACCGAGGCCGACGAATTCCACCAGATCTACGGACTCGACGTGATGGTGATTCCCACCAACCGCCCGGTTCGCCGCGTCGACCTCAACGACCAGGTCTACAAGACCCAGCGCGAAAAATTCCGCGCCGTCATCGACGACATCAAGAAGGCGCACGCCAACAAGCAGCCGGTGCTGGTGGGAACGGTGGCCGTTGAAACGTCCGAAGTCCTCAGCCGCATGCTGCGGCGCGAAAACATTGTGCACAACGTGCTCAACGCCAAGAACCATGCCCGTGAAGCCGAGATCGTGGCCAACGCCGGCCAGCCCGGCGCCGTGACCATTGCCACCAACATGGCCGGACGCGGCACCGACATCAAACTGCACGAAAGCGTGATCCACCTCAACCGGGAGGATCTCAACTCAAAAAGCTTCTCGCTGGATTCCAAGGTTGATGGAAAGCCGCTGCGCAAACTGCTTGAAGAGCGCCCGTGCGGCCTCTATGTGATTGCCTCCGAGCGCCACGAGTCGCGCCGCATCGACCGCCAGCTGCGCGGCCGCTCCGCCCGCCAGGGCGACCCGGGCGTGACGCGCTTCTACGTCTCGCTCGAAGACAACCTGATGCGCCTGTTCGGTTCCGACCGCATCTCGAACATCATGGAAAAACTCGGCATCGAGGAAGGCGAAGTGCTGGAGCACCCGTGGCTGAACAAATCGATCGAAACCGCCCAGCGGCGCGTCGAACAGCAAAACTTCATGATGCGCAAGCGCACGCTTGAATACGACGATGTGATGAATGCCCAACGTGGCGAGATCTACGGTTTCCGCTCCGAGGCGCTCACCAGCGACGACCCGCGCGCGCAGATCTACCATTCGGTCGAGCAGGCCATTGCCTCCCGTTCCGAGGATGCCGTTGCTTTGAAGAGCGTCGATGGGTTCCACGAATTCATCATTTGGGTGAACACCACGTTCCCGCTCGGCATGCAAGCCTCGGACCTTCCTGCGGAAAAGACCCAGGAAAGCCTGACCGCCTGCGTGATGGAACGCGTCAGGAAGGCCTACGACCTGAAAGCCCGCCACGAAGACACGGACGCCCTCAAGCGCCTTGAGCGCCACATGATCATCCAGTCGATCGACGAGCATTGGCAGGAATACCTGCGCAGCATGGACAGCCTGCGTGAAAGCGTCGGTCTCCAGGCCTATGGCCAGCGCGACCCGCTGGTGGAATACAAGCGCGAAGCCTACAACCTTTTCATGGATCTGATGGACCGCATCTACGAGGAGATCGCCAACACCATGTTCCGCTCGGCCACCTCCATCGAAGCGATCGAGGATTTTTTCCAGTCGCTTTCCGGCATGCAGGTGCAGCATCCGCAGGCCTCCGCCCTCGCCGCCGCAACGGCGCAGGCGCAAGCCGCCGCGGCCCATGCCCCGCAACGCGGCGCCCCGCCTCCGGGCATGGGTGCCCCGCCTCCGGGCATGGATTTGCCGCAGGCCCCCAAGCCCACGCCCATCCGGAAGAATGTCCCCAAGGCCGGCCGCAACGACCCCTGCCCCTGCGGCAGCGGACGCAAATACAAGAAGTGCTGCGGCGCTGAATAATGCGTGAACCTTGCCGTTGCCATCCGCGAGGCGATTGATCGCCACGAACTGATCCCCGATGGCGCGAACGTGGTGGTCGGGGTTTCGGGCGGGGCCGACTCGGTTGCCTTGGCGCATGCGCTCCACGAGCTTGGAATCCGTTTCACCGTTGCGCATGTGAACCACAACCTGCGCGGCGCGGAATCGGATGCCGATGAACGCTTTGTTCGCGCGCTTGGATTTCCCGTTGAGGTGAAGTCGGTCGATGTCCGGGCGCTGGCCCAGGAAAGCGGGCAGTCGCTCGAGATGGCGGCGCGGCAGGCGCGGCACGGTTTTTTTGCGGAATTCGAGAACGCCGTGATTGCCCTCGCCCACCATGCGGACGACCAGGCCGAAACCTTTCTCCTCCGGCTTGCCCGGGGGGCGGGTTGCGAGGGCCTGGGCGGAATGGCCTTCAAACAAGAGATCGGCCCGATCCGGCTGATCCGTCCGATGCTGGAGATTCCGCGGGAAACCATTTTGCAGTGGCTCGAAGAAAAAGAGCTGTCCTGGCGGGAAGATGCCAGCAACGCCGACGAAACCTTCCTGCGGAACAAGGTGCGGCACACGGTGCTGCCTCTGCTCGAAAAGGAACTGAACCCGGGCATCCGCAACACCATTCTGCGAACGATGGAAATCCTGCGCGCCGAGAACGAGTGGATGACCGCGATGCAGGATGGGTCGGAATCCCTGGCCGCCCGGCGGCGAACGCTCCGGATGTGGCTGTTCGACCAAGGGGCTGAAGAGGTCTCCTTCGATTGCATCGAAAAGATCCTTTCGCTCATGGATGCGGCAGCAGGCACAACGGTTTTTGAGCTGAACGAACGGCAGCGCGTGGTGGTGGAATATGGGGAACCCCGCTTCGAGACCGGGTTGTGCAGGCCGGAAAGCCTGCCCTGCGTTCGGTTGACGATGGAGACGGGGACGGGCTGGCGGAAAGACCATGGCAAGGGCGCGGGCGTGCTTCCGGCGGAGGCCTCGTTCGATGCGGAGAAGGTCGGCGGATCGCCCATCGAGGTCCGTGGCTGGCGGCCCGGCGATCGGATGGAACCGCTGGGCATGGCGGGCAGCCGCAAACTGCAGGATATCCTGACCGACCAAAAGGTGCCCAGGGAGCAACGCGCAGGCGTTCCGGTCGTGGTGTGCAGGAATGAAATCATCTGGTTGCCGGGCTACCGGACGGCGCGCGGATGGGACGTGCGGGGACGGGATGGGAAAGCCGTGCATCTCCGCATTGAACAAAACGGCACCGAATGACTCCAAGTTTGTGTGTGTACACGTTGCATTCGCCCCATGGCGGTGTTAGTTTTTGCGCAGTTTTTCACAGAAAGATTTAATTATGGCAGATGACAAGCAACAGAAGGAACCCAAGGGAAACAAACCAGGCAAGAAGGGGCCGCCGCCGATGCCGATGCGCGGATTGGCGATCTCGTTCCTGATGATGGCCGTATTCCTGACCGTCCTGCACCTTTTCTCGAACAACTCGCAGAAGTCGAACGAGATCGAATATACCGATTTCGTGAACATGGTTAAGAACGGCCGGGTATCGAAAGTGGACATTGCCCACGACGGGGCCGGCAACCACTATGTTTCCGGCGAGTCGATGGACATCAACGAATCCGGCACCACCCAGTTCCGCACGGAAATCATCCTGACGGAAAAGCTGATGGAGATGCTGGAGGACAATGGAGTCCAGGTGAAGGTGAAGCGCCCGAAGACCATGCTGGTCTCGATTCTCGCCAACATCGTTCCGTTCATCCTGATTTTCGGCATCATTTATTTCATCTTCATCCGCCAGATGAAGAATGCGGGGCGCGGGGCGATGAGCTTCGGCAAGAGCCGCGCCAAGCTGCTGACGCAGGACAAGAACAAGATTACGTTCAAGGATGTGGCCGGCGTTGACGAAGCCAAGGAGGAGCTGGCGGAAGTGGTCGAATTCCTGAAAGACCCGAAGCGGTTCCAGAAACTCGGCGGAAAAATGCCCAAAGGCGTGTTGCTCTCCGGTTCGCCGGGAACCGGAAAGACGTTGCTGGCCAAAGCCGTCGCCGGCGAGGCCGACGTGCCCTTCTTCACCATCAGCGGCTCCGACTTTGTTGAAATGTTTGTCGGGATCGGCGCCTCCCGCGTGCGCGACATGTTTGAACAGGGGAAGAAAAACGCCCCGTGCATCATCTTCATCGACGAAATCGATGCCGTTGGCCGCAGCCGTTTCAGCGGCATTGGCGGGGGGCACGACGAACGCGAGCAGACGCTCAACGCCCTGCTGGTCGAGATGGACGGCTTCGACACGCAGGAAGGCATCATTATCGTGGCGGCCACGAACCGTCCCGACGTGCTCGACCCCGCCCTGTTGCGCCCGGGCCGCTTCGACCGCCAGGTGGTGGTTGACCTGCCGACGCTCGAAGGCCGCGAACAGATCCTGAAAATCCATTCCCGCAACGTCCGCCTCTCGGACCAGGTCGATCTGAAGCGCTCGGCGCGCGGAACGCCGGGCTTCTCGGGGGCCGACCTGGCCAACCTGGTGAACGAAGCCGCCCTGCTGGCCTCGCGGCGCGGCGCCGACTTTGTTGAGCAAGAGGATATGGAAGAAGCACGCGACAAGGTGATGTGGGGCCGCGAGCGCCGCAGCCATGTGCTGGATCCGGAAGAGAAGAAGCTGACGGCCTACCACGAGGCCGGCCACGCCATTGCGATGTACAAGACCCCGGAATGCGAGCCGATCCACAAGGTTACGATCATCCCGCGCGGCCGGGCGCTGGGCGCCACGATGTCGCTGCCGGAAAAGGACCGCTACACGCAGAGCCAAAAGCGGCTTGAAGCCGACCTGGTTGCCCTGATGGGCGGCCGCGCGGCCGAAGAGATGATTTTCGAGGACGTGACCACGGGCGCCCACAACGATATTGAACGTTCCACCATGATTGCCCGCGCCATGGTTTGCGAATACGGCATGAGCAAACTGCTCGGCCCGCAAAACCTTGGCAGCCACAACCAGCCCGTTTTCCTGGGGCAGGGCATTAGCGGCGCGCACGAACACAGCGAAGAAACCTCGCAGAAGATCGACCAGGAAGTGCAACGCATCCTCGCGGAGGCCTATGACAAATGCATGAAAATCCTGACCGACAACCGGGAGCAACTGGTGGCACTCTCCGAATTGCTGATCGAGCGCGAAGTGCTTGATTTTGCGGAAGTCGATTCCATCATGAAGACCGGCAAGCTCCCCGAGGGTTCCGAAAAAACCGAACCGCCCCCGATCGAGGAGGCCGCAGCGGACTCCGAAGCGGAACCGAAATCGGAAGCGGAAACGGAATAGACATTTCGTTTCGTCCGGATTAACATGTGCACATGAAAACAATGAGCTTGATGCTGGCCACCGTGGTGCTGTTCCTTGCCGGATGCGCAACCACGTTCAGACCTTGGAAACTCAGCGATGTCCAGGAGGGCATGGCGAAGGACGAGGTCGTCAAAATCCTTGGACAACCGGACTACACGGAAGAGCGGGATGACGCAGAATATTTCTACTACACCTATAGGGAAGAGCCGGCTCCCGCCCCCGAAGCTTCGATGGAGACCAACGAAGAGATCGAGCGCCGCATCGGGCAGCTCAACCGCACCCTCAAGGAATCGAAATACGAGGTGATGCTGGTGGAGGGCAAGGTGGTGAACTACAAGGAACTCTAACCCGCAAACGTTCCGAATTTTAACAGGGCCGGTGCCAAAATTGGCATCCGGCCGAGGAACTTGCAAAACCTCTGGTTTTCCGTTCCAGTTATCAGGCACTGGTTATTTGTTATCAGGACAAGTCATACGAAACCAGCGGTTTACCCCAATAATACCCAATTAAACAGATTTGTTTTTTACCACAGAGGTCACCGAGACACAGAGCAATTGAACATTCCCGCTCCTCTGTGCCTCCGTACTACTATTCGTCAATTTCTTATTTTCCTGACAAGTTTTCACCACCCGCTGCGCTAGAGGACACTGAGGCTCAGAGGATTAGGATGCTCTGTGTCTCTGTACTACTATCCGTCAATTTCTTGTTTTCCTGACAAGTTTTCACCACCCGCTGCGCTAGAGGACACTGAGGCTCAGAGGATTAGGATGCTCTGTGTCTCTGAGTTCTCTGTGGTAAAAAAATCTGAGTCTTCGGTGTTCATCAGTGGTTCTAAACAATTTGGTTGCGGCTATGCCGCGCCAGGTTCTCTGTGGTGAGACCATTCAAGTTAAGTTCATATACCAACAACTTTTAACAAAAAACCGCCTCGCGAACTCGAAGGGTTTTGCAAGAGGCTCAGTCTTTTTTTATTTCCGGTTCTTCCGCATCAGTTCATCCACGTAGGCATCGTCCTTGGTGGGATCCCAGGCCTTGCTGCGGTCTTTCCATTGCTGATAGGTGTTGGGTTGCTGGTATTCCTTCTTTTGGTAGTCCTGCGCGCCCTGTTGCCGCTGTTGTTCGCGGCGGGTCTGGAGCGGACTCTGATAGGTAGGCGTATATCCCCGGGTTTCGCGGGAGCCGGAATCGTAGCGGCGATAGGCATCGCTTCCCGAGGACTGCGTCCGGGGGAACGAATCGAGCAAGAGGCCGGAATCCGGCGACGATCCATAGGATCTGCGCGAACCCAGCGTTCCATCCGACACGGAGGAATCCTGCCGTTGGCCATAGAGTCCGGATTGCGTCGATTGGCCATAGCGGCTGCCCTGCAACGGACGTCCGTATGAATCGAAGCCCTGGTTCACCCGGCCATCGGTTCCGGAGCCATAGCGGTCTAGCGAGCGGGATGCGTAGGGATCATAGCGAGAGTCTTCGCCCCGCCGGCTCGACGAACTGGAAGAGGAGGAGTCTTTCGAACGCCCACCGAACAACGCCCAATAGTCGCTGGTTGAGTCGTTTGGTTTGCCGATGGCAAATGGGTCGGCGTAGGGATCGGACAGTTCCTCGGCCGCATCATCCAGCAGCCAATTGCTCTCTTTTTCCTCCGGCATCGGCCTGCGCACTTGCGGAGGCGGCAGGGTGGAAGGTTGCTGTTGCTGCTGGAGCAGGTCGTCGGCCTGCTTGTATTTTTCCGAAGCCGCCACCCGTTCGTCTTCCTGCGGGAGGTCGGAAGGCACGATCATGTCGCTCTGGGATATGTTCACGCGTTTGCGCAGGTATTTGCGGGTGATGCGCGTCTTGCGCTCCTCGAGCGTTTCTTCGCGGGCGAGTCCGGCCATCGGCAGGAGCAGGGCAACGAGCAATAGAATCTGGACAGTCCTTTGCATAGCCCATAAGCTACGTCTCTTTAATCGACTGCGTCAACCCAGCATCCAGCAAACTTTGGCCTGGAGCACCCGAAGCGAGGAACCCCAAACATGAACCTGATCAATGCCCTGAGAAGCGAATGCGTTATGGCCCAGGCCGACTGCCGCACGCGCGAAGAAGTCCTGGCCGCCATCGCCAAGCTGGCCAAAAAATCGGCCGTGCTGGCCAACCTGGAGGAATCGGTCCTGCTGAAAGGGCTGGCCGACCGCGAGGAGCTGAGCACCACCGGCTTTGGCAACGGCATCGCGATCCCCCACTGCCGGCTCGATGGCGTGGAGGATTTCGTAGTGGGCATCCTGTCGGTTCCCGATGGCGTCGAATTCGCCGCCATGGATGGCGCGCCGGTCAAACTGTTCGTTTTCATCATTGCCCCGTCCAGCAGCTCGAACATCCATATCAAGGTGCTTTCGGCCATCTCGCAGGTGCTCAACGTCCCCGCGAACGTGGAGGAAATGCTGCAGGCGCCCACCGGTGAAGTACTGGCGGAAAACTTCCTGCGCCACGTGCGCGACGAAGCCGACCCGAAAGAGCACGACAACAAGAACCTGTTCCGCGTCCAGATCCAGGACGAGGAGCTGTTCCAGGACGTGATCAAGATCTTCGCCGGCTTCAACTCATCGACCGTCATGGTTACCGAAGCCGAGCCTGCCGCGAACTATATCCACAAAATGCCGCTCTTCGCCGGCTTCTGGAGCGACAAGCAGGCGGAATTCTGCAAGGTGATTCTCGCAACCGTCGACAAGAAGGACACCAACGAAACGATCCGCCGCATTGAGCAGAAGGTTGGTTCGCTGGACGAGCGCGACGACATCCTGTTGACCGTCCAGGAACTGTTCTACTGCGCCGGCAACCTCAACATCTAGGAATCAGGAATGTCAGCACCCGCTCTCGAACACGCCGCCGAAGCCTCCGCCGGAATGCCCCAACTTTTCACGCTGGTGGGCATCATGCTTATCGTCTGCTTCTACGCGGGCAAGCTCATCAAGAAAACCTCGTTGCCCTCGCTGATTGGCTACATGCTCGTCGGGGCGCTTTTCGGCCCCTCGTTCAAGAAATACGGGATGGAGCTGTTTACCGAACCGGTGCTGGAAAGCCTGGCCTTCGTCACCCAGGTGGCGCTCGGCTTCGTGGCCTTCAGCATTGGTTCCGAGCTCAGCATGAAATCGCTCAAGCGGCTCGGCCACGGGATTGTCTGGATCATCTTCGCCGAATCGTTCACCGCCTTCTTCGTTGTGACCGGGCTCATCTACGCCGTTACGCGCGACCTGCCCATGGCCCTGATCTTCGGCTCGATGGCCCCCGCCAGCGCACCGGCCGGCACGGTGGCCATCATCCAGGAATACAAGGCCAGCGGCAGCCTGACCCAAGCCCTCTACGCCGTGGTCGGGTTCGACGACGGCCTGGCCATCATCATTTTCGGTTTTGCGGCCGCCATTTCCAAAAGCCTGTTGCTGGCCGAAACCCCCGGGCATGTTTCCGAAGGCTTTTTCCAGATGCTCAAGGCCCCCACCATCGAAATCATCCTGAGTATCGGGGTGGGCACCGTCCTCGGCTTTGTGCTGGCCCAGCTGGTCCGCTTCGTAAAGAACTCGCGCGACATGCTGATTGTTGTTTTTGGCCTGATCACCCTTGGCACGGGGCTCTCCATGCTGTGGCACCTGTCGCTGATCCTCACCAACATGGTGATTGGTTTCGTGCTGATCAACACCCGCCGCGAATCGCTCGTTCACAAGGTTACGGCACCGTTGCTCGAAATCATGCCGCTCACCTTCGTGCTCTTTTTCTGCCTGGCCGGCGCCCACCTGCAGGTCTCCGCGCTGCCCAGCCTAGGCCTCATCGGCATCGTCTACATCCTTGGCCGCTCCGGCGGGCTGATCGGCGGCGCGCGCCTCGGCGCCATCTTCGGCCACGTCGAAGATAAGATTAAGAAATATGTCGGCCTCGGCATCCTCTCGCAGGCCGGGGTGGCCATTGGCCTCTCATTGATCGTCGGCGCCGAATTTGCCGGACTGGGTGCGATTGGCGAAAACGGCATTGCCCATGGCAACATGATCGGCACCAAGGTCATCACCACCATCACCGCCACCTGCATCGTCTTCGAAATCATCGGCCCCATCCTCGCCAAATATGCCCTCGGCAAAGCCGGCGAACTCGGCAAGGCCACGCGGTAGGCACAAGGCCTGGAAACAAAAATGGGGCTACCTCAGTGAAGTAGCCCCATCGGATAATTAGCGGTCAAAAATTAAAGCCTATATCCCTGCCAGTCCCCGGAGTCGCCGCTACTGTCAACGAATTGACCGGACATCGTATCGCCGTCGACCGTTCCGGTTCCCGTAACTGAAACCAAGTCATCTACCGGGTCAGGGCCATCCTGGAAGCTAAAGGTGAATACGATTCGGGATCCTGAAATCTCATACGTACCATCACGGTCACCCTCATCGGTAAACATGGTCAAGGTATTGTCTGCATAGAACGTAATCTTATCGTAAGCCTCCAGATCATCACCACCGGCAATGTTCCAGTCGCCAACGACACTAACATCTTCACCATCATCCTCGTCACACCCCGTCAAGCCCACCACGCAACACGCAATAATTGCCGCCATGGCTCCGCGCCGTGCCAATTTCCACCATTCGATTTTCATATGTATTCCTTTCTGGTTATCCCACCCCATGTGGCGGTGTTTTAGTTTTTGGGCAACCGTTCTTGCATCCCCTGGAAGAACAGCCTGCCCGTTTTCGGATTCGGCATCATAAGTGCCGGAAATAACCTGTCTACTGCTTGGTCGCACTCCACGGAACATTGGTATACGTTGCAATCCCGTTTTCAGTTTCGCTAAACGTTCCGCTGATTCTATTGCCGGTAATTGACCCTTCAAGAGTGATTACCTGTGTTATCTCCACCGATGATTGGTCTGTGTAGATACGGGTCGCACGAATGGTTATCGAACTTCCCTGAAGTTCGTAACTTCCTGTAATATCAGGATATTTTTCCTCGGGATCCAACCAACGACCGGCCAAACCGCCATTTCCATCAAGCGTGAACTCGAGGCCAGCTCCGTCCACAACCCAGGTTCCAGCAACATCGGCATCTTCGCCATCATCTTCGCCGCAGCCGGTCAAACCCACTACGCAACACGCAATAATTGCCGCCATGGCCCCTCGCCGTGCCAATTTCCACCATTCGTTTTTCATTTTTCACCCTTTCTTTCCTGGTTAACGCAGCCACATTGGCTGCAATACTTTCATCATTTAAATCATTAACGCAAGGTGACCGTCCCGGTCTCGCCTCCATCGGGATCATAGTAGGAGCCAGAAATCGAAGCCCCATCGATCACGACATTCCACGACCGGCCCCGCGCATCAACACCACTCAAACCGGTAGCGGTCAGATCTCCTGAAATCCCATAGGTATAGGTTCCGCCCTCGTTGGTAAACTTGGTCACCTCCAGCGTCCCGGAAAACGTTGTCCCCTCGACCGTGATCGTCATGCTTCCTTCACCTTCGTCGCCATCGGTTTCAGACCAATTGAAATAATACGTGACGGCGTCGGACTCGGTCGTCCCGTCGTCGTCCCCGCACCCGATCACCCCGATTGCGAAACATCCGATAATCGCCGCCATGGCTCCGCGCCGTGCCAATTTCCACCACTCGATTTTCATAAATACTCCATTCGTTACTGATCCATTCTATCCCAGTTCAATCTATTGGCGCTCTCCGTAGAACTCTCCCGTTGAAGAGCCTCCGGAGTCATATGAAATCACATACGTTCCGGAGCAAGAGCTCCCCGAAACCGTTCCTTCAAGTGTTGCCGACTGGGTATCATTTCCAAATTTTGCATCAAGGGAACCGTTGGAAACCCTCCAGTACTCAACAGATCCGCTACATCCCCAATTGCAGAATTCACCAATGGCTTCGAAATGCCTGTCAGCCAGATCCAGTCGAACCTGGTCTAGCGTTCCATGACCACGCTCTTTTGTGATTATCCAAACTTCGTTAGGCCAATCGCCTCCACTGCCGTCACCTGCCGACTCGTCGTCATCGCCACAGCCAACCAGACCGACAATACACCCTGCGGCGATCGCCGAAATGGCTCCGCGCCTTACTAATTTCCACCAATCGATTTTCATGTGTATATTCCTATCTAAAATTGAAAGGCGGCCGAAAGGCCGCCTTTAACTAAGTGGATTACATTCGGCTACCAGCCCAAGAACCGGCATCACCAACGGAGTCCGTCCAGGTTCCCGACATGCTTTGGCTGTCTCCGGCAATCGTTGCCTTTAGCCAGATTGTGGTGTCTTCAGCGCCGGGAGTTTCAATTACGAGAGAAAACCCGTCTACGTTATAGGTGCCATCCCTCCCAAAAGTCGTGTTAAGAGTGCCATCGCCATGGAATGTGAAAACAGAAATCACCTCATCCGACGCAGCGTCGCGTATTTCCCAGCTACCCTCGATACTTGCACTTTCGCCGGTATCCTCATCATCACACCCCATCAAACCCACCACGCAACAGGCGACGATCGCCGCCATCGCTCCGCGTCTTGCCAATTTCCACCATTCGATTTTCATTCGTATTCCCTTCTGGTTCCCCCACCCCATGTGGCGGTGTTTTAGTTTTTGGGCAACCGTTCTTGCATCCCCTGGAAGAACAGCTTGCCCGCTTCGGATCCGGCGCAAAAAACACCGGATAAAACTTCATCCCGTCCCACCCCGAGACGTTCATTAGATATTTTGTATAGTTAAAACACATATGTCATTCGCCGCGCAAGTCACAATCCACATAAACTGCTCAAGACTGAGATATGCACGGAATTATGCCCCCCAACGGCATACGCACGGCACTAATCCTTGGCCTGCATCTCCCGGAGCTTGCCGAGCGCAGTGTCGTAGTCTTCCGGCTCGACCAGATAGGTGTGGCAGCGGTGGCCGCTTTCGGTTTCCACCTTGTCCACCAGCATGTTGTTGAACGGGTTGAGCACGCCGACGAGGATGTCGTTCCCGAAAAACGCGAACGGGAGCGCGCCTTCGTGCACGGGGACGCCCAACGGCAAAACGTTTGCGGCCTTTTCATCGAGGTCAAAGTTTTTTAGGGAGAGCGGCGGCACACCGGAGCGGTTCGACATATAGTTCATGATCCGGGTCATCTGGGTGAACCCCCGGTCGTTGAGCACATGCAAAACGCTTGCCGGCACATCCAGTTCCTTGGAAGAGACCTCGGTAAGGTCGTGCAGGACACTGGAATATTCCTCCTGCGTGAGTTGGTTTTCCTCGTAGAGGCGCCAGGCCAGCGCCAACTCCTCGCCGATGTCGGTCTCCGCCCTGGACTTTGCGGGGGCCGCCTTGGCCGTTGTTGCATCCGATGTGGTTTCTTTCGGGAGATCCACCGGCGCGAGCGTACGCAACCGGGCAATCTGCGCGGCCACTTCGGAAGGATGGCTCTCTTCGAAATTAGGTAGTTCCTGGCCAATATAGGCAAACAGCTCCGGATGTCCTCCCCCGAGCGTCACCTCGACCAGCCGGCCCAGATAATCGAATGCCCGATCCGTGTGGCCACCCTTTAGATAGGCGTTATAGAGCGCCTTCAGCGCCTCCGGATCCTGAGGCATGACCTCCAGGATTTGTTCGAGCATCGCAATGCTGTCGGCTAGGTTGCCTTGGATTTGTCCGTCTGCCATTTCTTTCTCCTTAAATAATACCAAATTAAACTGATTTGAATTTTTTACCACAGAGTTCACAGAGACGCAGAGGGTGGCAGATATGTTGGTTGCTCTGTGCCTCCGTGCGCTCTGTGGTGAGACTCTTCAAGTTAATTGCCTATAAAACCGTGCTCCTACCTTAAGCAGGTTGCAGGCCAAATGCGGGGCAAGCCCAGGCCACCCCTCGGGACAACCGCTTTTTTCCGGGTAGGCACGGCTATTGCTTATCAGGAGGGAACTTATTGAAAAAACGGATGTTCAACGATGATGCATAGCTCCAATAGCCTAATGGATTGCCTGAAGCGAATCCGCCCGATCGAGGCGGAAATCTATGCCGAGGCGGAAAAAGAAGCGGAATTGAAGAATCTTCCGCTGGAGCGTCTCCTGATTGAGCAAGGCGTTGTTTCCGACACGGACATGGCGCTGGCGATGGCGGAATACCTCGAACTCAGCCCCATCACCCTTTCCTCTTTTTCGCCCGAACGAGAACTCATCGAGCTGATGCCGAAGGAAAAGTGGAAGGAATTGAAGGCCATCCCCATTTCCAAGCTGGGCGCACGCCTAACCATTGCCATGGCCGACCCGTTCGATATTGTCGGCCGCGAAACCATTGCATCCGGTACCCAGATGGAACTGGCCCCCGTGGTGGCCCTCGAAAAAGAAGTCGAGGAAGCCCTCAACGCCATTACCGATCAACCCACGCAGGCACTCGAAGACATCCTCAAGGACATGGCCGATGAAGGCGATGTCGAGGTGGGCAAGGAAAACCTCGATGACGCCAGCCTGGATGAAATGCTCGAAAACGCAGGCGAAGCCCCCGTAATCCGGATCGTCAACTCGATCCTGATCGAAGCCTTGCGCAAAGGCGCATCGGACATCCATATCGAACCGATGGAAAAGACCATCCGCCTGCGCAACCGCATCGACGGTGTACTCTACGAATCGCCCAGCCCGCCCAAAAACCTGCAGAACGCCATCATTTCGCGCCTGAAGATCATGTCGCAGCTCGATATTGCGGAACGGCGCGTCCCGCAGGACGGCCGCTTCAAGATCAAGGCCCTCGGCAAGGAAGTCGACGTCCGCATGAGCATGCTGCCAACGGTGCACGGGGAAAAGATCGTAATGCGTATCCTCGACAAAACCGCACTGGCCCCCAACCTCGGAGCACTGGGGCTCGACCAGCTTTCGCTCGACAACTTCACCTATGCGCTGGGCCAACCCTACGGCATGATCCTCGTTACCGGACCTACCGGTAGCGGCAAGACCACCACGCTCTATTCCGCCCTGCAGGAACTCAACGACACCGGAACCAACATCATCACCACCGAAAACCCGGTGGAATACCAGCTCGACGGCATCAACCAGGTGCAGATCAACCCCGTGGTCGGCCTCACCTTTGCGGCCGCCCTGCGCTCGATTCTCCGCCAGGACCCGGATGTGGTGATGGTCGGGGAGATTCGCGACGGCGAAACGGCGACCATTGCCGTGGAAGCCGCCTTGACCGGCCACATGGTGCTCAGCACGCTGCACACGAACGATGCCGCCGGCGCCATCGCCCGCCTGATCGACATGGGCATCGAGCCCTTCATGCTTTCATCCTCCCTTTTGCTAACGCAGGCGCAGCGCCTCTACCGCCGGCTCTGCCCCGTCTGCAAGAAGGAGATCGACATCCCCTACGAAACCCTCAAGAAAAACCGGATCGATCCCAGCCACATGGAAGGCACCCAGTTCTAC